>JBAUZG010000409.1:0-16626 GCA_049585195.1 Bryobacteraceae bacterium | reverse complement strand
CCAGTTCTTTCAGATCTCGCGCCGAGACTGGAACACGCAGAGGCTTTCTTGCCATGGCCTATTGTCGGCCAAAACATTTTGATATTCAAATGATTTATAAAACCGCTTTAGGCGGTCAGAGACCTAGTCCCACGCATCTTAGCGGCTCTCCCGCCGCGAGAGCAAATACCTGGAGCTGGAGCGGTGATACCGGTTGGGTATTACCAGCACAAGGCGGCTGGCTAACAACGTGCAATCCCCTCATGCATGGCCAAAACGATTGAGTTGCGGCAGCTCCGCTATTTTGTTGCACTCGCAGAGGAGCTTAATTTCGGGCGCGCCGCACAGCGGCTGGGGATGTCGCAACCTCCCCTCAGCAGACAAATCAAGGAACTCGAGCGCGAATTGGGTGCCCCCTTATTCGAGCGAACAAAGCATGCCGTCCAACTGACCGTCGCGGGACGAGTATTTCTGGAGGAGACGCGAAGAACGCTCGAGCAGGTATCGCGATCGCTAGAGATGGCGCAGAGGGCGCATCGTGGCGAGCTCGGCCAGCTCGCGTTGGGTGTTGCACCGTTGCTCGAGACGAGCGCCTTTCCGGCACTGGAAACGCACATTAAGAAAGTCTTCCCCCACGTGAAAGTGAAGTGCCACGCCCTGCTCTCCGACGAACAGGTCCCCTTGATTCGCAATGGAAGTCTGGATGCAGGGCTCGTAAGGCTCCCTCTCGAGGAACACGACTCGCTGACTCTCGAGTTCTTGTTCCGGGAGGCGCTGATCGTCACGATGGGAGACGACAATCCGCTCGCAAATAGAAAAGCTCTACGAATCGATGAGCTATCCGGACAGAATCGAATCGCGATCCGAAAGAAATTCAACCCGGCATTCTATGGTTATATTCAAGCCCTGTGCGATCGAGCCGGGTATCGCCCCCAGCGAGTCATAGCATTCGATACCGTGCCAGAAATGCTGAACTCGGTCCTCAACGGCGATGGCATCGCGATTGTTCCCGCGAGTTTCAAGCGCCAGGTTTCGAGCAAGCTGCACCACGCTCGGGTCCTCGACAGAAACGCGGATATCCAGGTGGGCTTGATCTATCGCAGAAATAACCATTCGCAGATTGTGCATCTGCTGCAGCGTGTCATTCATCAAATGCGCTGGCCCAACCTGGTTTAGGTCGCGTTTTGTTGTGCACTCCGGCGCATGGGTTTATGGCCCGCGATCGATACGCTGGACGAACCAATACAGTCCTGCTGAAGCTAGAAAGATGACGCCGCTGCACGCTGCTCCCGGCAAGGCCGCATCGCTATGGCCTGCCAGGTAAGCATCGAGCGTTGCCGAGAGCAGCCAGACTTGCACGATCAACAACAGAATGAGGAGCGCGGCCGTTCCGTCTAAAGCGGTAATCCTTCGCCGCACGTCAGCCCTCCAGTTTTCCGCTCATCGCAATGGCGATCAGCTCTTCGCCTTTTCGCTCGAGCACCACGTGCGGCAGAGCTCGCGTTGGCGGGCCCTGGATCACAGCGCCGTCACGAATCGAAAACCGGCCATTGTGACATGGGCAGATTAGTTGGTTGTCCTCGCGTGAATAGTAAACCGCGCACGAGAGATGGGTGCACTTCTGCGAATAGGCGACGTAATCGTCTTCGCCGGTCCGCACCAGGAGGCATTGGTCCTTCGCGTTCGGATAGCTGAACAACTTCACGCTGCCCACGGGCATTTCACCCAACCGGGCAATCGGTTCCCGCGGATACGCCTGATCGCGACGAAACCAGGATCGGACGAGAATCCACATGTTTCCCGCAAACATGCCGAGACTGGTGAGCGTCAAGAATTTAATCAACTGGCGGCGGCTGACAAAGCGCTCCCGCTCCTGGAAGACGGAAAACTCATCCTTCCACAGCGGTTCGTCAGCCCTCGCATGCGATGGATTACCCGATCTCGGCAAGGTGTCCCTCCCACATATAATCGACCACGTCGATGGAAACAGCGTCAGTTTCTGGCGGCACCATTATGTTCACCCGCGTCTTAACACGCTGGTTCCCGAATACAAACAAATTGGCTGGATGTTCGCGCCGGTGCGCGATCTCCTCCGGCTTCAGATAGCTCAGCGCTTGGCTCGGGCACACCGTGGCGCACATGGGTTTCTTCCCAGCCGAAGTGCGGTCGTAACACATATCGCACTTCATCATCTGCTCGTATTCGGGAATCACTTTTGGAATGCCGAACGGGCAAGCCAACACGCAGTTCGAACACGCGATGCAACGTGGCTTGAGCGCTGAACGAACCACTCCGTCCTCGCCCACTTTGATGGCATCCGCAGGGCAGACCATGGCACAGGTCGGTTCTTCGCAGTGCCAGCAAACATAAGCGGCGGTACCGGCCATCTCATGCCGGTCCAGATAATCGAAATTAATCATCGACACCCCGCGGTGCGTCTCGCATTCTTCGCACGCTTCGAAGCAGGACTGGCAGCCAATGCAGCGCGATGGATCGACGTAGAATTCGTAGCCGAACATTAGCTGCGTGCCTCCTCAGAACACGCTTTGCGCAGCGCACAGGCCGATACTTTGAATTCCGGAATCTTGCTGCGCGGGTCGAGCGTCCGGTGGGTTAATTGGTTAGCGCTCTGCTTTCCCGGCCAGTGATACGGGATAAACACAGTGTCGGGGCGTATTGTCTTCGTTACCAGCGCTCGCAGCGTAATTTCCGCCCGGCGCGTTTTTACGGCGACGGCGTCTCCATCCGTTATTCCGTATCGCGATGCTAGCAGCGGATGAATTTCGAGGCGCGGCTCAGGATAAATGTCCACCAAGCCGCCCAAACGCCGCGTTTGCGTACCCGAAAGATATTGGCTTACGACTCGCCCGGTCGTCAAATATACAGGGTATTCATCATCCACCGGGTCGCCGCTCTCGCGCCACTCCGTCACGATGAATTTGCACTTCCCATCGGAATGAAAACTGCGGCCGCCTTCGAACAGGCGCGGCGTTCCCGGATGATCGAGCGATGGACATGGCCAGAACAGACCCATGTGTTCATCCACGCGCTCATAAGTGATCCCGTAATAGTCGGCATGACCGCCTCGCGAAGCCTCGCGCAGCTCATCCAACACTTCCCGCGAGTTCTGGAATGGGAAAAATTTGCCGCGATCGAGGCGTTTCGCCAGCTCGCATAGAATCCAGGTGTCTGTTCGGGCGTTTCCAGGCGGATCCACGGCCTTTTGTATGTGAATTACGCGTCCTTCGACGTTGCAAGTCAGCCCTTCCTCTTCTTCCTGAAGACTGCCCGGAAGCACGACGTCGGCATGGTGCGCCGTTTCCGACAGAAAGAAATCGATTACACCGAAAAAGTCCAGTTTCTCCAGCGCTTCGCGTGTATAGTTTGCATCGGGCAGCGAAACCAGAGGATTGAAACACAGCGAAAACAGCGCTTTGATCTCGCCACGATGAATGGCCTCCATGATTTCTTCGGCGCTGTAACCTGGCTGCGGCAGTTCGTCTGGAGAAATGCCCCATACTTTCGCAACATGCTCGCGCGCTGCCGGATCGGTGAGCATCCGTTGTCCCGGCAGCTGATCGCATTTCTGCCCGTGCTCACGGCCGCCTTGTCCGTTGCCTTGTCCGGTAATCATCGCGCACCCTGAGCCTTCGAGCCCCAAATGTCCGGTTGCCAGGACCAGGTTAATGACCGCCAGGCAATTTTCTACGCCTTTCGACTGATGCTCGAGCCCGCGTGCATGCAACGCGATAGCGCGCTCGGCTTTTGCAAACCAGTGCGCGGCCTTCTCGATCGCCTCCGGCGGTACCCCGGTCTTTTGGGCTGCAGCCTTGGGGTCCCACGATGCGGCCGATCTCTTCACCGCTTCAAAGCCAGTCGTGTGCTCTGCAATAAACTCGCGATTCTCAAAACCATCGCGCAAAATCACGTGAAGCATGCCCATCAGCAGCGCAAGATCCGTTCCCGGGCGCAAAGGCAGGAACAGGTCGGCATTTCTCGCAATGGGGTTTAGCCGCGGATCGGCGATGATTAGCTTGCCTCCGCGGTCCCGGCAGCGCCACACATAATCGGTGGTAATCGGCGAACAATCGCCAATGTTCGAGCCAATGATGAAAAGCACGTCGGCCTTGGGGATATCGCTCCAGGGAATGGGACTGCGGTCTACACCGAAAGCGAGCTTATAGGCCACGCCGGCCGACACCATGCATAGGCGGCCGTTATAGTCGACATGGCGCGTGCCAATACCCAGCCGCGCCAGCTTCCCAACTAGGTACGATTTCTCGGTTGTGAGAGAAGCGCCTCCGTAGACTGCTACCGCGTCGTTGCCGTATTTCTCCTGAACCTCGCGAATACGCCGGGCTGTATATCCGAGCGCTTCTTCCCAGCTCGTTTTGCGAAAACCGGCGACATCGCGCATTAATGGATCGAGCAAGCGGTCCGGATGACTTCCCTGTAGATACCTCTTCACACCCTTGGGGCACAACTTGCCCTGGTTGAACGGGAACTCCTCCCAGGGCTCGAAACCGATCACCCGGTTGTCGCGCACTTTCAGTTGAATGCCGCACTGCTGCCCGCAGAAACAGCAATGCGTTTTCACCAGCTTGTCCGCCGGATTGCGCGATTCGTCCGACCAGCCGCCTGGAGGCGTGTAATGCAGATGTGGTCCAAATTGCTCCCGGAGTTGTTCGGCGGAAACGGGCAGCTTAGCCACGGTTTAGTGTCCCCCTCAATCGAAGCTGTGCAAACGACAGCGTCTTTCGCTTACATGGCGGGCACAATTCCTGCCAATAGCCGGCTGGGCCCGGCACGCGGTAGTCGAATCCAAGCTGCGGCAGAGTGCGCTTCAAATCGTCGATCTGCATTCTGGACGCGAATCGTTCGCCGCAACGCGCGCACCGCGCGCCTTCATCGCGTGCGCCAACCTGCTGGTAAAGCTTGGCTCCAAGCTGCGCGGGCCGCTGAAAGATATGGAAGAATTTGCCAAACGGCAGATACAAAAGCGCGGCAATCACGGTGATTGCGTGTAACACGGCAAGAAAGCTGTACAGATTGCCTCGCAGCCAGAACTGGGAAACCGTGAGCGCGAGCCCTGTAATCGAAATTGCAAAGAGCAAAATTAGCGGAAAGAAGTCAATCGCGAACGATTGCAGCGTCTGTGCGCCAGCGTCCCTCAACCGACGCCACAGCGCCAGCACGATTCCGGTCAGGACCAGGATCGCGGCAATATCCAAGCTATGAAAAGCCAGTTCTGCGACGATCGAATGAATTGGAAACGAACCCAGCGCGAAGCCGAAGAGATAGGCGACATAAGTCATCTGGTCATTTGCTGCCGAACCGAAAGAAATCCACTCAAATACTAGCGGAAACGTGACTGCCGCAGCCAGGAGACAGCCCCAGAACAGGAACTGGTGCATCCACCAGCGCAATGGAGAGCGGCGCCGGATGAAGGTTTGCATCAAAATGTTCTTGCCAAACAAACCCGTGATGTTAGCGGAGCTGCGCCATAGTCCTTGCTCTTTCGCGATCTGCCAGCCCCGTTGCCAGAATATGCGCGTCGGCGGCTTATCGAGCCAGACTGTGTAGTGGTAGGCCACGCCCCAAGTCGCGAAGATCACTGCGAACGTGTAAATAACAAGTGCCGGATCGAAATTCTCGAGGTTTCGCGAGCCAACCACGATCGCCGCAACCAGAAGGCCCGTCCACACTGTCGCCCAAAGGCCGGCGCGCAATTGTGTCATGGCGCGGCTTTGCCGGATAGGCGCTGTCTCGACCGCCGCACGATCTGCTGAGAGCAATACGCGCGCATTCAGGCGCCAGAGCAGAAACGCAGTCAGGGAGAGTAGGACAAAGCCCGGCCAAATGACGCCCACCGCATCAGAGAAGGCACCCAGAAGCAGCGGCGGGAAGAAGCCGCCAAGACCACCCACGGCCCCCACCAGTCCAGTCACCGTGCCTGTGTCTTTGGCGAAATACTGCGGAACCAGTTTGAACACCGCTCCATTGCCAATGCCCAGAAGCGCAGCGCATCCCAACGCACCTGCGGTGAACGGCGTTATCGAGGGCCACGCGAGCAGGAGAGAAAAAGGAACAATCCCGAAGAAGACTACGGAGAGAACTTGTGCGCCTCCTATTCGGTCCGCCAGCCAGCCGCCAAGCGGGCGAAGAAGCGTCGCGAGTACAACGAATCCCGCCGTTCCCAATCCGGCATCCGCGGGCCTCAAGTTAAATTCGTCCTTTAGCAATGTCGGAAGATAAATCGAAAACGCTACAAAGCCGCCGAATGTCAGCCCGTAGAACGCCGACAGAACCCAGGCGAGCCGCTCACGACGAAGCACTCCCAGCATTTCGTCGAGCCCTTTCGGGCGAACCACGTTGGGAGAATTTCGTGCAAACAGAAAGAAAACCGCGGCCCAGACAATGAGCAGCACGGACAAGCCGCGAAAGACGATTCGCCAGCCAAACGCTGCGGCGAGAATCGGCCCAAGGAACACAACCGTCGATTGCCCGATGTTTCCCAGACCATAGATTCCCAGAGCGGTTCCCTGTTTTTGAGGCGGGTACCATCGCGAGACGAACCCAACGCCAACCGCAAAGGAAGAGCCGGCAAGCCCCAGGAAAAACGCTGCCGCAAGCAGCATGCCATAGCTGGATACGACGGAAGCCCATAGCGGAGGGATAGCCGCGGCGATCATCAGGCCCGTGAATGTGACACGCCCGCCATACAGGTCCGCGAGCATGCCCATCGGAATGCGAGCAAGCGCGCCAAGAATCACTGGGACAGCGACAAGAAACGCGGCCTGTGTGGCTGTCAGATGCAACGTCTCGCGGAAGAGCGGCGCAAAAGCGCTGATCAGTCCCCAGGCGGCAAAGCAAACGACAAAAGAAAACGTTCCTAAAGCAAGCTGAACGGATGCGTTTCGGTTGGTCTCGACGCTCACCTTCTGCCTCTACCTTAACTGATGATTATTCTGTCAGTAACGCAAAATCTGCTCAACAGCCGCGCGGAGGCTGCCGGCAGAAGGCAGGACCATCGCTTCCAGGGCAGGAGCGGAAGGAACAAACGAGTCCTCCGCCGCGGCTCGAAGGATGGGCGCGTCGAGCGCGTCAATGCAGTTGGAGGCAATACGCGCCGCGATCTCCGCGCCGAAGCCCATCGTGAGCGAATCTTCGTGCGCGACGATCACCCGGTTGGTTTTTCGAACGCTCCGGTAAATCAACTCTTCATCGAGAGGCACAATCGACCGCAAGTCGAGCACCTCAATCGAGTGTCCCTGCTGCTCCAACTGCCGGGCAACATCAAGCGTCTGGTATACCGTGCTCCCCCAGGTCACGACGGTGACATCGGTCCCCTCCCGGCGTATTCGTCCGCGCCCGAAGGGCACTATGTAATCTGAATCGGGCTCAGGAGTCTTCGCCTGAACTCGACGATACAGTCCTTTGCTCGAGAAAAATGACCGGGTCGTCCGACCGGGCGGCCGCCTTGATCATACCCTTGGCGTCTTCCGCGCAGCTCGGAAATGCGACTTTCCAGCCGGGAATATGAGCAAAGAAGCTCTCGACGCAAGTGGAATGCCACGGACCGCCTTTGATGTATCCACCCACTGCGATGCGCACAACAACCGGACAAGTCCATACCCCATTGCTGCGCCAGCGCACGGTGGGAATCTCGTCCCGCAGTTGCATCGCAGCGGGCCAAAGATAATCGGCGAATTGAATTTCCACGATGGGTTTGTAGCCTGCGATCGCCATTCCGCCCGCAATGCCGGCAATGCTCGCTTCCGCCAGAGGCGAATTGCTCACGCGTTCGCCGAAAGCTCGTGTGAGCCCGCGTGTTACGCCGAAGACCCCTCCTTTGGGATCGGCAATGTCCTCGCCCCACATCACGATCTTGGAATTCCGCGCTAACTCCTCGTGGAGCCCGTGGTTAATCGCGTCGATCAGCGTGATAGGTTCCTGCGAAACGTACCGTGGAGATTCCATGGCCCTTGCCCCGGCGGCTGTTTCCGAATAGATGTGCGAGATCAGATCGCGGCCATCGGGCTCGGGTTGCGCGTCCGCCCAGTCGGCCGCGGTGTCCACTTCCGCCTTCACTTCCTGGCGAATGCGCTCCGTTTCCGCCGAACTGAGAATCCCGTCCTCCTGAATTCTCGCTTCCATCTGCAGCAAAGGATCCGCCTTCAAAGCATGAAGGATCTCGTCGTCGCTGCGATATTTTCTTTGATCGTCGGAAGAGGAATGCGGATCGAGGCGTACAACTTTGGCTTCAATCAACACAGGCCCTTTTCCCGCACGAATCGAACGAATCAATTCCGGAACTGTTTCATACAGCGCCTCGTAGGAGGTCCCATCGATCTCGACAGCTTGAACACCAAAGCCTTGCGCAATCTGTCGGACCGAAGAAGCGGTTTGCGCCTGTTGCGGAACGCTAATGGCATAGCCGTTGTTCTGAATCACAAACAACACGGGCAATATTTCCCTTGCCGCCCAGTTCAACGCTTCGAAGAATTCGCCTTCGCTTGTGGCTCCTTCGCCGGATTCCACATAGACTACGGCACCTGTGCCGTCCGACTTCACGGCTTTAGCCGCGCCCACGGCGGGCAGATACTGCGAACCCGTGCACGCGGTTTGCGATACCAGGTTCAGCTCGCGCGAAGAAAAGTGCTCCGGCATATTGCGTCCGCCGGAATTTGGGTCGCCCGCTCGCCCCAACATTCAGAGAAAGATGTCCTTCAGCGGCAGGCCAAGCCCCACCGCCGTGCCTTTCGAGCGGTAATAGGTAAAGAACCAGTCATGGCCAGGAGTCAAGAGCGATGCGATGCACACTTGCGTGATTTGGTGACCCCGGCACGAGGCTACGAATGAGCACTTGCCCTGCCGCGCGAATGTCTTCATTCGTTCTTCGACGTAGAAGACAGCCAGCGCTTTGCGGTAGAGTTTCAAGGTGTAATCGGTCGGAACTGCAACTTTTCTGCGTGCGTGCTCAATTAGGGTCGTGGCCATGTGTCGTTCTTTCTCTTATCGATGCTTTCCAATTTCAGCTTCCGGAATCAACGTAATTGTTCCCAGTGACTTTGGTCACCAAAAGCAACCATTTCCTTGTTTGTGTACATTTACCTTGTCCTATGCCGCCTGATAAGACACCAGCCATCATTGCCACACTGCAGGCGACACCGCTGTTTTCCGCAATGGACAGTTCCGAAATCGCTGCCTTGGCAGGCCGCACTGTCATCCGCCGCTTTTTAGCCGGCGAGCTGTTGTTCTCCGAGGGCGAGCCGTGCTCGGGATTGTATGTCGTGGCCGCAGGGCGTGTGCGGATCTTCAAAACATCTTCTGGCGGACGCGAGCAAGTCCTGGCGATAGAAGGGCCTGGGAGTTCGATTGCAGAACTTCCGGTATTCGACGGCGGAACCTATCCGGCGTCCGCTGCCGCGGCCGAAGAATCTCAGCTTCTCTTTATTTCGCGCAATGATTTTCGCGCCTGCTGCCTCGAACATCCGGACGTCGCTCTGAAGGTATTAGAGGTAGTCGGCGCGCGCCTCCGGCGGCTGGTCGGAATCATCGAAGAGCTTTCGTTCACAACGGTCCGTCACCGTCTCATCGCGTGGCTGCTTCGCCAAGCCCAAACCCACGGAGCGCCAGGAGAAGAGGGGACTGTGTTCGAACTTCGTGTGAGCCATCAGGAACTCGCCGCTCATATCGGCACGGTTCGCGAACTGGTCTCGCGAAACATGGCGCGGCTGCAAGCGCAAGGCCTCATCCACATTAAGGGCCGGGAAGTCACCATCCTTAACAAGGAAGAGCTCGAATCGTCACTTGGTTCCCCGTTGTGAATAGATTTCCAATCCGGTGACCAAAGTCACTGGCTCATAAAGCCGGATCCGCCAAGGTGGAAATGTATGGTAATTGAAACCACCCAAACTGTTCGAGAAATTGTGCAGCAGCACCCTGCTGCGGTTCGCGTTTTCGAAGCGCTCGGCATCGACTATTGCTGCGGCGGGCGCAAATCGCTCGAGGACGCATGCAGGAAAGGCCAAGTTCCGCTGGAAAAAGTTCTGTCCGATCTCGCAGACGCGCTCCCGGCTCATCCTACGAAGGAGGATAGCCATTGGATGACCGCATCTCTCGGAGAGCTCGCAGATTACATCGTCGAACAGCATCATACCTATGCACGCCGCGAGTTGACGCGACTCACGGCCCTTGCCGAAAAGGTGTTTCTTCGCCACGGGAATATGCACCCGGAGCTTGGCCGGGTTCGCGATCTGGTCAACGCGATGGCTGACGAAATGTTCACGCACATGTTTAAAGAAGAGGAAGTGCTCTTCCCGCAATTAAAGGCCGTCGAAGGGGCTGAACGCATTGAATCACTTATCTATCCGATGCGGCGCATGATGGAAGATCACGACGACACAGGTGAGTTACTCCGAAATATCCGCCTGCTGACGAGCGATTATCAGCCTCCAGTTGGCGCTTGCATGAGCTTCCAAGCGCTCTATCACGGTCTTTCCGATCTCGAGCGCGATCTTCACCGGCACATTCACCTCGAAAACAATATTCTGGTCCCCCGCGCGGTGGAATTCGGAAGAACCAATTGAAGACCATGCAAAATCAGGAAACTGTGTTGCGCGAGAAGGCGCTTCAACGGCTCGTTACTGCGTTCATCTCCGCAGGCTTGCTATTTCTTGTTTTGCCCGGGACGTTCCTAGGGGTCTGGAATCTTATCGCGATCAGTAATCACCGCTCTGCGCATTCTCTTTCGGCAGCCTGGATTCAGGCGCATGGGCAAGCACAGATATTCGGCTGGATCGGCACGTTCGTCATTGGGATCGGCTTCTACTCTTTATCGAAAATGGGCGCCGTGATGCCGTTCGCTGTGATTCGCGGTTGGCTGAGCTGGTCACTTTGGATTTCAGGCGCCGCGTTGCGCTGGGCGACCGGCGTTTATGGATGGCACTGGCGCGTGCTGCTCCCCCTGGCGGCGGCCCTCGAGCTCGCCGGTTTCCTTCTGTTCTTCTTTACCGTGCGTCGTCACAAAGCATCCCCTGCCGGCGGCGAACGACGCGTTCCCGAAGTATGGATGCGTCTGGTGATTGCATCGACGTTTGCTTTTCTTTTATCGTTGCTGTGGAGCTTTGCCGCCACTTTGTGTGCCTCCTTCCTAGCGAGTGCTCCGGCCTTGCCCCCGGCCGCAGATCGCCATCTGCTGCTGATCTCGGCGTGGGGCTTTCTGGTTGTTGCGGTGTGGGGTTTCAACGCCCGCTGGCTCCCGGTGTTTCTGGGCTTGCCTCAGCCGCATGTGCGCGGGCTTATGTCCGCTCTGACGATTCTCCTCTCCGGCGTTCTGTCCGGAATTGCGGGGCTCTCGACGGTATCCTCGCTCTTGTTGATTGTCGCGTCCGCCGTCGCAGCCCAGGCTCTTCACGTCTTTCAGCGAAGCGTTCATCCTCCCAAAGTGCAAGGCATCCACCCGAGCTTTCCCTATTTCGTTCGCGGCGCTTACGTTTGGCTGGTCGTAGCCGCAACTCTATCTTTCATCAGTTCGCTGGCCGACAAAAATGGGGGAATCGCCGGAGCATCCCGGCACGCCTTGACCGTGGGCTTTCTGGCTACGATGGTGTTCGCAATCGGCCAGCGCATCTTGCCCGCTTTCTGCGGCATGCGCGTTCTATTCAGCAAACGGATCATGTTTGCCGCGTTGTTTTTGCTGAACCTCGGTTGCTTGCTCCGGGTCGCGTGCGAAATCCCGGCTTATGAATACAACGCAATGCTTGCGTGGAAGATTCTTCCCGCCTCCGCGATCCTCGAACTGACCGCTGTCGCGCTGTTTGCAACGAACATGGTCGCGACCTTTCTTCGCCCACCGGCTCACTTGCTGGCGGTACCTACGTCTCCTCTCGTCGCCACGATCTCCACCGCGAAGTAACATGTTCCACCCAATGTTGCATTCCTTCGCTTGTCTTCGCTGATACCTGTATCAATGTCATTCCCGGCCGAATGGCCTGAATATTTCGCTCGAACGTGCCCCAGTCGAATTCCTTCGGCGGACGCGATCCTTGGTGCACCGATCAGCACTACCGTGCAAGAGAATGCGACAAAGGTATTGCCACGATTCTCAATCTCTTTTATGCACTCGCCGAGCGAGTCGTAATGCGCTTCGATCTCGTGTTTGCGCGGCAGCTCCGACTTGGGAACGCGGCGGCCATGGATGGCGAGGGCGGCAAGATTGTTGAAGAGCGATCAAAGCCCGTTTGTTCTTGCCGGATCACGCGCCGCATATGCAGATTGCTTTTCGGTTTCCATTCCATGGAGACGATCAGGTCTGAATCGACGACGAGTAAATCATCGAGCAGAGTAGGCCCGGTCACGCCGGGTAATTGCTTCAGTCCGATGCATTTGAGGTATGCATCGTTGACGCGCAAATAGTCGCGGTTCATTTCGATTTGCGAATCAGCTAGAGTGTAATCGAGCCGGTCACCTCGTTCCGAGCGAAACGTACTGGCATGTTCCTCGTCGTAATACACGAGATGCTGCAGAAAGCGCCGCGCTTCTCGCTCTTCTAAAACCTCGGTATGCAGCATGTCCTCGACCAGCGACTGAAATGAGCGCACCGTGCCGTCGAGAAATCGCGATGGCACGTTCCGCCTCTACCGCGATCTCGTTGACCGCCCGGAGCGAGCAACTTTCGTCGAGCATAGTCGGCCACTTCCGCTGGCATCTCCACGCGACCTTCGGCCATCCGGTCGTTCTTTCGTTACGCTGCACTGGAGGCGCCGGCGGAGAGCGGTATCATCCAACGGGTATTGGCCATTCCAAACCAACGCCAAACATGTGCGCTGGTTGGTTTTTTGACTCACCCATGATCGAAGCACTCGTGGCGGCGCCGAATCGAACCAAGTGGTTGGGGCGCCGTGACCATGCCTTTCTGCTCACGGCCGCTCAGACCGGTCTCCGATTGTCCGAGATGACTGCGCTGCGCCAGGAGGATCTTTCGCTCGGAGCCGGCCCACACGTGCGTTGTCAGGGAAAAGGACGCAAAGAACGTTGCACACCTTTGGCTAAACCTACGGTGGTCGTTCTCAAAGTGTGGATTTGCGAGCAAGGTTAAAACGATGCCAAAACTTTGTTTCCGAGCACCCGACTATGCCGCATCTGATGGGGTTGCACACAACTGCAAACCCATCTTGACTGGCCTTCCACTAGTTCGTGTCGACTACGCGGCATAGTCCAGGAAGCGGCGTAGTGCCGAAAAACATGTGGGCGAAACGGGAGGCTTGATCCCGGAACGGCATCCGGCATTCGCACACAACTGATGCAGGCTGGTGTATGCCATCGGGCGTTGGGGGCGGTTCTTGGACGGAAAGAGCCAATCCAGTGGCGAGAATCGTCCAGTGCTTCAGATTCCGGGTCGCATCCAAAATCCGGGTGATCTCTTCTTTACTGAGCGCACAGTCGGCAACCGTACGGGCCGCTTGCCGTTGGATCTCTTCATCAAACCCGCACTCTTTCAGTACTCGTACATAAAGGAAGCGAAGCGCAGCCCGGTTTACGTGAATCGCCGACCAACTGAGCTTGCGCTCGTCCCACCAGATACAGCAAATAGGCGCGTACCTGTTCCGCATTCATCCGATCCGGGCTCGTGCCATAGTGACGAGCGAACCGTTTCACGGCCTCGATGTAACTTCGAATCGTTTCTTCAGAGGGGTTGCGGAGCCGCAGCTCCTCCATCATTCCCTGTCATATCTTGGTCATGGAACGATCTCCTTTCGGTCATTCGTGCATCATGCCGAACCATGGCGCGGCTGCCCCAAGCTGCCTATACCGCGCGAAGCGTTTTGTTCAAGTGCGGTTCTATCCCATTTGGATGAAATGCTGTTTCACAAGCTTAAGCTAAGCCTTCAGTTCAGCGCCTCGCGTACCTGCCAAGAGCTCTTTAAGTTCTTTGCTCGCTCGAAACGTAGCTTTTCGGCTCGCTCGAATCTCGATGCTTTCGCCGGTCGCAGGGTTCCACCCAGTACGCGCTTTTGTCTCCTTCGCTTCGAAGATTCCGAAACCGCGCACTTCAACTTTTTCTCCTGCTGCCAAAGCCCCGGACATCTTTTTGAAAATGACTTCACAAAGACGCTCCACATCAGTTGTCGATTGGCCTACGTCACCCGCAACTTGCTCGATCAGTTGTTGTTTTGTCATTATTGCCAGCATAAGCCCGGCACAATGCATGAAGCTCGATCGCTTGATATACCGAGTGAAACGACTCCGCTTACCGTAGGTCGGCGCGGCTCGTTGAAAAGCGTGATTTTCGTCAGGTACGAGTAGTCGTTATTTAGCGATTCGCGCTCAGCGGCGTTTACTTACAGCATTCCGGCTTTGAAGTCCGGTCAACGTAGAACTGCCGTCAGGCCTCCAGATCGCAATTGAGTCCGGATTGCTCACGAACGACGCGCTAACCGTCAATTGGGCCGTTTACGGCGATATCGCTTGCTTCTCCGGTCTAATTGACGAATCCCCAACCGTTCGGACATATTCTGCTTCTTGGCGAGCGACGGATAAGATAGTTGCAATCGAGCTCAGTTCAGACTGACCAAGGAGTACGGATCGTGAGCAAGATCGACCTTAAGGTGAACGGCCGTTCACACACGGTGGATGTTGAACCATCCACGCCGCTGCTTTATATCCTCCGCAACGACCTTGACCTGCGAGGCCCCCGTTTTGGGTGTGGTCTCGGACAATGCGGGGCATGCAAGGTAATCATCAACGGCACAGCGGTTTTTTCCTGCATCACGCCTGTTTCTTCGGTTAAAGGTGAAATCACCACCCTCGAAGGACTTTCTTCGAACGGCAGGCTGGACCCCGTGCAGCAGGCCTGGATCGATGAGCAGGCGCCGCAGTGCGGCTTCTGTCAAAACGGACAGATCATGACTGCGAAGGCCTTGCTGGACAAGAATCCGCATCCGTCGGATGCGCAGATCCGGGAAGCAATGAACGGAACGTTGTGCCGCTGCATGAGTTACTTCCGCGCTCAGAGCGCCATCAAACGCGCAATCAAGACTATGGCCGAGGCTTCGCCTGCTGACGCGAAGGAGGTCGTGGCATGAGTTCTTCACACGAAATTACCAAGCAGATCGAAGACCTCCTCGTGACGCATCGCCGTGGCTTCCTCAAAACTGCGGGGCTCCTTGTAGTGAGCTTCGGTGCGTTCGGCGCAACCGCAATCGAGGGGGCTGGTGCGCAGAGCAGCGCTGCAACTGGAGGGCCCGGTCCCTATCACGATCCCGATTTCCATCAAATCGACTCCTGGATGGTGATTCATGAGAACAACACCGCCACATTTTATGTCGGCAAGACGGACCCGGGGCAGGGCACGGGCACATGCTTTCGACAGTTGATGTCGGATGAGCTGGATATCGCCTTTGACAAAACCACGTGCATCATGGGAAGCACGGACATAACGGTCGACCAGGTGGGATCGGGCGGCTCGACAGCGATAGAAAGAGATTCGTGGCCAATGCGCCGCGTGGCGGCCGAAGCACGCCGTGTGTTGCTGGAAATGGCGTCGGAGCATCTGGGCGTACCGGTGGATCAACTGGCCGCCAGCGACGCTGTCATTACGGTCAAAGCTGATCCCTCGAAGCGGGTCACATATGGCGAGTTAATCGCAGGCAAGAAGTTCAACGTCACCTTGACCGGCAACAATATCAACGCCGTCACCGGCAAAGCCAAGACCAAATCGAATCCCGAGCTCAAATGCACGGGCCAGTCCATTCCGCGTGATGACATTCCCGCTAAAGTAGATGGTTCTCTGAAATGGGCCGTGGACGTCAAGCTGCCAGGCATGGTTCACGCGCGGAATGTGAAGCCTCCGTTTGCGTGCGCCAAGCTGACGGGCATCGACGAATCATCGGTGAAGAGCGTGCCGGGCTTGATTAAGGTGGTGAGCAAAGGCAACTATGTAGCTGTTGTCTGTGAACGCGAAGAGCAGGCTATCCGTGCAGCCCGCCAGTTGAAGACGACCTGGGAGAAACCATCAACACCTCCGTTCCCCGCATCCGAAGATCTTTTCAACTACATGCGCAGCGCGACGCCCGTAGCAATGCCCCGCTCGGGATCCACGGCTGGCGGCGCTGGAGAGTCCGAACCCACTCCGGGATCCAGATCCCGTGTCGAGGGCGATGCCGAATTGCGTAACAAGGCGTCAAGACCTGCTGCCCAAAACGATTCAGGAATACACGCCGCGCCATCCAGACCACCTGGGGCGGGCAATCCCGAAATGCGCGCTCCGGTATTCGGACCCGTGGTAGTGGGAAATCCCGATGCCGCCTTTGCGGGCGCGGCAAAGATCATCGAGGCGGAATACGAAATACCGTTTCAGGGGCACACCGCCTTTGCGGGCGCCCATGCCTTAGCCGACCCTTCGCACGGTCAGATGACTGTCTATACGAATGACATGAAGTCCTACAGCATGCGGAGAGGGATCGCAACGTTTCTCGGCATGCCACACGACAGCGTGCGCGTGATCTGGATGATGGGCCCGCAGGGCTTCGGTCGTTCAGCGGCCGAGGACGCCGCTTTTGAGGCGGCCTGGATCGCTCGCGAGATCGGCAGGCCAGTTCGCATCCAGTGGATGCGAGAGGAGGAGACGGCGTGGGATACAAA
>JBAUZG010000408.1:0-31115 GCA_049585195.1 Bryobacteraceae bacterium | reverse complement strand
TTGATGTGGCAGGCGGCGCCGCTGACCATGGAGTGGTGCCTGAACTGTCACCGCCATCCTGAGCGGTACGTGAGGCCGCAAAATCAGGTGTTTTCGATGGCGTACACGCCGCCTCCCGACCAGATCGTGCTCGGCAGACGCCTGGTTCGCGAATATCACATCCAAAGCCTCACAAGTTGTTCGACCTGCCACCGGTGAAAAAGATGCGTAATCACGATCTGGTTCCAATAGAATCTCTCACGCAAAGCGGAAAACGCAGACTGTGGCGGACACCGGAGGAGTTTGACGGCCAGGCGCCGGAGACGGAGGAAGAGAGTTTTTCCGAAGAAGGCATCGAGTTTTCTGGAGCCAGCAGGCGGCGTTTTCTTTCTTTGATGGCCGGTTCAATGGCGTTGGCTGGACTCGCGGGGTGCACGCGGCAACCGGAAGAGGCCATCATGCCGTATGTCGATCCACCGGAGGACGTCATCCCGGGTAAGCCAAAGTATTACGCGACAGCGGCGCCTGTAAACGGGATTGCGGAAGGCGTGATTGTGGAAAGCCATCTGGGGCGCCCGACCAAGGTGGAGGGAAATCCGGATCATCCGGCCAGCCTCGGAGCTACCAGTGTTCACTCGCAGGCCTGCCTGATGGATCTGTACGATCCGGATCGAGCGAGAGAGATTATTTATCTTGGGCTGCCGCGGGATTGGGATTCGTTTCAGCTTGCCTGGCAGCAAGCCATCGATCCGATTCAGAAGCGGCACGGCGCGGGATTTTGCATTCTGAGTGAAACGATTGTGTCGCCTACCCTCGCGGCGCAAATACAGGCGGTACTCAAGAAATTTCCAGCGGCGAAATGGTATCAATTCGATCCGGCGGGACCGCATTCTGCGCGTACGGCGGCGCAGATGGTCTTCGGCAAACCGGTGCATACGTATTACAAACTCGATACTGCCGATATCGTGGTCTCGCTCGATGCCGATTTTCTGGCGTGCGGCGCTGGATCAACGCGCTATGCGCGGGATTTTTCGACGCGGCGGCGGCAAGGCAACCGGCTGGACATGAACCGGCTGTACGTGATCGAGAGCACCATGACTGCCACGGGCGGAAAAGCCGATCACCGGCTGGCCCTGCGCTATGCCGAGGTGGAGGAATTTGCGCGTGAATTGGCGGCCGCGCTCGGCGTCGGGGGTACAGGCTCCGGCGCTGGCGCATACCAATTCTGGGTGACCCGCATGGCGCGCGATCTCCAGGCGCATACAGGCGCCAGTGCAATCATCCCAGGCGAACATCAATCCCCGGCTATTCACAGCCTCGCTCACGCCATGAATGCTGCGCTCGGCAACATTGGCAAGACGGTAATCTATACCAACCCACTCGAAGCGCAGCCGGTCGATCAGATCCAATCGTTGCGCGAGCTTTCGCGCGACATGAACGACGGGAAAGTCGATCTGCTCCTGATTCTGGGCGGAAATCCGGTTTATAACGCTCCGGTCGACTTCAACTTCACAGCCGGACTCGAGAGAGTCAAAACGTCCATCCACGTTGGAACACACTTCAACGAGACATCGTTGAAATCGACGTGGCAGATTCCAGAGACGCATTTCCTCGAGGATTGGGGCGATACGCGATCGCTCGATGGTACTATCAGCATCATTCAGCCGCTGATTGCACCGCTCTACAGCGGCTCGCGTTCGCAGCCCCAGGTACTCGATGCCATCCTGCAATTTCCGGGGCGTTCTTCTTATGAAATCGTGCGTGCGTACTGGTCTGAGCGGAGCGGCGCGAAAGATTTCGAAGCATGGTGGCGCAAATCGGTACACGATGGGCTGATTGCCGATTCTGCCTTGCCCACCATTGCGGTAACGCCAAACCATAATTTCGGCGCTCCGCAGTCGTCACCTGCCAGCGGTATCGAGATAGTCTTCCGGCCCGACCTGTACATGTACGACGGCCGATATGCGAACAATGTGTGGCTGCAGGAGCTGCCGCATCCCATGACGAAGCTCACCTGGGACAACGCGATTTTTGTCAGCTCCAAAACAGCCAAGCGGCTCCGCTTCGACAATCAACAGCACGTTCGACTGACATATCGCGGCCGTAGCGTCGAAGGCTCGGTTTGGATTTTGCCTGGCCAGCCCGATGAATCGATCACCGTCGATCTTGGCTGGGGCAGATGGCATTCCGGACGCGCCGGCAACGGCGCGGGTTTTAACGCCTACGCGCTGCGCACTTCCGACGCGTTATGGGTTGGCGCCGGTGTGGAGTTCCAGAAGCTGGATACACCATATCCCCTGGCGACCACGCAACTGAATCAGTCCATGGAGCACCGCGACGTGGTGGTTCGAAACACGCTCGACGGCTACAAGAAAGACCCCGACTTCGCGAAGCAGACCGAGCACGAGCCGCCGACCAATCTCACGCTCTATCCGCAATGGGATTACAGGGGTTATGCATGGGCCATGTCCATCGACTTGACGGCCTGCGTCAACTGCCAGGCTTGTGTAGTCGCTTGCCAGGCAGAGAACAATATTGCGGTGGTTGGCAAAGAGCAGGTGCTGGCGCGCCGCGCCATGCATTGGTTGAGAATCGATACCTACTACGAGGGCGACATAAGCTACCCGACTGCGTATTATTGTCCGATTCCGTGCATGCAATGCGAAAACGCCCCTTGCGAGCTGGTCTGCCCCGTGCAGGCAACGAATCACAGCCGCGACGGCCTGAACGATATGGTCTACAACCGCTGTATCGGAACGCGCTACTGCTCGAACAACTGCCCGTGGAAAGTACGCCGCTTCAATTTCATGCTGTTTCAGGATTGGACAAGTGAAACATGGAAAATGCAGCGCAACCCCGATGTCACGGTGCGCAGCCGCGGAGTGATGGAAAAGTGCACGTATTGCGTGCAACGCATCCGGGAAGCGGAAATCAAGGCGGCGAACGAAGATCGTTTCATTCGCGATGGGGAAATACAGACAGCCTGCATGCAGGCGTGCCCCACGCAAGCGATTGTCTTTGGCGACCAGAATAACCGCGACAATCGAGTCGCCAAGCTGAAAGCTGAAAAACTGAACTACGCCATGTATGCTGAGCTGAACACACGCCCCCGGACTACGTATCTGGCTGAGCTTCGCAATCAGAACCCGGAGTTTCAAAGTGCCTGAATTGATCGCGCTTGAAGAACGGCAACGTCATTCGGCTAGGCCGCTCGACCCTAACAATCCTCTGGAGGTAGTGGCGCCGGCCACGACCTTCGAAACCGTGAGCGAGCAGATCAGCTCCATCGTACTGACCCGGAAAACGCCGCTCTTCTGGTGGTGTGTTTTTGGATTCGGCTTGTTTCTGTTTATCGTGTTCGGAATCACGATTACGTATCTGCTTGCCAAAGGTATTGGCATTTGGGGAGTCGAAATTCCGGTCGCCTGGGGATTTGCCATCACGAACTTCGTCTGGTGGATTGGAATCGGTCACGCGGGCACACTGATTTCCGCCTTTTTGCTGCTGATGAACCAGGGCTGGCGCAATTCCATCAACCGGTTCGCGGAAGCGATGACCATCTTCGCCGTCATGTGCGCCGGAATGTTCCCCTTGTTCCATCTGGGCCGGGCCTGGATCTTTTACTGGATTCTCCCCTACCCCAACACCATGACCGCGCAGCCAAACTTCCGCAGCCCGCTGGTTTGGGACGTCTTCGCGGTCTCGACGTACTTTACGATTTCAGTGTTGTTCTGGTACATCGGGATGATTCCCGATCTCGCGACATTGCGGGATCGCGCCGTAGGCACTTTCCAGAAGGGCTTTTATGGCGTGCTCTCTTTCGGCTGGCGAGGATCTTCGCATCATTGGAAGCTGCACAAAACGGCGTGCCTGCTGCTTGCCGGGATCGCCACGCCGCTTGTGCTCTCGGTGCATACGGTAGTCAGCTTCGATTTCACAATCGCTATCTTGCCTGGTTGGCACTCGACGATTTTTCCGCCGTACTTCGTCGCGGGAGCAATTTATTCGGGGTTCGCGATGGTATTAGTGCTGGGTATTCCGCTCCGCAAGGTCTATGGACTGCACAATCTAATCACCGTGCGGCATTTGAACAATTGCGGAAAGCTGATGCTGACGACAGGGCTTTTCCTCGCCTACACCTATTTGATTGAACCGTTCACCGCATGGTATAGCGGCAACGATTTTGAAATGTACACGGTTCACAATCGCGCGGTCGGCCCCCATGCGTGGAGTTACTGGCTAGTCATTCTGCTGAATGTGATCATTCCGCAAGCGTTGTGGTTCTATAAAGTCCGCACCAGGCCGATACCGCTGTTCACCGTGTCGATGGTCGTGCTGGTCGGGATGTGGGTTGAGCGTTTCATGATCATCGTCACGGCGCTCGACCGCGATTTTCTGCCTTCCTCTTGGTCGAACTTTATTGCGACCTTCTGGGACAACTCAATGTTTTGGGGCTCGATCGGCATGTTTCTCGTCTTATTCATGCTGTTCGTGCGCTTCCTCCCGATGATCCCGATGTCGGAAGTGCGCGAGCTATTGCCGTTCTCGAGACCCGGAGGCGGGATAGAGAAATGAACGAAGGCGAAGGCGAGATTTACGGCATGGTGGCCGAATTCGACGATCCCACCGCGCTACTGGAAGCGGCGCACGAAATAAAGAGGAAGGGCTATCGAAAACTCGAAGCGTACACGCCGTACTCAATCAAAGATCTGGAAGAAATTATTCCTGGCCCGAATCTCGTTCCCCTAATTGTTTTGATTGGCGGGTTAATAGGAGCAGCAACGGCCTGGAGCATGGAGTATTACATCGCCGCGATCGATTATCCGATCAATGTGGGCGGGCGGCCGCTGTATAGCTGGCCGATGTTCATTCCCATCTTGTTCGAGCTGACGGTGCTGGTGGCCGGGATCTTCGCGTTTTTCGGCACACTGGCCTTGTGCGGTTTTCCCCGGCCGCATTTCCCATTGTTCAATTTGCCTCAGTTCAGTCAGGCATCGAGCAGCCGCTTCTTCCTGTGCATCGAGAAGCGCGACCCGCTGTATGACCCCGACCTGACGGCCAGCTTTCTCCGTGGTCTCAATCCGATAGGAGTTTGGGAAGTTGAGAACACTTAGCTCACTTGCGATGATCGTCCTGCCGCTCGTGTTAATGGCCTCCTGCCGGCAAGATATGCAGGACCAGCCGAGATACAAACCGCTGGGCGCCAGTCGCTTTTTTGCCGACGGGCGAGATGCGCGGCCGATTCCGCCTGGGACCATTGCCCGCGATGAGCTGAATGACACCGACTCCTTTCACACCGGCGAAGCGAACGGCGCATTTCTTGACAGCATTCCGCTCAAGATAGATTCGAACCTGCTACATCGCGGGCAAGAGCGCTTCGATATCTATTGCAGCCCGTGCCACGGGCGCACCGGCGACGGCAACGGAATGGTTGCTCAGCGCGGCGTGAAAATTCCGGCGAATTTCCACACCGGTCGATTGCGCGAAGTGCCGCCCGGCTATATCTACCAGGTGATCAAAAACGGCTATGGAGCAATGGGCGATTACGGAGACCAGATTCCTGTGAAAGACCGCTGGGCCATTGTCGCCTACGTGCGAGCCTTGCAGCTCTGCAGAGACGCCAGCCTGAACGAGGTGCCGCCGAACCAGCGCGGGCAGTTGAGCGGCTTGGATCAGCCGGGGGAGGGAGTCCAACGATGACGATGACTTCCGCGTTCGATGTATCGCCCGAGTTGAAGTACGACCTTCGCCGGGTGTCCACTCTCACGCTCGGGGCCGGAATTGTTCTGGGTGGCATCAGCATCGCCGGCGGCGTTTACAGCCCGGGCGACTTTTTTCATTCGTATTTGATGGGATACCTTTTCTGGCTGGGGTTGACGCTCGGGTCCATGGGCATCGTGATGCTGCAGTATTTGACCGCGGGCGCCTGGGGAATCATGACGCGCCGGACGCTCGAATCCGCTAGCCGGACTCTTCCGTTATGCGTGCTTCTGTTCATCCCCATCGCCGTTGGCATGCCGTGGCTCTACGACTGGGCGCACTCGGATCTGGTCAGGAATGAATACGTCCTGCGGCACCGTTACATATACATGAATCCAGCGATGTTCATCGTCCGGGCGATCATTTACTTCGTGATTTGGGGAATTTTCATGTATTTCCTAAACAAGTGGTCCGCCGAGCAAGACGAGAAAGGCGGGTTTGAAACACGGCTTGCGAGACTGAGCGCTCCCGGGCTTCTCATTTACGTTTTCACGATCACTTTTGCGGCTGTCGACTGGGCGGAATCGCTCGAGAACAACTGGTTCTCGACGATTTGGGGATTCCTGTTTGTGGCCCGCGAGGGCTTGGCGTCATTCGCGTTCGTGATTATCGCGATGACGCTGCTTTCGCGAAGAGAGCCGCTGGCCAGCAGATTCAAACCAGCGCACCTGCACGATCTGGGGAAATTGTTACTGGTTTTTGTAATGCTGTGGGCCTATTTCGAATTTTCGCAATTGGTCATCATCTGGTCGGGTAATTTGACTGACGAAATTCCGTGGTATCTGCATAGATTTGCGACATCCTGGGGCTGGCTCGGCGTTCTGCTTATCGTGTTCGAATTCATCGTGCCTTTTCTGATGTTGCTCTCGCGTCCATTGAAGCGGAATGCGATGGCGCTGTGTTGCGTGGTCGGAATCATCATTGTCATGCGATGGGTCGATCTGATGTGGATCGTCATGCCGGAATATTACCAGCGTGGTTTCCGGCTGACATGGATGGATTTCTCCGTGCCGGCGTCCATCGGGTGTTTCTGGATAGCAGTATTTGCGTGGCAGCTCAAGACCCGTCCTTTGCTACCTTTGCAGGCGCCGAATCTAGAAAAAGCGTTAAGTCATGGCGAGTGAACCACAGTCCGAGGAAACTCAATTCGAGCCTTCCGACATTAATGCGCGGGCCGTTCTTGTGACCGCGGCGTCCGTGATCGTCGGCGTATGGGTTATTGTTAGCCTGCTGTATTTCTGCTTCGCGTATTTAGTTCATGAGCGTACGGCAGCGAGCCCGCCGCCCCTCCCAATCGAAGCACACGGAAATCCCATGCCGCCCTATCCGCGGCTTCAGAGCTCTCCGGCGCGTGACTTGAAAACACTCCGTGCCAGTGAAGATTGGGAATTGGGTCATTACTACTGGATAGACAAGAGCAAGGGAATTGTGGCTATACCGATTGAGCGGGCGATTGAAATTCTGGCTGAACGCGGCATTCCGCCTCAAAAGGCGCCATCGAGTTTGACTTTGTCGCAGCCCCAGGCCGGCACGCGGCAGACAGGTTTCGAAGGAAAAGTGGAACCGGAGCCGAGATGAAAGCGCACATGATTCGACTCATCGTACGGATGCTTCCCGCGTTTGCGCTTACCGCAGCGGCGGCACGAGCGGCAGACCGGCCGAATCTGCCTCCAAACCTTCAAGGCATCGGAATCGAGCAGCGGATGGATTCTCAGGTTCCGCTCGACACAGTTTTTCGCGACGAAAGCGGGTCACAGGTGACTCTGCGGGCCTTACTCCGAGGTAGGCCCGTCCTCCTCGCCCCTGTGTACTACCGGTGTCCCATGCTGTGCAGCCAGATTCTGCACGGCGTCGTAGCCGGGCTTCGGCCCCTTTCACTGAGGCCCGGCCGGGACTTTGAGGTGGCTGCCATCAGCTTCGATCCGGCGGATACTCCCGCAGACGCTGCGGAAAAGAGAAATCAGTACTCCAAGAGTTACTCGAGAAACGCCGGAACCAGAGGCTGGCATTTTCTGGTCGGGGCTGAGCCTGCCATCCGAGCGGTGACCGAGGCCATTGGATTTCACTATCGCTGGGACCCGGTCAACAAGATGTTCATTCATGCCAGCGGAGTCGTGATCTTGACGCCCGAGGGACGCGTCGCCCGATATTTGTACGGGGTCGAGTATGAACCGAAAGACTTAAAGCTGGGGCTGATTGAGGCGTCCCATAATCGCATCGGCTCGCCTGTGGATCAGATCCTGCTGTTCTGCTATCACTACGATCCGAAAACAGGGAAGTATGGCGCTGTTGTCATCAACACGTTGAGGACTGGCGCGATTCTCGTACTGGCAGTGATGGCTGCCGGATTGTTTTTCCTTTGGCGCCAGGATCTCCGCCAACACCGGGACAATTTGAAGGAAGTTCCACGCCTATGATCGCCTATCTCCGATTGTGGCCTGACTCGGCGTCCTCCGTAGCGGGGCAAGTGGATCTGTTATTCGCGCTGCTCCTTGTTATCTGCACTGCCGTTTCAGTTGGCATTGCCGTGTTTCTGATCTATTCCGCAATTCGCTATCACCGTAAAGTTGAGAACGAGCTGGGCAGCCAGAAACGCTATAACGTTCCGGCAGAGGCCGCATGGACGGTCGTCCCGTTCATTTTCTTTATGGGATTTTTTGCTTGGGGCGCGAAATTATACTTCGAAATCCAGAGGCCGCCCGATAACGCGATCAGCATGTATGTGGTGGCGAAGCAATGGATGTGGAAAATACAGCATCCCGAGGGCCAGCGCGAAATCAACGAGCTGCATATCCCGGTGGGCAGGCCGGTGAAGCTGACCATGACCTCCGAAGACGTGATTCACAGCTTCTTTGTGCCCGCCTTTCGGACCAAGCAGGATGTATTGCCCGGCCGCTATACCATGACGTGGTTCGAAGCGACGCAACCGGGCAAGTATCACTTGTTCTGCTCCCAATATTGCGGAACGAAGCATTCGGGGATGATTGGTTGGGTGTACGCGATGAGTGCGAGGGATTATCAAACCTGGCTCACGCAGGGCGCGGCCGAAGGGTCGCTCGCCTCAACCGGCGAGAAGTATTTTCACCAGTTCGGTTGCGCGAATTGTCACCATTTTGGTAGTCAAGGACGCTGTCCCGATCTGCGCAACCTATACATGCGGCCGGTCCAGCTTACAACCGGGCAGACGATAACGGCCGACGATTCCTACATTCGCGAGAAATTGCGCGACCCCGACGCCCAGGTTCCGTGGGGATTTTCGACTCACGTCATGCCAAACTTCACCGGCATCGTGTCGGAGGAGCAAGTACTTGCCTTAATCTCCTACATTAAAGCGCTAGGACCGCAGCCCGGCACACAGGAACCGTCCAGCTCCGGCGCCACTCCCGCGGCATACGGAACGCAAAAAGGAATTGGCCAGCCTGGCGCGACATCAAACGCAGGTTCGCAGGTGGAGAGGCGCTGAACATGATTGAAGCTATCGCTCCGAAAGTCGAAAAGAACTATTTGAACCAAACGCAGGGAATACTCTCCTGGCTATTGACGACGGACCACAAGCGCATCGCCATTCTTTACACATTTTCGATAACTACATTTTTCTTTCTGGGCGGATTCTTCGCGCTAATGATGCGCCTGGAACTGCTTTCGCCGCGCAACTGGCTGGTCAGCGCCGGAACCTACAATAAACTGTTTACAATGCACGGTATCATTATGGTCTGGTTTTTCCTGATCCCGTCCATTCCCAACACATTGGGCAATTTTCTGATACCGATGATGGTGGGCGCCAAGGATTTAGCCTTTCCTAAACTTAACTTACTAAGTTGGTACGTCTTTATGTTGGGCGGCGCGGTTACAGTTTACGCTTTGTTTCGCGGCGGCGTAGACACGGGATGGACGTTTTACACGCCTTTCAGCACTACATACTCGACGACCTACGTGGTTGCGGCAGCAATTGGAATTTTTATCTCGGGCTTCTCGTCCATCATGACCAGCCTGAACTTCATCGCAACCATTCATCGAATGCGCGCGCCCGGCTTGACCTGGTTCCGGCTGCCGATTTTCGTCTGGTCGATGTATGCGAACAGCCTGGTTCTCGTTCTCAATACGCCGGTGTTGGCGATTACGCTGCTAATGATCGCGGTGGAACGCACATTCCAGGTTGGAATCTTCGATCCTGCGCTGGGTGGAGATCCAGTTCTGTTCCAGCATATGTTCTGGTTCTACTCGCATCCGGCGGTTTACACGATGGTTCTGCCGGGCATGGCCGTAGTCAGTGAAATCATTCCTGCATTCTCGCGCAAGCCGCTGTTCGGCTATAAGGCCGTAGCATATTCAAGCGTTGCTATCGCTGTGCTCGGGTTTCTGGTTTGGGGCCATCACATGTTTGTGGCCGGCGAATCGGTATATTCCGCCTTGGCGTTTTCTTTCTTCAGTTTTTGCGTGGCTGTTCCTTCCGCCATAAAAGTTTTTAACTGGACCGCAACCATGTACCGAGGGTCGGTCTCATGGGATACGCCGATGTTGTACGGAATCGGCTTCATCGGCCTTTTCACGATCGGCGGTATGACGGGGCTATTTCTTGCCTCGCTGGGAATGGACGTTCACATGCACGACACTTACTTTGTGATCGCCCATTTCCATTACATTATGGTTGGCGGAACGGTTATGGCGTATCTTGGCGGCGTACACTACTGGTGGCCGAAGATCAGCGGGAAAATGTACCCCGAGGGCTTAGCCAGGCTCTCGGCTCTGATTGTCTTTATCGGTTTCAACCTCACATTTTTTCCACAATTCGTGCTCGGGTATCTCGGGATGCCGCGCCGGTACGCTGCCTATCCGGACGAATTTCAGATGCTCCACGTGCTCTCGACGGCAGGCGCTTCCATTCTCGGCGTCGGGTACGTGCTGCCTCTGTGTTACCTCATTTGGGCCTGGAAGTACGGAAGAGATGCAAGTCCAAATCCCTGGCGCGCGACAGGTCTCGAGTGGAAAAGCTCATCCCCTCCACCCACACACAACTTCGAAGTGCCTCCCGTCGTTACCGCCAAACTCCCCTACGATTACGAGGCGATGAAGGAGGAACTGCAACTTGTCTGAGCCGGCCACACTCGCCTGCCGCGAGCAGTTTGTAACACCCGCACAACAACGCGAAACCGCGAATATTGGGATGTGGCTTTTCCTGGCGAGCGAGATCATGATGTTCGGCGGGCTGTTCACGGCGTACACGGTCTACCGCATGAACCACCCCCAGGCCTTTGATGCCGGCAGCGCCGACATGAATGTTCTGCTCGGGTCGATCAATACCGCGATCCTGCTGACTAGCAGTCTGATGCTGGCATTCGCCGAGCACAGCGCACAAGCCGGCAGCCGGCGACTGCTCGCTCTGTTCCTGATTGCCACCATGGTGATCGGCTTAGTATTTCTCGGAATCAAATTCACAGAGTACTACCAACACTTTCAGGAGCACAAGGCGCCCGGATTCTGGTTTGAAGATTCAAGCCCATACGCAAGCGGTATACAGATGTTCTTCGTCTTCTACTTCATTATGACGGGACTTCATGCGGTCCACATGATTGTTGGACTGGGAATTCTTTCCGTCTTGCTGTTCCGTACGTTTTTAGGCACTTTTACGGCTGAGTACCACACGCCGGTTCTCTTTGGTGGACTCTACTGGCACTTCGTCGATATCATCTGGATTTTCCTGTACGCGATCTTCTATCTGCCGGGGTTGCACAAATGAATGAGCCGGCCTTAACGCGGAAAGCTTATACGTTCGCCTGGCTCGGACTGCTCGGCCTTACTTTGTTGAACACGCTGATCGCGTTCGTCAATTTAGGACCGTGGAGCACCGTCATCGCGGTAGGGATCGCGACGATCATGGCGTCACTAGTGGCGGGTTTTCTGATGCATGCTCTATATGAAGCTAAGATCATACGCGTTATCCTTGCGGGCGGCGTAATCTGGTTCCTCATTTTGGTTTCCTTGACACTGACCGACTACATTACTCGCGGGTGGTTACCGTTCCCGGGCAAATAAGCAAGACGAGTGGTTCAGGAGGTGGCCGCATGAAACTTGATCCAGAAACTACAGTAGCTACCTTGCTTGCCGCGATCCCGAGCTCCATGTCGGTGCTCAAGAAGTTCGGTATCGTAAGTGGCGACGAGAATAAGACTCTGCGTCAGGTTTGCGATGCCCACGGGATCGACTTTGACCGATTCCTTAGCGCTATGAACGAGATCAACTGGAAGAAAGAGGTGCCGATGAGGGACGCTCCTGAGAAGCGCTGAATTGTAAATCGTCGCAGGCGCGTCCGACATCCTGCCTGAGCATGCCACACTAGAATGCTTCTCTCAAGCTCGTGTGCTCTTAGGAGCCGTCTCGAAAACGATGGTACCCTCCTTCAGAGTCGGCAGCCTCTTTAGAACCGGCGGCTACACGTGTGAGACTCGCACTGCGTTAGTTCTCGCGGCCAATGTGGAACTAACGATCGAGAACACAAACACGATCACGCCAACGCACAAGCTGTTAATTAAACGACCTGTACTGTCCGTGTAACCATAGACCCAAGGTGAAATGAAAGCCCAAATCCCAAGCACCATGTTGCACCAGCTCAGAGCAGTCAAATGGGACGGCCGCCCCACTCGAGTGCATCCTAAGATGAACATGATCGCCCCGATGATCCAGGAATTCCAGGCACTCGGGTGCAGGTAAGCGCCGTACACCCAGGGTGACACGAAAAACCAGATACCAGCGAGCAGCACGATTGTGCTCGCGGTCCTTACGCCTCTGAGCCGCGCGGGGCTCTCCATACTCGTACTGCTGTATGTTGGCTCATTCGGTGCCATGACATTAACCTCCTATTTCTATAGACGCAATAACTTCGCACGAGGTTAGTGTGCGGCGCATAATTGATACTTAGATAAGTGTTACCCAGTTAGGGCGATCTCAGTGTCGGGATGCGGACTATTGAGAGCTGCGAATGGAGTGCGATCGGCTCTCCGGTAAGAGCAGCGTCTCAAGTTTCAGAAGACTGCTGAGAAAGAATGGCGCAAACGAGCGCGGTTGCGCCATCAGCATGAAGCGATCCCGAATCCGCTCAGTTGCGGCCCGCCATGGCAACGACATTCGTCTCCTCAGTCCGAACTGAGGCTTCAATAAAAGACTGCGTCACGCCTACCTAGCCCAACATAAATCCCGCTGATCCGGTATTCGGGGGACTGAAAAGATACCGTTTCGACGGGATTACTTTCATTAGTCGCTTTTGCTTATTGTGGCCTTAGAGGCGACTTACGTAAGAAGCTGTATAAAACAAACGCCTGGCCACGCTGAGAAGGCCACGTTGCGTGTGGACGAATTCATATTCCGGCACCAGTAATAGCCGAATCCGGCCTATACGCATGGAAGCTGCGCATATCCAAATGAAAAGGAGTTGGGTGTGAATCTCCGCGAGGGGCACTGGGACGTTCCCGATTCCGCGCTGAGAAATGTTTTGAAAGCTTGCGAGGGACTGCCCGTGTCAAATTTCATCCTAAGTATCAGGTGGGAGTGGCGCTTCTTACTCTCGCTTTTCTGACGGCGATCGTCCTGGATTTTCGTTCCTCCTGGGCAGAGTCGCGACTGTTCGCCGCCGTAGATCGGCGGACGACGTTCTCAATGCAACCTGGTTCAAGCCCCGATATGCTGCGTGCGGCTTCTGGCCCATACGATCAACGGCTCGGGCTCTCAAGGCTGGGGACTTTCGTCGGTCGCCTGGAGAAAGAGGGCTACGTAGTTGAGGAGCAGGCGCGCGGTTCCAGATGGTCGCGTATGCTCAGGAACATTGGCCTCTTCCCCGTCTATCCGGAAAAAAATCAGACTGGGCTTCTGGTCCTGGATCGGTACGGAAATCCTGTTTTCTCCGCTCTCCATCCAAAGCAGATCTATCCGAATTTCGAGGCCATTCCTCCCCTCGCCGTGAACACGCTTCTCTTTATCGAGAACCGCAACCTCGAAAACCAGTCGCATCCCTACGGGAACCCCGCCATTGAATGGGATCGTCTTGCCCGAGCTGTGATGGATCTCGGCGTGCACACCGTCTATCGAAAGCACAAGATGATTGGCGGGAGCACGTTGGCAACGCAGCTCGAGAAAATGCGTCGCTCGCCTAATGGACGAACTCCCTCGGTAGGCGAGAAGATTCGCCAAGTCGCATCTGCCTCGCTGCGCGCTTATGAAAACGGACCGGAGACGCTCCAGGCGCAGCGAAGGATTATTTGCGACTACATTAACTCGATCCCATTGGCAGCATCCCCATCTCAAGGGGAAGTGATCGGGCTTGCCGACGGGCTGCGGACGTGGTATGGGGCGGATTTTCAAGCGGTCAACCGGCTTCTGATCGCGCCGGAGAGCACGTTAGACGCAAACCAGATGGGGGCGCGCGCTCGAGCCTACCGTAGGGTTCTCTCTCTGTTCTTAGCACTCCGCGCCCCAACCTGGTACTTGATCCGCCGCCCCGACGCCCTCGTCGCGCTGACTGACCGCTATCTCCGGGTGCTCGCCGAAAAGGGTGTAATCTCGGCCCGCTTACGCGACCTCTCGCTGCGCGCGAGAGAGAAGCCTTTGCCACACGCTCCGCCGAAACGGACCGTCAATTTTGTATCAAACAAGAGCCCGAATGCGGTTCGCACGGCCCTGCTTCGTCTTTTGGGTGTCGACAGCACCTATGCGCTCGACCGCTTAGACCTTACCGCACGCACCACACTCGACGGGAAGCTGCAAGAGTCGGTGAATAACTTTCTGAAGAGTTTGGCCGATCCCTCTCAGGTTGAAGCGGCGGACCTTTACCAGTATCAGTTGTTGGACCGTGGTAACCCGGGGCCCGTGATCTACAGCTTCACACTGTATGAGCGAGGGAACGGCGTCAATCTGCTACGGGTTCAAACCGACAATTACAACCAGCCGCTCGATATTAACCGGGGAACGAAGCTGCAACTCGGTTCAACCGCCAAACTCCGAACACTCATTCTGTACCTGCAGATCGTAGCGGAGCTTCACGGCAAGTACGCGACGATGTCCCCCGAACAGCTGAGGGCAGTTCGTGTGCTGCCCGGAGACAATTTGACCGGTTGGGCGTTATCTTATCTCTCCGCGGCCAGTGACAAAGGACTGGAACCTATGCTCGAGGCCGCGCTGCAGCGCAAGTATTCCGGAAACCCTGGCGAGGCGTTCTTCACTGCCGGTGGCTTACATCACTTTGTGAACTTCGAACCATCGGAGGATAGCGAGGTGATGACTGTCAGCGAGGGATTCCAGCGCTCAGTGAACCTCGTGTTCATCCGGCTCATGCGCGACATCGAGCGCTACTACATGTTCCAGATACCAGAGCTTCGCCGAGCATACTGAGCGATCCAAACGATCCAGCGCGCCACCGCTATCTCGCGCGGTATGCCGACCTGGAAGGAAGCGTGTTCCTCAAGCGCTTCTTCGAGAAATATCGCGGCCAAACGACGGATGAGGCATTAGATGAGCTGGCCGCGAGTATTCACCTGACGCCGCTTCGCGCGGCGGTAATCTATCGGTCTGTGCGGCCTCAGGCTGGCATTGACGAATTCAGCGGCTTTCTCCATGCGCACCCGCCGGCACAAGTGCTCACCCCCGAGAACATAGAAGATCTGTACAAAAAGTACGGGCCGGATAAGTTTAATCTTCGCGATCGAGGCTACCTAGCCCATGTTCATCCGCTCGAGCTTTGGTTGCTGAACTACCGGGAGCGCCATCCCGAAGCGACACTCGCCGACGTTTATGCCAGCAGCGCGAATGAGCGTCAGGATGTCTATCAGTGGCTGTTCAAGACGCGGTACAAACATGCCCAGGACAAGCGCATTCTGACATTGCTCGAAATCGATGCTTTTAAAAAGATCCACGGGGCCTGGCAGAAGCTGGGGTATCCTTTCGATACATTGGTGCCATCCTACGCCACCTCGATTGGCGTCTCAGGAGACACGCCGGCAGCCCTAGCCGGGTTGGTCGGCATCATTTTGAACGATGGCGTGAAGTACCCGGCGGTTTGCATTCGGCGCCTTCAGTTCGCCAATGGAACGCCGTTCGACACGGTTCTGGGCCCGCGGCGCGAGCCCGGCAAGCAGGTGTTGACGCCGGTAATTGCACGCCTCGTCCGCCGGGAAATGGTCGGCGTAGTAGAGAACGGAACCGGGCGGCGAGCCCGAGGTGGGATAGAGCTTCCAGACGGAACGGTGGTCCCGATTGGCGGAAAAACCGGCACCGGCGATAACCGATTCGAAGTATATGGCCCGCACGGGTCGCTCGTCGCGTCGCGCGTAGTCAACCGCACTGCCGCGTTCACATTCTTTATTGGCGACCGATTCTTCGGAACGGTTATCGCGTTCGTTCCGGGTGAGACAGCCGCAAGGTACAAATTCACGAGCGCTCTGGCGGTCCAAGTCTTGAAAGACCTGATACCGAGCCTGATGCCTTCGATTGAACGAGCGAAATCGTGAGAAGCGAGGATGAGGGCCGGCGCGAAGCAATCTGTTTATAAAAAGGGCAACTCTCTTGGAGTCGTGATACCGGTGGCGCGGGCTCTCAGTTTGCCGCGCCCCGGCTCGTCGGGGTGCATGGCTTAATTGACCTAAACCTCACCACGCTTGAATTGCTGGATCAAATGATCGCAGCTTCTCACCGTAAGCGCCATCATGGTGAGCGTCGGATTCTGGCAGCCGGAAGAAACAAAGCAGGCGCCGTCCATCGCAAAAACATTCGGCACGTCATGAAGCTGACACCATTGATTTGTGACCGACGTTTTCGGGTTGTCGCCCATTCGCGCCGTGCCCAATTCGTGTATCGCCATACCGGGTTCCGCCACGTGTGACGTGATCCTGATGTTTTTCGCTCCCGCTGCTTCCAGAATCTCCGCCGCCGATCCCGCGGCATCGTCCATCATCGCCTGTTCGTTGTCGCCGTGCTGCATCGAAATATACAGCGCTGGTATGCCCCAGGCGTCTTTCAAATTCTCGTCGATGGAAACGAAATTTTCGTCGCGCGGAATGCACTCGCCGAACGCGCCGAAGGAAACCTGGTAACCGCCCATCAGAACGGCCTCCTTGTAGGACGTGCCATAGCCGGGCGCTCCGAAATTGAAATATGGCGCGGCGCCGCCTTGATAGCCGTAACCGCGAATGAAGCGCGGATGACGCGGCGAGTCGAGCGTATTTCGAAACCGAATGAGATAGATGCCGTTTGCGCGGTTCGGTCCGTTGATACCGGGCTTCTCACTGAACCCGGGCAGCTCGCCCGCCGCGCCTGCGCCTGTTACATGGTCCATCAAACCGCGGCCCAGCAGTCCGCTCGAGTTTCCCAGGCCTTTGCTCCCTTCGCGCGTTTCCGTGTTGAGCAGAATGCGCGTCGATTCGAGTGCCTGCGCGCAGAGAATCACAGCCTTGCCCTTCACTTCCTTGGTCTCGCGCGTGACGCGATCGACAAACGTTACGCCCTGCGCGCGGCCGCTTCGCTTGTCGAGATTGAGATGGGCCACGACTGCATTTGTCACTAGCGCGCACTTGCCCGTTTTCAAGGCATCTTTGACCGTGGTGAAAGGACTGCTGAAGTACGAGAACGTGCTGCAGCCGCGTTCGCACGGCCCGCAGTAATGGCAAGCTGCCCGCCCATTGTGATTCTGAGTGAGGATCGCTGTTCGCCCTATAGTAATCGTGCGTCCGAATTTTTCTTTGGCCACCTGCCGGATGTAAAGCTCGCCGCAAGTCATTTTCATGGGAGGGAGGAAATGCCCGTCGGGCAGAGCCGGATTATTCTCGGCAGCGCCGCTGATGCCCACATACTCTTCAACGATGTCGTAATAAGGCGAAATATCTTTGTAGCTGATTGGCCAGTCGCGGCCATAGCCGTCGTGCGATGCCGCCTTGTAGTCGAGATCGCTCATCCTGTAGCTTTGGCGCCCCCACACCAGAGTTCTTCCGCCAACAATGCGAAGCCGCTGCCAGGTAAATGGCTTGCCGGTCGGCGTGCTATATGGATTCTCGAGGTCGTTCACGAACCAGTCGTAGTTGTACTCCATGCAGGCATAGCATTGTTTCTGGATAGGCCGCGTGCGCGCGACCTCAGGCGACATGTTCCGGTAAGGCAGCTTGAACTCGGGCATGTGCTCCGTGAATTCTTTCGGGCTGACATTCCGGCCTGCTTCCAGCAGAGCGACGCTCAGCCCCGCTTCGGAAAGGCGCTTGGCCGCCCAGCCCCCTGTCGCCCCCGAGCCGACCACGATGGCATCGAACGTTTGTGTCAATGGATCTTGAAAGAACAATTCTTAACTCCGATGAGCACCTTCCGGGTGATCGCATCCAGCGAAAACGCCGTGCGGAACTTCGCCATTCCAGCCCAGCGCCTCTTTCCCGGCCTCACTGCTCCAAAAGGCACGCGCAATCCATTCTTTCAAATTTTCGAAATGCTCATGCCCCGGATTCTTCTCCGGGGTGCCTTCACCCCATGTGTCGAGCGAATGAGGATAGGCAACAAAGGAGAGATATTCGTGCTGTAGCTCGACCGGGACACGGATAAATGCCGCCTTATAGCGCGCCATGCAATCCCCGTCAAAAAATGAGAGGCTGTTCAAAAATGATTGCTGTACCGAACGCTCTTCGACAGCTAACAACTCGTCCAGAAAGCGATTCACCAATGCGGCTTTTGCTCCTGGAGTCTTGGTCTCCGGAATAATCAGATCGCTCAGCGCGATGACAGTCTCGTTCTGATGAGCGTCAAAGAATTTCGGCTTCCAATCGGGCCGCGCAAGCTCTTTCGAAGCGTCATATCCCTGAGGAAATTCCCGCGCTTCGCCTGTCTTCGCCGCGGCCGCGCCGAACACGCCCAGCAGAGAATCACGCAAGAGCTCGCGGCGGTTCATGTTCTTCACCTCCCCACGGATCGCACAAAATTTAGTCTACTTCGCGCGCGGCTCGGTAATCTCCTTTCGAACACGCGTTTTCCGAGCCGCGACCGCGAGGGAGCGGTCTTGGGCACTTTGCACCAGAAACTAGTCTAAGTCTATCCAAGAATACCCGGTATTGAAGGGGGACCTACGTGCGGTAGCTGCCGTTGATATGAACATAGCCTTCGGTTAAGTCGCATGTGAAAAAACGCGCCTCGCCCTTGTCCTTACTATTTAAAGCGACCTGGATGCGAACCTCGGACTTGTCCAGTTCTTTCTTTACAGCCGCTTCGTCAAATTCAGTCGCCAAACCGCCCTTACAGACCAGTTCACGCTGCAGGTACACATCCGTCTTGAAAGGATCGAAACGAACTCCGGAATAACCGGCCGCTGCCAGAATTCTGCCCCAGTTTGGATCACTTCCCGCAATAGCAGTTTTTACAAGCGGCGAGTTGGCAATCGAGCGGGCCACGCGGCGCGCCTCATCGTCCGTTTTGAACCCAAGCACACGCACGATGATCAATTTCCTCGCTCCCTCTCCGTCCGCGGCGATCTGCTCGGCAAGTGATTCCATCACCCAGCAAACGAGTTCTCCAATCACCTTGCGCTCTTTGTCATTAGGCTTGACGCCGGAAGCGCCGCTGGCTAGCAGCGCGACCACGTCGTTAGTAGATGTGTCGCCATCGACCGTCAGAGAATGGTACGATCGCTCAACAGCCGGGGCAAGTATCACTTTAAGAGCCTTCGGCTCGATTGCCGCGTCGGTCATTACAAATCCAAGCGTGGTCGCCATATTGGGATGAATCATGCCCGAGCCCTTCGTCATGCCGGCCACTCTGACGAAGCCAGACTTCAGCTTCACTTCTTCGCTCGCGACTTTGAGCCGCGTGTCGGTAGTCAGCATGGCGCGGGCCGCCGCCTCGAAATGTGCCGGATCGTCCGACAAGTCTGCGATCAGTTTCGGAAATACATTTACCAGGAGCTGAGGGTCGAGCTCAACGCCGATAACGCCAGTCGACGCCGGAAATATGTACTGAGGTTTCGTTCTGAGCGCCTTCGCCAAGGCTTTCGTTGATGCGATAGCTGCGCGATCGCCCGTCCGTGTTGCGCAGTTGGCATTGCCGGCATTGACCAGAATTGCGGAGAGCCTGCCGCGCGAAGAATTCAGATTGGTTCTGGCCAGCCGCACCGGCGCAGCCTGCACCACATTAGTTGTAAAAACGGCCGCCGCCGAGGCTATACCCTCGGGGGCAATGAGCGCCACATCGTGCTGATCTGGCTCTTTGCGAATCCCTGCGTAGGCGCTTGCGTATCTATAGCCAAGGGGAAGTTTCAACCTGATCCTCCGAGCCGCTTATCGGGTTTGAGACTATACCCGTTCAGAAATGTGTCTATCGGCATTCGCTTTCTCCCTTCCATCTGAAGCTCGAGCACTTCGAGGGAACCGGCGCCGCACGTCACCAACAGTCTACGTTTCTCGACGTGCAAAGTTCCAGGCTCACCTTGGGCTGCCGCTTCAATCGGTCGCGCCTTATAGATCTGCAACGTTTGGCCGCGGAGAGTTGTATAAGAACCTGGCCAAGGGGTGAAACCACGCAGCCGGTTGTAAATTTCAGTTGCGGACCGGGACCAATCCACTCGCCCATCCTCTTTTTTCAAAATCGGCGCATACGTTGCCTGGGCTGCATCTTGTGGTTCAAACCTCGCCGTTCCGGATTCTATTTGCTTGATTGCATCGATCAGAAGTTTGGCTCCTGCTGGAGCGAGGCGGCGGCTCAGTTCGGACGCAGTCTCGTCAGGGTAAATTGCAGTACTCCACTTCAGCAACATGTCCCCAGTGTCGAGGCCGGCGTCGATTCGCATAATGGTAACGCCTGTTTCTGTTTCTCCCTTTGCGATGGCCCACTGAATGGGCGCGGCGCCGCGATACTTCGGCAGCAACGACGCATGCACGTTGAGAACGCCGTGTGGGGGTATATCGATAATGCTTTGCGGAATGATCTGCCCGTATCCGACCACAACCATGAGGCTAGGCTCGAGTGCCGCGATCGTGGCTACATGCTCGGGGCGCCGAACTCGGTCAGGCTGCAAAACCGTTAGGCCGAGGCGAAGCGCAGCTTCCTTGACTGGAGATGCGGCAAATTGATTTCCACGCCCTTTAGGCCGGTCCGGCTGCGTGAAAACCGCGGCAATTTCGTGGCCCGCCCCGATGAGTGCCTGCAAACTCGGCGCCGCAAATTCGGGTGTGCCGAGAAAGATGATTCGCATTGCGGAGAGACTGTTACTCCCACTCACCAGCCTTCTGCAGCTTGCGAATTTTGCGCCGGATCATATCGCGTTTCAGAGTGCTTAGATGGTTCAGGAACAGAATGCCGTTGAGGTGATCGATCTCGTGCAGCAAAGCGCGAGCAAGCAACTCCTCGCCTTCGAGCTCTATTGTCTCTCCATTTTCGTTCTTCGCTTTCACCTTCACCTTGTTCGCGCGGGTAACCGGTTCCCGAAATCCAGGGATGCTCAAACACCCTTCCTCGCCCGTTTGCGAGCCCTCCTTCAGTACGATCTCCGGATTGATGATGACGATTTTGTCTTCTTCGCGCTCGCCTATGCTGATATCGATGACTGAAATTCGTTTCGAAATTCCCACTTGAGGCGCCGCCAGCCCGACGCCCTTTGCCGCATACATGGTTTCCCACATGTCCGCTATAAGCTGACACAACTCATCGCTATTAAAGTCGGTTACTTCACCCGCCGCCGTTTCAAGGACCGGGTCGCCATACTTTAGAATCTTTCGAACCATCTAGATCTTATTCAAATTACTATGCTGTTTCAGCGAAAGTGAACTAAAATGCTCGCACTTGTCCCAGGTAGCCGTCGTAATTGCGGCGGGTCTCTGAGAGCGAGTCGCCGCCGAATTTTTCGATGAAAGCCTGCGCGAGCACGAGCGCGACCATCGCCTCGCCGATGACACCGGCGGCCGGAACTACTGCAACGTCGCTGCGCTCATAGGCGGCAGAAGCTGGCTCGCGCGTGGATAGATCGACCGATTCGAGCGGTCGCCGCAGCGTCGAGATTGGCTTAAGAAAGCCTCGAGCGATCAGGTCCTCGCCGTTCGTCATTCCGCCCTCGAGACCACCCGCGCGATTAGACCCTCGAAAAAATTCGCGCTCCGGTTTGCGGTAATGAATGGTGTCTTGCACTACGGAGCCGTACGCGCTCGCGCCTTCTACTGCTTCGCCGATTTCGGCCCCTTTCACTGCTTGTATGGAGACGATGGCCTGCGCAAGTTTTCCGTCGAGCCTCGAGTCCCATGTGACATGAGAACCCAGTCCCGGAGGCAATCCATGCGCAACTACCTCGAAAACGCCGCCCACCGTATCGCCTGTGCGGTAGGCGTGATCGACCGCAGCCTTCATCTCTTGTTCGACTTCGGAATCGACGCAGCCTAGAAGCACGTCACCGCGCTCGCTCAGCTTCACCACTTCTTCCCACAACGCGCGGCGCTTCATTCTCACTGGTCCGACGCCAATTACATGGCTCAAAACTTCGATATGGAACTCACGAAGAAACGTCTTCGCAAACGCGCCGAGGGCCACACGCGCCGTGGTTTCGCGAGCGCTCGCCCGCTCAAGAATGTAGCGCGCATCTTGAAAGTTGTACTTGAGGGCACCCGCCAGATCCGCATGACCAGGCCGCGGACGGTGCACCGGCTTCGCTTTTTCGTCATTGCGGTCCTTACTGTCCACGGGAAGGATTTCCTTCCAGTTTTTCCAATCCTTGTTCTCTATCAGGACAGCAATTGGTGAACCGATGGTTTGCGAGTTCCGTATGCCGGATACGATATGAATCTGGTCGGTTTCGATCTTCATCCGGCCGCCCCGTCCATACCCCTGCTGGCGGCGCCACAATTGGCGGTTTAGATATTCGATGGAAACCGGTACGCCGGCAGGCAGGCCTGTCAGTGTGGCGACGAGGCACTCCCCGTGAGACTCGCCCGCCGTCTCGAAGCGCAACATTCTTTTGTTTCTTAAATCCCTATGGTACAAGAGCTTGTATTTTTCCGTGCTCTCGAAGCAATGGCGCAATCACTTCCATGCGTCGAGTTTCTTCAAGAACGCGGGGATCGCTTCCGTGTAGTACCAGGTCCGGCTTGGCACCACAAAGTGATGCATGACGGCAGACGGATTGCGTATCTCGGCGAGTCCCGGTGAAATCATGTAGTCGTGAGAAGGCGCGGTATCGCTCTTTCTGTCGCCGATCGCCATGGCCGTTAAAGCTTGCTCCGAAAAGTGGTTTACACCGGCTGCTTCGAGCAGCCGCCCGGCCCAGAATTCCAGTTTGTCCCAGTCGATTGTTGGCGAATGAAAGCCGCACAGCCCAGTATTCACGCGAGGCGGCATGGGTTTGCCGTAAACGGATTCGAGAACGGCAGGTTCATACCCATACGCGTTCTGATAATCGAGCATATAGATTGGCTCTCGGCCGCGCCGCAGCCATTCGACCAAATAATCCGGATTCCGGTAAAAGAATACGTCGGAATCCACAAATAACGTCGGCTCTGTCTTACCTGCATGTACATCGAGAAGCTTTCGCATGAGATGAAGCCGGTCGCGCATGATACGTAGGGCAGGGAAGCGATTTCTCGGAAACGAACAATCTACTAGAGACTCTGCTTCGTGTACGCTTACGAAACGAACCGTTGGAATGATGCGGCGAAGCTGCTCGCGTTGATTATTTTTGAGCGTCCCATCTTCGTGGACTACGGGCGCTACCGGCACATCTGCGGTTTGAAGCAGAGAGTACAGACAAAAACACGTGAGATGCGCATGAAATTCGCCCGTTAGCGCATGAATACTAATTGGATTATCGCCGCGCTTTACTGGCGCCGGCGGCATACACCTCGGCGCCTCCCACGATCGCAGTAGGTTCTGGTGTTTGCGAAACGCTAGCGCAAAGCCGATTTCCCGGCCGTCGCGCGGCAACCACTCATAATAATAGCGTATACGCCAAAGGCCCAGCTTCATGCTGAAAATAAACCTCGTTTAAAGCCCTCGATCGCCCGCGCTATCTTCGAGTCGATTTTTGCACTCACATGAATATCCAGTAGAACCGAAATCGGCGTTGCTGCATCCAATTCACATTGAGGGCCTTTCACTTAGTGCCGCTCCAACGAAAATTGAGCTAGTCTGACTAATGAGACCATCCCATTTTCTTCATTCTTGGGGCAAAATTCTATCTGGAAAGATTCCAATCCTTTCGATTGAGATCACCCGTGAATGTCCGCTACATTGCCCCGGATGTTATGCATACGGAGACGACCACCTGGGCGGAGAGACAGTGCTTCGCGAAGTGCGCGATTACCGGGGCGACGACCTCGTTCATCGTGTTCTTCGTCTGGTCGATCGGTACGAACCCCTGCACGTCTCACTCGTGGGCGGTGAGCCGCTCATCCGCCATAGGGAATTGAGCCGTATTCTGCCAGTTCTAAGTGAGCGCGGCATCTTCACGATGGTAGTAACCAGCGCGGTCATTCCCATTCCGAAGAAGTGGACCGATCTGCCCAACGTGGTCATCGCTGTTTCGGTAGATGGCTTGCCGAAGCATCATGACGTCCGGCGAAAACCAGCCACCTACGAGCGCATTCTCCGCAACATAGAAGGCCGGAAAGTAAATATTCACTGGACGATCGTCCGCTCGCACACCGAGGAGCCCGGTTATCTTGAAGAGTACGTCTCGTTTTGGCAGGAACGGCCCGAAGTCCACAAAATCTGGTGCAGTGTTTATTCGCCGCAGCGCGGCGAGAACACGCCCGAGATGCTGAGCCGCGATCAGCGCGAGCTGCTGCTCGAGACCTTGCCCGCGCTGTCGGCGAAATACAACAAGTTTCTTGCTCCCGAAGGGTACGCGCGAGCGTTTGTCGATCCGCCGAAGAGCCCAGACGAGTGCATTTTCTCCAGAATGTCGGTGAACTATACGGCGGACCTGAAGACTCGCGTCGAGCCGTGCGTGTTTGGTGGCGAGCCGGACTGCTCACAATGCGGATGCTCGGCCAGTGCCGCTCTGCATTGGGTTGGAAATCTTCCAGTGCTGGGAGGATTGCGAGTGAAACACCTTGTCCAGGGGTCGATGAATATCGGAGCCTGGGTAAACCGTGTACAGGCACAAGGACGCGATGGCATGCGCTGGCAGGAATCATCAGCACCCGCACGCCAGGCAGCGGATCTGATTCAAATAAAGTAAGGAATCAGCCGCGCGTCAGCCACGTTCGCCAAACCGTGTCCACCATAGCGTGCACAAGCGATGAAGCGACTACGCTGCCGCCTTGCCTGAATGCCGATCCGTAGAACCATCCAGCCACTGTCGCAAGCGCCACGTAACGCCAGTTTGGAAAGGGAGCATGCAAAATATGAAACAACCCGAACAGGCAGGACGCGATCAACTGGCCCCACTTCCACGATTTCAACGAATTTGAAATCAGGTTCTGCAAAAAACCGCGAAAGAATAACTCTTCGAGCAGTGCAATAAATAAGAAGATCTCAAGATAATCCGCTCCAAACACCGCCAAGCTTCGCCAGCGAGGATTCCATGCCGTGAATCGCAGCGCCAGACCTGAGGGAATCGCGATTAGTGCAAACCACACGAAATTCACCGCGGCGGCTTTCGCGACTTTGCCCGTAATGTGGAAGTCATAACCAAGATTCGGCACCGGACGCACGAATATCCAGCACCAGGACGCGACGGTAATCAAAAAGAGGCGCCCCATGAAATCGAGATTTACGGGGACCCTCCAAACGCCGCCGAACCCATGCAATAAAACGATGGCGACCAGCCAAATTCCGACGGCTGCATCCTGCCAGCATAAGCGGCTTGGATTTCGCGCGGGAAAGACTCGATATACCGTCAACACCAGCGCCGCGGCGATAACGAGGCGGCCGAGGCTTGTCCAACGAAAATCGAGGGTACCCGCGCAATAAACGAGGTATGGCAGACACCATATCGCGACGAAAGCCGGAACGTCGTGTCTGCTCACCCAGGTGTGAATCGCTCTCCGGCTGCTCTCGATGCAAGGAGCCGCAACCAGCAGTAACTGCAGCAGCAAGCAGCCGCAAATCGAAGCCCCTGCGCGAAACCGAATCGGGTAGCGAGGGAGATACATCCACGCCATCACCGCGACAGTTATGGCTGAGACGCTGGCCATCACCGCGAAACTCCACCAAGAGGAGCGCTCGTCGTCCGGCTGAGGCATAGATCCATTTGACAACTCCCCGCGGTTAGAATGAATCCACCGCATATGACGAGAAACGTTCACCGCGCAGCCGCCGCCGGCTTGCTCGCCGTTATGTGCTTCTTGGCGGGCGGCGCTGCGTTGCACGAGTCCGCCGCTGTGGATGAGGTCTCTCATGTCGGTGCCGGATTGAGCTATCTGCAGCGCCTTGACCTGCGCCTCAATCCCGAGCATCCGCCCCTTGCGAAGGTACTAGCCGCCATACCGCTTGCAATTCGCGGAACACACGCTGATTACTCTATAGCGGCATGGAAATTGTCAGCCGATTTCTTCCCTGCTTATGCCGGCCAGTGGATCTTTGGCGATGCAGTTCTCGGCCGTTGGAACGATTGGAAATCTACATTGATGTGGGCGCGTTTTCCGATGCTCATTCTGACGTTGCTTTTGGGTTGGATTGTGTATCTCTATGGGACGCGCCTTGGCGGCCCTTGGGGTGGATTGCTGTGCCTTGCGGCGTATGTTACAACTCCCGCATTTCTGGTGTTCGGTCCACTTGTCATCACCGATCTGCCGATAACACTGTTTTCACTAATCGCACTTTGGCGCTTAGGCGAGATCTGGACCGTGCCGTCATCCAGAAACGCTCTGCTGTTCGGTCTATCGCTCGGCGCATCGCTCGTTTCAAAGTTCACCGGGCTATTGATAATTCCCGTCATTGTTGTTCTCTTTGTGCAAACCCGCTTTTGGCCAACTGCCGCCGAGCCAATTAATAAGGACGAACGCAAGCTCTGGCGAAGAGCGCGCTGGCGATGCCTTCTACGCGGCGTTCTTTGGGCCGCGCTGTTTGTGTATCTTCTGTATTTCGTCCTTTCGTGGAATCAACCCGATGACGTACTCAACCGGATCGGAAGCGGAGCGTGGGCATGGCTGATCCGTCGTCCACTTATGCCGCTCTGGCTCTACCTGCGCGGGCTTCTCCTGATGTTGCTCACTGGGTCGCGGCCGACATTCCTCTTTGGGCATGCCTACGCGCACGGGGTGCCGTACTACTTCCCTGTCGTGTTCGCTTTAAAATCCACTCTGGGCTTTCTGCTGCTGCTCGTTCTGGCTGCGATCACCGGCATTCTGTGCCGCAAGCTCGATGTCCGCTTCATTCCGAACGGAGTGCGTCCTCATTGGCGTGTATTAATGATTGGCTTTTTTGTATTTCTCACGGTCTGTCTTTTGAGTCGCCTGGACATCAGCATTCGGCATTTCATGCTTCCAATCGCTTTACTCACGTTGATGCTTGCGCCGCTCTCCCGAATGATCAGCGCGCTGCCGCAGCGGCGCATTTTACTGGCGATAACGATCGCTCTAGTGGCGGGCTGCTTCTTACCCGTTGCTCTGGCATACCCCTACTTTTTTCCGTTCGTCAACAGCCTGGCGTTTGGCTACCCCACTTACTATCTGATGAACGACTCGAATGTGAGCTGGAACGAAAGCCTACCGGACGTCGAGCGCTTTGTACGGCAACAGAAGTTGACCGATATTGAACTCGATTGGGCCTCGCTTTCCGACCCGGCGCTCGTCGTGCCGGAGGCGCAGATTTGGGACTGCCAAGCGCCAACAGATCGCGATGCAGGCCACTGGGTTGCCGTCGCGGCGGTGTCGCTCCTCGATAATCACAATTGCGGATATCTGCAGCAGTATCCTCACCAGCAGCTTGCAGGCGGTGCTTTCTACGCGTTCAAACTTCCGATGCCGATTCCACCAGCCGGTTCACTCGGCGGCCCACCGGTCGCGTCCAAACACAAAATTATGTGGGGATTTCCGTTCGATCTCCGCGCTTGGACCGTTAACGTCGAGCGTCATCCTGAACGCATGCCGGTCGAAATGCAGGCGTTGATGCAAAGATTCCAGCAGCAATCGAAGCAACAAACCAATGCAGCGCAAAAACAGTGATTCTGCCCTCTCGAGTTCATGCGCCTCGAACGATGGTAGACTACCCGTCATTACCGCATAACCCCGGAAGGAGGGTTTCGGCAATTGGTCATGGGGAATGGCCTATCGTTGTTGCTTCTTGTGTTCCTGATTGCCATGCGTCTGGGCGCGCAGCAACAGGACGACCTCGATCGAATCTCCGACGAAGCTCGCCAGGCTTTGGCGGCCAAGAAATGGGATCAGGCGATAACTGCGTTGCGGAGCCTGTCCCAACTTGCTCCGAACGTGCCGGAAGTGTTCGCGAACCTGGGACTGGCTTATTTCTTTAAAGGCCGGCCTGCTGAAGCGCTCGGCGCGTTCGAACGGGCGCAAAAGCTCAATGCAGGACTTCCACAAATCGAACCAATGATCGGGTTGTGCGATTCCGAGCTTGGACGATATCCTAGCGCCGTCGCAATCCTTGCTCCTGCCTTCGAACATCCGCCGGATCCCGACACGGGCCGTCTGATCGGTCTTCACTTACAGCGGTCTTACGTCGAGCTGAAGGAGTTTGACAAAGCAATTCTCACCGGCGAGGAACTTGTGCGGCGCTATCCAAACGACCCCGAAGTTCTCTATCAGGTCTCGCGCCTCCATGCCGACCGTTCCTACGAGTTGATGTCTGAACTTGTCCGCGCCGCGCCCGATTCTGCCTGGACTCATTATGCGAACGCGCAGGTTCAGGAAAGCCTCGACCGTTTCGATGTCGCGGCGCAGGAGTACCGCAATGCGCTCAATCGCGATCCTCGTCTGCCTGGGGCTCACTACCGCCTAGGACGTGTCATTCTGCGGATTTCTACGACGCCGGCCTCCCGCGGAGAGGCAAAACACGAATTTGAACAAGAGCTCGCACTTTCGCCCGCCAATTCCGATGCAGAGTACGAGTTGGGCGAAATCGACCGGGAGAACGGCCATCTCGAATCGGCCTCCGCTCATTTTGAACGAGCTCTTCAATACCACCCGGAGTTTGTCGAAGCGCATGTGGCGATGGCGAAGGCTTTAGTTGCTCTTAATCGCGCGGCGGATGCACGTTCGCACCTTCAGGAAGCTGCACGCCTCGATCCCGGCAACAGGATGGTCCATTATTTGTTGGCTTCGGTATATAGGTCGCTTGGCGACGGACAAGGAGCCGCGACCGAGATGGCTTTGTACCGCAAGCTCGGAGCCAGAGATTCTTCCGCTACGTCGCGGAATTCGGGCGTCTCAACAACGCCTTAACAAAACGCAAAGCCCGATTCCAGTTCAACGAGGCAGTCGAATGACTATTGGAAAGCAACTCGCGGCGCAAAGCGCCCTCTCTCTTTTACTCGCCTGGTTACTCTCTCCGGCGGCGATCGGACAGGCTGTGTTTGGCAATATTACCGGCACAATCGAAGATCCTGCGGGAGCCGCCATCCCAGCCGCCAAGATCACCATCGTCGATGTTGAACGCGGCGTAACATATCAGACCTCCACCAATAACAGCGGCAACTTTATCCAAACTCATTTGTTGCCAGGCAGCTACGAAGTGCACGCAGCCGCTCCGGGCTTTGTCGAGTTCAAGGCAGATGCCGTAGTGCAAGTCGATTCGGATACTCGCGTCGATGCGCGCTTGCAGATTGGTACAAGCGCCACCACCGTCAGCGTCACGGGCGAAAGCCCGCTTCTTAAAACCGATCGAGCCGACGTCAGCAACACCCTTACGGGCGCCGAACTCGGAAAGTTGCCCATCCTCGATCGAAACATCACGTCACTGCTCGTCGCTTTGCCAGGAGCCGGGCTCTACTCCGGCACGTTTGGACCTGCAACCGACGAGAACCAGCAGCGCGACCAGCAAATCCCGGTGAACGGGCAGCTTGGCTATTCTAACGGCTTTCTGCTGGATGGCACCGAAAACCATAGCAACATCCTCGGCATCAGCGTCATCGTTCCGAATCCGGATGCGCTCGAAGAATTCAAGATCACGTCAAGTAACTACGACGCCCAGTTTGGCAACGTCTCCGGCGCGTTGATGCAGGCCGCAACGAAGTCGGGTACGAACCAGATTCACGGCTCGGCATTCGAGTATCTTCGCAACAACTTTTTTAATGCCGCCGACCCGTTCAGCGGCGTCAACGCGCCTATCCGTTGGAATCAGTTCGGCGGATCTCTCGGCGCTCCCATCATCAAGAACAAACTATTCGCATTTTTCGCTTATCAGGGCACGCGGCGCAATCTAGGCGGTTCCGTGATTACAACGGTCCCTACGGCAGACGAACGCAACGGCAACTTGCAAGGGTTGCTGGGCAACTATATCTGCGCCGACGGTTCGACGTCGGCTTCGGGCTGTGCGAATCCGGCTTACGTCACAACCACCGAGGGCTTCAAGGTTCCAGCGCAAGCGGGCATGGTATTCGATCCGGCCACTGGTAATTCGGACGGCAGCGGACGCGAGGCTTTCTCGACCAATGGCCAAGTCAACGTCATTACTCCCGCGCCAGCCATGCAAAAACTGCTGGCCAACATTCCGCTTCCCAACTTCGGCGCGCCAGGCCAGATTTATAACAACTTCCAGGCTACGGTTCCCGAGACTTCGAATGGCGACGAGTATGACGGTCGGATCGATTACAACATCTCCGACAGTCTGCACTTGTTTGGACGTTACAGCCTCGCCCCATTTGTGTTGAGGGGGCCCGGCGCGTTCGGAGAGATCGGCGGCGGCCCTTCGCCCTTCAACTTCGCCGGCGATTCCTCGGCGCAAAATCAGAGTCTTGCGCTCGGTCTCACATGGTCGCTTAGCCCGTCGTTAATCGCCGATTTCCGGTTTGGCTTCTATCGGTACCGTGTCAACAGCTTGCCGAATGGTTACGGCACAACGCCGGCGCTCGATGCCGGTCTCCAGGGATTGAATCGCGGAGCTCCAGATACATCGGGAATGCCGGCCTTTTATATCAACGGCAACGGCGGCTTCGACTTCGGTTATGCGCTCGGCGTCAACAGCTGTAACTGCCCATTGAGTGAGACCGAGAATCAATTCCAGTGGGTCAGCAACTGGACCAAGCAAAAGGGCAATCACACCATCGAATGGGGAGCCGATATCCGCCGCGCTCAACAGAGAAGGATCGACAGTAGCACGCATCGTGCGGGCGAGGTGACATTTACCGATTCAACCACTGGCAGTCTCGACATCGACACGCTCGCGGCCGGAAGCGCGACCACCGGAGCCGCGCTCGCATCTTATTTGCTCGGCTACCCTGGATCTTTCGTTCAGCAGTTCACCGGGCCTGGGCTGTATCCTGCTTT
>JBAUZG010000407.1:0-17169 GCA_049585195.1 Bryobacteraceae bacterium | reverse complement strand
ATGCTGGCCGGCATCGCGTTCCTGGCTGAGCGCTACAAGATTGTTGCGACCGACCCGGATAGCGACAGATATCAGAGCCTGCTTTCCATGTTGTTTGCCGCGGTGTCGGGGCGCGGGTGGTTTTATTATGCGGCGATTGGCTCAGTGCTGATTGTGCTGATTTTCTCCGCCAATACCGCATTCGCCGATTTTCCGCGAGTATGCCACTTTCTGGCAGAAGACTGCTTTCTGCCGCTATCGTTCGCCAATCGCGGCCGGCGACTGGTCTATTCGCAGGGCATCGTTGTGCTTGCTGTTCTTTGCGGCGTCATATTGATCGTCTTTGGCGGCGTCACCGATCATCTGATTCCGCTTTACGCCGTGGGCGCATTTCTCGCATTCACGTTGTCGCAGGCCGGGATGGTAGCGCATTGGCAGAGGGAAGGCGGTTCGAGAGCCCGCGGGAACATGTTCGTCAACGGCCTCGGCGCCTTCGTGACTGGCATTACCGTTCTGGTCGTACTTGTGGCCAAGTTCGTCGAGGGAGCGTGGATTACGGCTGTCACGATTCCGGCGATTCTGGCTTTGATGTATGGCGTCAGGCGGCACTATAACAACGTTCATAGACAACTCGCCAGCCCAGCTCCGCTCGATGTGTGCGACATTGTGGAACCTCTGGTCGTTATCCCACTTCAGCAGTGGAGCAAGCTTTCTAAGCAGGCGCTGTGCACCGCGCTTGGCATTTCAAAGGAAATTTGGGCGGTTCATGTCGCAGAAGAGGACAAGTCGAACGAGTTTTGCGCCAAGTGGCATCACTACGTAGGCGAGAGCACGAGCCAGGCGGGGCTGCCGACGCCCGCGCTGGTAGAGATACATTCGCCGTATCGCTTTGTCGTCTCGCCGATTGTCGATTTCGTGATCAAACTGGCGGCTGACAACCCGCATCGCCGCGTCATCACGATTGTGCCCGAGCTGGTGGAGCGGCGCTGGTACAACTATTTTCTCCATACGCAGCGCGCCGCGCTTTTGAAAACCCTGCTGCTCGTGAAGGGCAATGACAGAATTTCAGTTTTGAATATTCCGTGGTACTTCAAATAGGGGATGCGAGTGAAAAATGCAGGACCGCTCCCTCGCGGTCGCGGCTCGGTTAGGATTTCCACTTGTTGGGGATATGCGGGGTTCAAAGCGTGATTATGAACTTATGAGTGCGAAGGCGAGGTGGGATGCGGGGCCGGGCCAATTGACGCGGGCGCTGGCGGACCGCGGCGCGGAGGTTGTGGGGATCGATTCCTCGACTGACATGATCGGACAGGCGCGGCAAAATTTCCCGGAGACGCGGTTTGTGCTCGGCAACGCGATGGACATGACGTTTATTGAGGAGTTTGACGGCGTGTTTTCGAATGCCGCGTTGCACTGGACGACGGAGGCGGAGCGGGTTGTGGAGCGGATCGCGAAGGCGTTGAAGCGGCGGGCGGTTTGCGGCGGCGTTCGGCGGGAAGGGGAATATTGCTCACATTGTGCGGCCAACACCGCTTGAAGGGGAGAACGGGATTGAGACCTGGATGCGGCAGTTCAAGTGGTACTATTTTGAGCCATTAGGGCGCGAGAAGGGTGAGAAAGCACTCGCTGAAGTAGTGGAAACGCTGCGTCCGGTGCTTTGGGATGGTACTCAATGGACGGCCGATTACCGCCGGCTGCGGATAGTTGCCGTCCGGTGCTGAAGCCTGGAAATAAGGCCGTTCGGCCGCTAAACTTGTTATAGGGGCGGAGATTGCTTCGCTCGCGACAAGTTGACCACATGGATGAACGGCAGATACGACGTCAAGTGCTTCTTGACGCTCTCGCGGAACGTGTACTTGTGCTGGATGGCGCCATGGGGACGATGCTGCAACAGCGGCACCTGACGGCGGAGGACTTCGGCGGCGCGCACCTGGAAGGCTGCAACGAGCATTTGGTCGAGACGCGGCCGGACGTGATTCTCGATATTCACCGGGCTTATTATGCAGCCGGTTCCGATATCGTCGAAACAAATAGCTTCGGCTCGACGAAGATTGTGCTGGGCGAATATGGGCTTCAGGACAAGGCGTACGAGCTGAATTTTAAGGCGGCGCAGCTTGCGCGGCGGGCGGCTGAGGAATTCTCAAAGAACGGACGGGTGCGGTTCGTGGCCGGCTCGATGGGGCCGACGACGAAAGCGATCACCGTGACCGGCGGCGTTACGTTCGATGAATTGATCGGCAACTATTACGTGCAGGCCAAGGGGCTGGTGGAGGGCGGCGCGGACATCTTACTGCTCGAGACATGCCAGGACACGCGAAATGTGAAAGCCGGGCTGTTGGCTCTACATAAGTTGGGAACCGAGCGCGGACATACGATTCCAGCGATGGTGTCGGGCACGATTGAGCCGATGGGCACGATGCTGGCCGGGCAGACAGCGGACGCGTTCTACACATCGATTTCGCATGCCGAGTTGTTGTCGGTGGGCTTGAACTGCGCTACCGGTCCCGAGTTCATGACCGATCACATCCGATCGATGCACGAACTCGCCTCGAGCCGCATCTCGTGTTATCCGAATGCCGGATTGCCAGATGAAGAGGGGAAATATCTGGAGACGCCGACGAGCCTTGCGGCACAGCTTGAAAAATTTGTCGATCACGGCTGGATCAACATCGTTGGCGGATGCTGTGGAACCACGCCAGAGCATATCAAGGCGATGGCGCAGATGGTGGAAGGAAAGCAGCCGCGCGGACTGAAGGAGCCGGCGCACAAGACCTATTTCAGCGGGATCGATTTAGTAGAAGCCGAAGAAAGCAACCGGCCGCTGATTGTTGGCGAGCGGACGAACGTGATTGGCTCGCGGCTGTTCAAGAAGATGATCGCCGAGGAGAAGTGGGAGGAAGCGACGGAAGTGGCGCGCTGGCAGATACGCAACGGCGCGCACGTTGTGGACGTTTGCCTGCAATCGAGCGAGCGCGACGAGCGCCAGGACATACCGCTGTTTTACGAGAAGCTGATTCGCAAGATCAAGGCTCCGATCATGATTGACACGACTGACGCGAAGTCGGTCGAGCAATCGCTGACGTATTGCCAGGGTAAGAGCATTATCAATTCGGTGAACCTGGAGGATGGCGAGGAAAAGTTCGAGAAGATTTGTCCACTGGCGAAGGCATATGGCGCGGCTTTGGTGGTGGGCTGCATTGACGAAGACCCCGTTCAAGCGCAGGCATTTACGCGGGAACGGAAGCTAGCCGTTGCGCGGCGTTCGGTGGATCTGCTGACGAATAAGTTTGAGATAGAGCCCGAGGACATTATCATCGACCCGCTGGTATTTCCGTGCGCGACCGGGGATGAAAACTACATTGGCGGCGCGGTGGAAACGATTGAGGCGATGAGGCTCATTAAGCAGGAGATTCCGTATGTGAAGACTGTTTTGGGCATCTCGAATATTTCGTTTGGGCTGCCCGCCGCGGCGCGCGAAGTCGTTAATTCCGTATTTTTGTATTACTGCACGAAAGCCGGACTTGATCTGGCGATTGTGAACGCTGAAAAGCTGGAGCGGTTCGCCTCGATACCAGAGGAAGAGCGGCGGTTGGCGGAAGCGTTGCTGTTCAACACGCCGCCAGTGAATGTTCCGGCGGACCATCGTGACGCAGCCGTGCTTGAAGTCGTTCCGGAAGATTGGCGCGAGCAGACACGGGAACAGAAGATTGCCGTGAACCAGTTTCATATTGCGGCGATTTCGGAACATTTTCGGGGCGCCTCGGGAAGACAGAAGAAAAAGGCGTCGGATTTGCCGCTGGATGAACGGTTGGCGAACTACATCATCGAGGGGACGAAGGATGGGTTGATTGCCGATCTCGATTTGAAGCTGAAAGAGGGCACGGCGCCGCTCGATGTGATCAATGGCCCGCTGATGGCGGGCATGGCGGAAGTGGGACGGCTGTTCAATAATAACGAGCTGATTGTGGCGGAGGTGCTGCAATCGGCCGAGGCGATGAAGGCTGCGGTCAATCATCTCGAACAATTCATGGAAAAGTCGGAATCGTCGGCGCGAGGCAAGATTGTGCTCGCGACGGTGAAGGGCGACGTGCACGATATCGGCAAGAACCTGGTCGAGATCATTCTGAGCAACAACGGCTACGAGGTTGTGAATCTCGGGATTAAGGTGCCGCCTGAGGAACTGATCAAGGCGTTCCAGAAATACAAGCCCGATGCAATCGGGTTGTCGGGATTGCTGGTGAAAAGCGCGCAGCAGATGGTTGTTACGGCGGGCGACCTGCGCGATGCGGGCATTGACGTGCCGTTGTTGGTCGGGGGCGCGGCGCTTTCGGATAAGTTTACGAAAACGAAGATCGCGCCGAGTTATTCTTCGCCGACGCTCTATGCGAAGGATGCGATGACGGGGTTGCGGCTGATGAACGAGATTATGGACACGGAAACGCGAGCGCAGGTGCTTGCGGCGCATGTTTTCCGCGATATGCCGGCCGAGGTTCCCGCGACATTGGAAGCGGCAGCAGTTCCGACGGGCGAGCGCCGCAGCCCCAAGGTACGAGTGGATGTGGCGATTCCGCCGGCGCCGTATCTCGACCGTAAAGTACGTGTGGTGCCGCATTTGCAGGAAGTGTGGAGTTACATCAATCCGTTCATGCTGTATGGGCGACACCTAGGGTTCAAGGGGAATTTCGAGAAATTGTTGTCGGCTCGCGATGCGAAAGCCCTAGAACTGTTTCACAAAGTGGAAGAGTTGAAGCATGAAGTTGCATCGTGGATGAAAGTGCGGGCGGTGTGGCAGTTTTTTGAAGCCGAGCGCGATGGGAATTCGCTGCATGTGTACTCGCCGGGCGGCGAGACGCCGCTCGAAAGCTTTCATTTTGGAAGGCAGGCGAAATCGGATGGGCTGTGCTTGAGCGACTACGTGCTCGATCCGGTAGACGGGCGGCGCGACCACATTGCGATGTTTGTTGTGACGTCGGGCGAGGGCGTGATTGCGCATTCGGACGAGGCGAAACGCAACGGCGAGTTTTTCAAGGCGCATGCGACACAGGCGCTGGCAATTGAGACGGCGGAAGGGTGCGCGGAGTGGCTGCACCGGCGCATTCGCGAGGACTGGGGCTTTCCGGATCCGCCTTCGATGAGCATGCAGGAGCGGTTTACGTCGCGCTATCGCGGAAAACGCTACAGCTTCGGGTATCCGGCTTGCCCGAGTTTGGAAGACCAAGAGAAACTTTGGCGTTTGCTGAAGCCGGAAGAGATTGGTGTGCAATTGACGGAAGGATTCATGATGGAGCCGGAAGCGAGCGTAAGCGCGCTGGTGTTTCATCATCCGGATTGCGCGTATTTTACAGCGGCGGAAGGCGCGGAAGCCGAGTTAGTGGCGAGTTAGTTTCCAAACCGCTCCCTCGCGGTCGCGGCTCGGTTCGGTCGTGGCTCGGAAACGAAGCTTGTGGATTCAACTGTTTGGCCGAGCCGCGCACGCAAGTAAGCGGTCCGGTGACGAAGTTCGGTTAGTACACGGCGCGGTTCGGTTGGGTGGTTTTAGAGGCGAGCGAGAAGCGCGGCTCGATGGCGGGTGTTGTTGAGCTGGTGACTCGCGCGGCGACGTATTCCCCCACCGCGGGGCCATGCTTGAAGCCATGTCCGGAGCCGCCGCCGGCGATCCATACGTTATCGAAGGCTGGGTGACGGTCGAGAATGAAATCGCTGTTGGATGTGTTTTCGTACTGGCAAACTCGCGTTTCGAGGATAGGGCTGTTGGCGAGAGCCTGGAAGTGGCTGTCGAGATAGTCGCGGGCGGCTGAGATTTGTTCGGAACTCGGCAAGCGACTTCCGGTGTCGGGGTCGAAGGGAGGGCCGTGTCGATCGAACGCGAGTTTGAATCCACGTCCGTCGATGGCGGGGAGCCCGTACGTGTACGTGTGGCAGTCACCTTCGAAGTCGATCCAAATGGGCATTTGGGGAGGTTCGAAGCGGCGATCGCCGGGCGGCGTGCCGAAGAAAAAGACTTCCTGGCGGGTGGGAAGGATGCGGTTGCCGAGAAGGTCGGGAAACATTTTCGGAAGCCAGGGACCGCAGGCGAAGATGAAAGCTCCGGCAGCGACAGTTTCACCAGCCGCGGTAGTAATGCTTGAAAGATGGCCTGTTTGCTCCGGTGGACGTACGAGCGTCTGCTGGTATGTGCCGCCGTCGCGGACGAATTGTGCAGCAACTTGCTGCACGCATTGGCGGGCCAGTAGCGCGCCGCCGTCAGGCTCGAAAACAGCGCAGGCATCGTAACGGATTTGGGGATATCGGCGCTCGATATCGGAGGTGGAAAGATTTTCGAACGCGACGCCCGCTTTTCGCAAGACGTTGCGCGTTTCGTCGAGATTGGCGCTGCCCGCCTTCCCTAGCCACAGGACTCCCGTACGGTGAAGCAGCGGGCGGCCGGTGCGGGCAAAGAATGCGTTCCACAGCGCGAGCGAGCGGACCGACATGCGGGTGTAGATTTCATCTTTGCCGTACGAGGCGCGAATGATGCGTGTCTCGCCACCGGAGCTGGACCGGTTGTTGCCTGGGCCGTAGGCATCGAGCAGCGTGACTTGATGGCCGGCTTGGCGCAGATGATAGGCGGTCCAAGCGCCGAAGACACCGGCTCCGATGACGGCGTAAGTTTGCATTTCTTTAGATAACATAGCGGGGAGCGACGGCTTGATGGAGGCTTGGATGCAGAATTTTCGTTACGCATTGCGGCGGTTGAGGAGAAGCCCGGGCTTTGCGTGCACTGTGATAGTGACGCTTGGGCTGGGAATCGGCGCGAACACAGCGATTTTTTCGGTTGTTTATGGCGTACTTTTGAAGACGCTGCGCTTTCCAGATGCGCAGCAGCTTGTCGCGATCCAGGAAGGGATTGCAACGTATGAGGGGAACCTTCCGGTGAATGCGAACCACTTGGCGTTCTGGCAGCGGAATGCGCGGTCGTTTTCTGGGATTGCGGCTCTCCGGACTGAGTCCTTACCGCTGGGCGGCGGACAGCCGGAAGAAATCGGCGTGGCTCAAATAACTGCGAATTTGTTTTCGGTGCTGGCTGTCGAACCGCTGATGGGCCGCGCTTTCGCGACAGAGGAAGCGCAGCCGGGGCACAACGATTTAGTCATCTTGACGGATGGATTGTGGAAGCGCCGATATGCGGGCGATGGCGATGTTGTAGGCAAGACGATTGTGCTGGATGGAAAACCGTATCGCGTTGCAGGTGTTCTGCCCTCGAGTTTTTCGCTGCCCTCATCGGATGCAATGGGCACGAGCAAGCCGGTACAAGCATTTGTTCCATTCGGATGGAGCGCGGATGTGCTCGAAGAGCTTGAAGGGGACCACAATTATTTCGCGATAGGACGATTGAAACCTGGCGCTACGCTTGGGCAGGCAACGGCTGAATTGAATGTATTGCAGCACTCGATTTCCGCTCGGACGCCGGACAAAGTTCCGCTTAGCGCCACAATCGCTCGGCTCGACGAGTATTTGACTGGGACGAGCAAGCGCTCGCTCGTTCTGCTGCTGGCGGCTGTTGGGGCTGTGCTTCTGATTGCGTGCGTCAACATTGCGAATCTGCTGCTGACGCGAGCTACGGGTAACGGACACGAATCGGCGGTTCGCATGGCGCTAGGAGGAACGCGGGCGCAACTACTGTGGAGCGCGCTGGCCGAGCCAATTATGCTATGTTTCTGCGGCGGTGTTTTGGGGATTGTTTTCGCGGCGCTGGGTGTTCCTCTGCTGATCCACAACACACCGGCGGAGATGCCGCGGCTGGATGAGATTTCCGTCAACTGGGTGGCGCTTGCGTTTGCTGGCGGCATTTCGATGCTGGCTGTGTTCGTGTGTGGAATCCTTCCGGCATGGCGTTATGCGCAAACCGAGCCGGAACGGGCGCTGCGAGGCAATTTGAGAACGGCCAGCCAGTCGCGCGGCGGCAAGCAGTTGGGGAAGGGATTGGTGGTGGCGGAAGTCTCGGGCAGTGTTGCGCTGGTGGTAATTGCTGGGTTGTTTATCACGAGCATGTTCAAGCTGCTGCATGTGAACCGGGGATTTGACGCGGAACATGTGCTGAGCGCCGAAGTCGTGTTGCCGGATAAGCAATATGGCGAGAGCGGCGCGCGGAATGCTTTCTACGAGCGGGCGCTCGGTCAGCTACGTCAGTTGCCCGGTGTTCAAGCTGCCGGTGTTGTCAGCGTGCTGCCGTTGGATGGAGATTACTGGGGCGACTTGATATCGCGGATTGGAGACGCGAGGCCGCTTTTTGAACGGCCCAGCGCGCATTTCCGCTGGATTAGCCCCGGGTATTTTGAAGCGCTAACGGTGCCTTTGATAGCCGGACGGTTCCTCGATGAGAGAGACAAGGGAAAGAAAGTAGCGATCATTTCGAAGCGTGTCGCGGATATAGTATGGCCGGGGATGAATCCGATTGGGCAGAAGTTCAGGCGCGGCGATCCGGACGAAGCGCCATTTGAAGTGATCGGCGAGGTTGGCGATATCAGGGCCATTGATCTGAGCAAGGAACCGCAGCCGATGGTGTACGCGCCGTATTGGTATCGCAGCAGGGAGGTGGGATGGTTTGCCGTGCGCACGCGGCAGGATCCCGAGGCATTGATTACGGGTTTAAGAAGGGTGATGCGCTCGATTGATCCACAAGTGCCGGTGCCTTCGATTCGCACGATGAACATGGTGGTGAACGGATCGGTGGCGGCGAGGCATTTCGAGATGCAGTTGCTGCTTAGTTTCGCGATTGGAGCGTTGCTTGTGGCCGGGGTTGGAATTTACGGTGTGGTTTCTTACTCGGCGGCGCAGCGCACGCATGAGATAGGAATTCGGATGGCGATTGGCGCGGGGAAGAGTGACATTTACCGGCTGATTGTGGGCGGCGGCGTAGCGCCTGTAGTGCTGGGCACGATCATCGGCGTAGGCCTGGCTTGGGCGGCGGGAAGGCTGATGGCTGGTCTTTTGTTTGAAGTGAGCCCGCGTGATCCGATGATTGCGGCAATGGCAGGAGCGGTGTTGCTGGCGGTCGGTGTGCTGGCTTGTGTTGTGCCTGCTCGGCGCGCGGCGAAGACGGAACCGGTGCAGGCTCTGCGTTATGAATGAGAGGCGGGACTGAAGTCCCGCGCGGGCTGAAGCCCACCCTCGATGGCAGTTTCAGGGCTGGGCGGTTTCGGGGATGTCGGCGAGGAAGGGTTCGTGTTGGAGTCGATCGACGCGGCGAAGTGCGGGAAAGAGCCGGGTCCATAGCGCGACGACAGCAAGGGTAGCGGCTCCGCCAAGGACGACGGCGGGGACGGTTCCAAACCATTGGGCGGTGAGGCCCGACTCGAACTGACCCACTTCGTTGGAAGCGCCGATGAAGACCGTATTGACGGCGCTGACGCGGCCGCGCATCTCGTCAGGGGTTCTGAGCTGGATGAGAGTATGCCGGATAATGACGCTGACCATATCGAAGGCTCCGGCCAGGGCCAGAGCGGCGAGTGAAAGCGGTAGATTGCGCGATAGACCGAAGACGATGATGCATGCGCCGAACGCGGCGACGCAGGCGAGCATGGCTTTGCCCTCGTGGCGGCGGAGCGGGAAGTGGGCTTGCGCGATGGCCATGAGGACGGCTCCGACGCCGGGAGCGCTTCGCAAAAGGCCGAGAGTGGAAGCACCTGCTCCGAGTATTTCGCGCGCGTAGATGGGAAGCAGGGCGACAGCACCGCCGAGCAGGACGGCAAACAAGTCGAGAGACATGGCTCCGAGGATTAATTTGTTGCGCCAGATGAAGCGAAGGCCCTCGAAGACGATGGCAGGCGACGGGGCGGATGGGGGATGCTCTTTTGTGTTCATGCGCAGTTGAAGCATGAACGAAACGGCAGCGATATAGGCGGCGCCGGCGCAGAGATAGACGGGGATTGGGGTTCCCGTGAAGCCGTATAGGACGCCGCCGACAACGGGACCGAGAATCGTGGCTGTTTGAAAGGTGGAGGAGCTCCAGGCTACGGCGTTCGAGAAGTGTTCGCGGTCGACGAGCAGCGGGAGGAAGGCTTGCGAAGCGGGGCCGGCGAAAGCGCGGACCGTGCCATTCCAGAGGAGGGCCAGGTAGATGGGATAGGGCGAGGAGATGCGGCCGATTGTGAAGGCGACCAATAAAGCCGAAGTGACAGGAAATGTGCCATAGCAGGCTTGCAGAATGCGGTGACGAGGGTAACGGTCGGCAGTATGGCCGGTGACGAGGAATAGAAGGATTCCAGGCAGGAACTGAGCAAGGCCTACGAGACCGAGATCAAGGGGACGGTGGGTGATGCCGTAGATTTGCCAGCCCACGGCGACGGACTGCATCTCGGAAGAGATATTCACTAGGAAGCGGGCGGCCAAGTACCAGCGGAAGTTCGCGTATTCGAAGGCAACTCGGGCGCCTGGCTGGGAGGATGGGTCGGGCATCCGTACCTGGTTTCAGGGTCGCATAGGTGTGTTTCAGTGGGATTCGACAAATTGAGAGTAATCAGGGGGGCGATTTTTGCATCGGACTCAGAAGGGGGGACAAGCGGAAGAGGAGTAGAGAAAGGCTGCCGGCAAGAAAAGGACCTAATGCTAATCGGAAGCAAAGGGATTTCCGTGATTGAGACGTGGGATAGGCGGGTACATATACTGCTGGTGGAAGATAATCCTGCCGATGTCCGGCTGATTCAAGAGGCTCTGAAAACAACCGAATTAGAGTGTGTGCTTGAAACAGCGGCGGACGGGGAGGAGGCGCTTATACGGTTATTTAGCGAAGCGACAAGCCTGCTACCGCCCGATTTGATTATTCTCGATTTGAATCTGCCACGCCGCAGCGGTCACGATGTGCTGTCGCTCATCAAGGCAGACCCGAAAACGAGAAGCATTCCAGTGATTGTGCTTTCTTCGTCCGGTCTGGCGGAGGACGTCCAAAAAGCATACGGAGAGCACGCTAATTGCTATATACAAAAGCCTGAAAATATCGACGATTTATTCCGTATATGCTCGTTGTTAGAGGCTTTTTGGTTTGAAGTAGCGAAATTACCAAAAAATCAGAGGGTTATGTAAGTGGCCTTAGGCCTCGGCGCGATGTAGGGCGTTAGGGCGGCGACGGATCCATTCTTCGCTTTTTGTGAGTAGCGGGCCCGCTTCGATGAGAGCGGGAAAAAGCTCGAAAACGGCGGAAGGCGTCCATTTACGCCCGGAACGGGAGCGAAGCATCCGCTTATTCAACTCGTCGGCGATTTGAGTGAAGCGGCGGTCGCGAACGATTTCTTCGAGCATCACATAGAGTACGTTGAGTTCTTCGGGGTTGGTTTCGAGGTGCTGGCCGTCGGAGGCGATCCGAAAGCCGTAGGGAGGGTCGATGGACGTTCCCGGCTGTGACTTCAGCATCTCGCTGGGTTTAAGCCACTCGACGGCAACGGGAATCCAACCCGCTTTCAGGCGTTCTTCGAAGTAATCAAAGGTCAATGCTTCGCCGCTAACCAGGTCCCTGACGCGGTCGTCCATGGTGAACGCTCCTTCGGGTTGGCCGAAGCAATCGGGTGGCCAGGATAAGTTGTTACATCATTTGAGAGGCGGGCGCCAGGACTGGCCGATTTTGGGAATGGGCTGTCGCGGTTTGCGAAACGTGAAGCGTAAGGTACTGGACTCCTTGCATTAGAAAGGTCTTGAATGCGGCTGAGAGTAGGCGTATGATTGCCCTCAGCAGGTATAACTGTCGGCGCCGCGCCTACGACGCCCGGCGTAGAGAAAAGGACTGTCAGGACGTCGATCGCGGCCCCACGAAGGGAAACCCCCATAACGGGCAGAAAGGAGCGATCTCTAAATGAACCTCAGCTTACACCTCGCTATCTGTGGTGTCCTGGTACTTTTTCTCATTGCGTCGTTTCTCTACCGGAAATTTATTGACGACCACGACGATCACAATATTCACCTAAGCAACACAACGAGCGATACGCGCATCATTAGCACGCAAGTCGAGCACGGCAGGCGCCTCGACATGCTGGACAGGCTGAATAAGTATCTCAGCATTATCGTTATTTTGTATCTGCTAGCGATTGGAGTAATGGCGGCTTACACGGGCTGGTTCGCCAGCAGCACCGCGATGTAATTGGCAGGAAAAGAATGCCGCCAGGAATGGCGGCTGGGCAGGTCTGGAGACACGCTCCACCAGCCGGCTAGTTGGCGGGGTTGAGCGCTAAGACGGCGTACGCGGTTGCGGCGTCACTCATGAAGCGGCCGACGTTGGACGACAGGTCGCGCTGCTTGTTCAGAGAATAGGCTAGCCAGCGTCCTTCAGTCTTGTCCTGATTGATGGCCAGCCACGAGAGGGCACGCTGCAACTGGGTCTGATTGCGGCGTACGCCCATCTGTTCGAAGACGAACGCGACGAGACCGGTAGCGTAGCCGTCGCTCTTGGTTTCAAGCGGCGTATTGTCCCTTCGCTTCCAGGTTCCGACGAATGCGGAGAGGCTGAAGCCACCATCGGCCTGCTGCCTACTTAGCGCTTCGTCCATGATGGATTTTTGCTCGGCAGAGGTGAGGAGACCGGGAATCTTCGCCGAGGCCCAGAGCAGAACCACACGATTGATCAAAATTTGCGATTCTTGCTCGCGCTGAAGATAGCCGCTGAGCAACTTTAGCCCGTTTTGGATATCGGGAGATGAGCGATAGTTGCCGGGCTCGGAGCCGATGGCGATGGCGGCAAGCGCAGCTCCGTAATACTGGGAGTCGCCCTCCCAAGGCGAATTGTGAAATTGAAGCCAGTTCCACGCGCCCTTGGCTTCTCCAGATGTCAACTGCTGGGCCCACATGTTATCGAGCCCGAGTCTTGCTTCGGGACTGGGCTGGCCGGAGCGTGCATCGGCGCTCGCGAGGATCACTGCGTTGAGGATGGATTCTGTTCCGCGTGATTCAGCGGTTTTGTGTTCGCCCACGGGCTTGTCGGGATAGAAGGGTTCAACTTCGCTCCATAACTGTACGCGCTTGATGACATTGTCGAGGAGCCGGCGTTCGGTGGGTGAAGGCCCTTGCTCTGAGAGGGCAGTCCGAAGAGCGGGGCGGGCGAGAGCGTAGGGAAGGGCGGTGTGACAGGAGATGCAGAACGTTCCGTGGTCGCGGGCGGCGGTCTGCCAGCCCATCCACCAAGCGATTCTGCCGTCGAGATAGCCAGCGGCGGCCTTTGCATTCCAGTTCGGGTTTGTTGACGGTGTATCGGCGGCGAACAAACTCGCAGCGCAGCAAGCGGCCAGGATGCAACAGCCAAAGTGAACGGCCTTCATCGAAACTCACCTCCATCAAGAGTGTGCGCCTCAGCCTGGAGCCGCGTGGAATTCTTAGCTTAGTACAAATGCGGCCAGGAATGGCAGCAACCGGAGGTCCGCTTCGCCGGTCTTATTTGAGGATTTGCGTTTTGGTGATGTGGTCGAGGCGCGGGAAGTGCTCTTCGAGGTACGGGTTACCGATGTCAGTAATGGCGTTTTGATCGGGGCCTCTGCCACTGGGCGCCCCTTCGCCATAACCGGCGTAGAGCTTTGCGACGACGTCCATGCCTTCGGACACTTCGCCGAACGGGGTAAAACCCTGCGAGTCAAGGCTGGTGTTGTTGTTGAGATTGATAAACACCTGTGTACTTCTGGAGTTGGGACCGGCGGTTGCGAAGGTGACGGTGCCGGATTTGTTACTGACTTTGGGAGGATCGTCGGCGATGTTGAGTACGCTCCAGTCCTTGGCAACTTTGGGATCGCCGTTGATGCCCCACTGAACGATGAAGCCGGGTAGAACGCGGAAGAAATAGTTGCCATCGAAGAAGTGCATGGTTGCCAATTCATAGAAGCGGTCGGCTCCGTGAGGAGACCAGTCGCGATGAACGAGCACGGTGAAGGGACCTTTGGTTGTGTTGAACCTTACCTGGAAGGTGGGAGGAGCGGGTCCGATTTCCTTTGGCTTGCTCGAGCAAGCCGCGAGAATCGCGAGTAATGATACGAATGCGAAAACAGGGGCGTTTTTTTTAAGCATCATTTGGCGTCTCTCCAATTTGGTCCGGCGCTGAGTTCGACGAGCAGGGGCACGGACAGAGGGTGAACCGATTCCATTTCAGTTTTGACGAGAGCGAGCAGGGCGTCTGTTTCGTCTGGCGGGGCCTCGAGCACTAGCTCGTCATGAACCTGGAGGAGCATTCGCGACTGCATCTTTTTCTCTTCGATCTTGTGATGAATGTGTATCATGGCGAGCTTGATGAGATCGGCGGCGGAGCCTTGCAAGGGGGTGTTGACAGCTGTGCGCTCGGCAAAGCCGCGGGCGCTGGGATTGCGGCTGTGCATGTCGGGAATGGGGCGTCGGCGGCCGAAGAGGGTTGTGGCTACGCCCGATTGACGAACCTCATCGATGGTCTTGTCAATAAACTCGCGGACACCGGAATAGCGTTCGAAATAGCGTTGGATATAGAGCTCGGCTTCTTTGCGATCGATCGAGAGTTGTTGAGAGAGGCCGAAAGGTGTTTGTCCATAGACGATGCCGAAGTTGACGGCTTTGGCGCGGCGGCGCATATCGGCTGTGATTCTTGAGGGGTCGACGTGGAACACTTCGGCGGCGGTACGGGTGTGGATGTCCTCGCCTTTAGTGAATGCGTCGACGAGCAGGGGATCGCGCGAGAAATGAGCGAGCAGGCGGAGTTCGATTTGCGAGTAGTCGGCGGTAATGAGCCTCCAGCCCTCTTCGGGAATAAAGGCAGCGCGGATTTCGCGGCCGGCCTCGGTGCGGATGGGGATGTTTTGCAGATTGGGATTAGAGGACGAGAGGCGGCCGGTGGCGGCTCCGGCTTGATTGAACGTGGTGTGGAGACGGCCGGTCGAGGGTCGGACCAGGAGCGGGAGCGCGTCAACATAAGTGCCCTTGAGCTTCGCGAGCTGCCGGTAATCGAGCACAAGCTGGACGACGGGATATTGCGGAGCGAGAGATTCGAGAATGTCGGCGGCGGTTGAGATGACTTTGCCCTTTCCGTATTTAAAGGGCGCGGGAAGGCCCATGTCTTCGAAGAGAACCTTGCCTAATTGCTGCGGCGAGTTAATGTTGAACGTTTTGCCGGCAAGCGAGTAGATTTGCGATGCGAGCTGCTCGATTTCAGAATCGAGGCGTTTGGAGACATCGGAAAGAACGGCAGTGTCGATGCGGATGCCGGATTCTTCGAGACTGGCAAGGACAGGCGCCAATGGGAGATCGATCTGTTCGTAGACGGGAACGAGTCCGGCTTGTTCGACCTGAGGCCGAAGGATGTGGAAGAGAGCGAGTGTGGTTTCGGCCTGCTGGTCGGCGGCGGCGTTGAGCTTACGGTCAAGGAGGCGCTCGGCCAGGATTTCGAGGGAGCAGCCGCCTGGATCGGCATTGACCAGGAAAGAATAGAGCAGGACATCGTGCGTCAGGGCGGCTGCCTGGATTCCTGCGGCGTGCATGGCGAGGGAAGCGGCTTTCGCGTCGTGAACGACTTTGGGAACGCTGCTCGACTCGAGAATGGGCTTCACGCTATCGAGCAGAGCGAGGGGAATGGCGCGGCCTTCGCCTTCGCGGTAAGAGAGGCCCAGGAAAGAGTTTGTGGTGTCGAGCGCGACGGCAAGCGGCGCATCGGGCGGGCGTTGGCGGAGCCATTCTTCGAGTGCGGGAAGGTTCTCGAATGCGGCGTAATCGCGCTTGTAGCTGTCGTCTTCGGCGGGGAGCTCGCGAAGGAGGCTCGAGAACTCGAGTTCCTTGTAGAGCTGTTTCAGGGCGCTGATGGTAGGCGGTTTAGTTTTGAGCGCGGTTAGATCCCATTCGAGGGGGATGTCGGTGTGAATGGAGGCGAGCTGTTTGCTGAGGAGGATTTGCTCGCGATGATTTTGGAGGCTTTCGCGATACATTTTACGTTCGACTTCGGCGGCGCGGTCGAGAGCCGCTTCGACCGATCCGAAACGCGCGATGAGATCCTTGGCTCCTTTTTCGCCAATGCCAGGAGCGCCGGGAATGTTGTCGATCGTGTCGCCCATCAGGGCCAGAAGATCGGTGACCTGGGAGGGTTTGACACCCATGAACTGCTCGACCTTCGCAGGATCGTACCAGGTGTCGTCCTTCATGGGATTGAGCATGGAGACGCGCTCGTTGACAAGCTGAAGCATGTCCTTGTCGCTCGAGACGATGACGATGTCGAGCGGTTTGCCTGATTTCTTCCAGGCGATGGCCCCGATGACGTCGTCGGCTTCGTAGGCAGGGAACTGGAGGATGGGAATGTTGAGGGCTTCGAGAGTGCGGCAGACGTAGGGGATCTGTTCGCCTAAATCGGGCGGCATTTCGGCTCGGTTGGCCTTGTATTCGGCGAATGCCTGGGAGCGGACGGTGGGCTCGGAGGATTCGAAAATGGCGGCGATATATTCCGGCTTGTAAGCGGTTAGCAGTTTGCGGAGCATGTTGTGAAAGATGAACACCGCTTCGGTCGAAAGGCCGGTCGAGGTACGCATGGGCGGGGCTTTGGAGCGGGCGCGGGCGTGATAGGCGCGAAAGATGAAGCCGAAGCTATCGATGAGAAAGAGGCGCGGCGTGGGCACTAATTCCAGGGTAACTTTGGACGGCGATGCGAATCGTCCGATCTCACCATACGCGGCGCACGCCGTACGCGTCGAATAGGGCGTTGTAGCTCACCAAAGCAACGCATGCGTGTCAAGAAGCTCCTGCATGCGCGTCTACTGCCAAGCTGACAGTTCATGTGCCGGCAGAGCCTCGAAAAACTCGCGTCTAACGAATAATTTGCCCTTCAGTGAGCCTGGTTGTCGTTTCCCATTTGTCAAACCAATTGGCACCAGCCGGGCGACTGGCTTTGAACCGCGCGAGATGATCACTTCTTCGCCGCTGGAAGCTTTCTGAATCAAGCGCGAAAGATTAGCTTTCGCTTGATGAATCGTCACTACATTGGTTCTCATGCCTTAGCTAATTCAGATTAGCTAAGACATGTTTGCTTATGCAAGTTGTTCCACTCGCAGGCCTTGCGGCGCGGACTTTTGGAGACAAATTTGCAAGATACACTCGAAAACGTGCCGAAAGATGATGACGAACTGAGTCGATTGCAACTGGAGGTGCAAGCTCTGCGTGATCTTGTGGCTCGGCTCGAGGAACGGATCAATGTGCTAGAAGGGTCAGGACGTACGACCGGCGCGCCGCCGTCGATCG
>JBAUZG010000406.1:0-19771 GCA_049585195.1 Bryobacteraceae bacterium | reverse complement strand
TTGGAACATCTTGCATAAGGGTGCTCGATTCGTCGAATTCAGCGAGGCCAGAAACCCCAAAGCCATTCAACGCGCCATCCGTCATCACCTCAAAGCCCTTCGCCGGCTTGGATACCAGATACCGGCTTCGCCAGCTACCGTAGCGCCACCCATTGCGTGATTTTCGACGGAGCGGTCTAGCGACAAGGTTCGGTTAGGATGCTTCGGCTTCGGCGCCGTATTCTTTGAGCTTGTTGAAGAGCGTTTTCAGGCTGATGCCCAAAATCTCGGCAGCGCGTGTCTTGTTGTTGTGGGTGTGCTGAAGGGTGAGCTGGATGAGCGCTTTTTCGCCCTGAGCCACGGTGGTTCCGACGGGGAGCCGTACATTTTCGGGCTCGATCATCTGCGCGGCAGCGCGAGCTCCGGTGGAAACGCCGAAATCGTAGGGAAGATGGGCCATTTGAATGGCGCCTTCGCCTGCCACGATGACGGCACGCTCGAGGACGTTGCGAAGCTCGCGAATATTACCTGGCCAGGGATGCTTTTTGAAGGCTTCCATGACCTCCGCCGTAACATGAGAAACATTCACCTGATGTTTCCTATTCAACTGGCTGATGAGAGCTTCGCAGAGCAGGGCCAGATCGCTGATCCGCTGGCGAAGAGGAGGCAGTTGAATTTCAAAGACGTTCAAACGGTAGTACAGGTCTTCGCGCAGCTCGTTGCTTTTCAAAACCTCTTCGACTACACGGTTGGTAGAGGCGATGACACGGACATCGACCGAGATCTCGGTCTTTCCGCCAAGGCGGCGGACGCGCGAATCCTCGAGCACGCGGAGCAGCTTAGCCTGGGTGTTAACTGGCATTTCGGCCAGCTCGTCGAGTAGGAGGGTGCCGTGCTGGGCGAGCTCGAAGCAGCCGGCGCGCCGCTCGAGTGCGCCGGTGAAAGCTCCTTTTTCGTGGCCGAACAGCTCGCTTTCCATCAATGCCTCAGGGAGAGCCGCGCAGTTGATGGCGACGAAGGGTCCGGTGCGCCGGCCGCTTAGATGATGGACAGCACGCGCCACAAGTTCTTTTCCTGTACCGCTTTCGCCCGACACCAGAAGTGAAGCATTACTCGGGGCAACCTGCCGGATAAGCGAAAACACCTGCTGCATTTGCGGTGACGTGCCGACCATGTCGACCAGCACGCCTTGATAGCTAAGCTGGCGCTGGAGCCGCTCTGCTTCCTCGGCCAACGCGCTTTGAGCGGAAGCGCGCTCGAGCAGGATGCGGAGTGCGTTGGGCTGGATGGGTTTTTCGAGGAACCAAAACGCTCCCAGGTCGTGGATGGTCTGGATCGCCGTTTCTATGTTGCCGAAAGCGGTGAGGACAATGGCGGGGGGCATGTTGCCATCGGCGCCGAGGCGTTTCATCAGCTCGAAGCCGTCCATGCGCGGCATCATTAAATCGGTAATGATGACATTGGCAGGGAAGGAGGCGAGTTTCTCGAGAGCTTCCTGGCCATCGCCCGCTTTTTCAACAACAAAGCCCCAGGCAGCAATCATGGCGGCAAGCGGATTACGCTGCGATTCTTCGTCATCAACGATGAGTACGTTGACCGGCGGGCGTGCGTTCTCGTTTGCCACGATTCATTAGTGTAGCCGATCGCTATGGGGGTCCTTTCCCGATCGCGCGAGACGCATCGAACGGCGGGCGAGACGCATCTTCTACACTGATTTTTAATGCGTAATTGGTTTCGAACGCTCGCTCTTCTCCCTTTGTTTCCCGGCTTGGTGCGCGCCTCCGAACCGAACGTAACGCACTCGGACGCGATCTCGGTCAAGCTAGCGCTGAACCGGTTGTGCGTGACCGGCAGCGTCCTGATGATTGCCGCACACCCTGACGACGAAAACACGGCGTTGATATCTTACCTGGCGCGAGGACTGAGCGTGCGTACCGCCTACCTCTCGCTAACGCGCGGCGAGGGCGGGCAAAATGTGATTGGACCGGAGACCGGTCCCGAACTGGGTGTCATCCGGACCGAGGAGCTGCTGGACTCGAGGCGGGTGGACGGCGCGCAGCAGTTCTTCAGCCGTGCGATCGACTTCGGATTTTCGAAGAGTGCGAAGGAATCGATCGACAAGTGGGGCCACGATGCCCTTCTTGGCGATATTGTCTGGATCATTCGCAAATTCAGGCCGGACATTGTAATTCTTCAGTTCACAGGCACCCCGCAGGATGGTCACGGACAGCATCAGGCTTCGGCGATTCTTGGCCGGGAGGCGTTCGCAGTAGCAGGCGATCCATCGAAGTATCCGGAACAACTCAAATACGTCCAGCCATGGAGGGCAAAACGGCTGATGATGAACCGGCGCGGCTTCACGGCCGAGATGCAGAAGCAGATTGACGCGCTGCCGCAGAAGCTGGTCATCGATCTGGGCGAGTATAACGCGCTGTTAGGGTATTCGTACGGCGAAATGGCCGGCATCAGCCGCAGTTACAACAGCAGCCAGAGCGACGGAACGCCCAGGGTACGCGGAACCGACAAGACAACTTTGGTGACGGTCGAAGGGCCGATGGCAAAAACCGGCCTGTTTGACGGGATCGATATTAGCTGGAATCGCTACAAAGGCGGCGCGGCTGTGGACAAAGTACTGCGGGAAGCGGAAACCAAATGGGATGCGGATCGCCCGTGGGAGATCGTGCCACTGCTCCGCCAGGCGCGGGATCTTGCCACCAAGATTGACGAGCCGGATGCGCAGGAGCGGATAAAGGATATGGATGAGACGATCGCAAAGTGCGCCGGTTTGTGGCTCGACTTTGCGGCGAATGTTCAAGATGTTGTCTCAGACCATCCCGCCACGCTCCGCGTTACTGCGATCCGGAGGACATCGCTTCCTGTGACGCTTCAGTCTCTTTCCGTAAATGGCCAGGAATTTCGCGGCGCGCGGCGCACGGATCTTCAAGAGAACGTGCCGCTCAGCTTCGAAGAACAGGAAACGATCGACGCGGAAAACACATACACGCAACCATATTGGTTGTTGGATCCGCCAGTCCACGACCGCTACGTCATTCGGGACATGAGACTCACGGGCCTACCAGAAAACCCGGCGCCGTTGACGCTGACGGCCAGAATGCAAATTGGGGATACGCAGGTGACGCTTGAGCGGCCGATCCTTTACCGTTACATGGACAGGTTGTCAGGCGAATCCATCACTCCAGTCGCCTATATTCCTCCTATCTCTCTTCGGCTCGTCCAATCGACTTTGGTTTTCCCTAAGCTCGAATCGAAGAGCGTTCAGGTGGAAGTAACGGCTCATGAACCTGGATCGAAGGGCGCGGTGAATATCGAGACTCCGCGTGGATGGCTGGTGTCACCAGCATTACAGTCGTTTTCTTTGAGTGGGGCTGGTGAACAGCAGCTCGTTACCTTCACGCTGTCTCCTTCGGCTGGCGCACAGTCGGGAGAACTGAAAGCCGTGATTGAAACCAACGGCAAGCGGATTGATGTGGGAGTGCGCCGAATCTCTTATCCGCATATTCCGGTTCAGACGCTATTCCCGAGAGCCGATGCCAAGCTCGTGCGCACCGACGCGTCAACATTAGCTAAGCGAGTTGGTTATGTCATGGGTTCGGGCGATGACGTGCCGGAGGCGTTGCGACAGCTCGGCTGCGAAGTGACGTTGCTGGGGGCTAACGACCTTGCGCGAGGCGATTTGGACAGCTATGACGCAATCGTGACGGGCATTCGTGCATATACTGAGCGACCCGACTTGGTGGCCAATGAACAACGGCTTCTTGATTACGTGTCGAAAGGAGGCACGCTGGTTGTCCAATACAACCGTATTGAACGGGACAGCGCGAAAATTCTGGAGCACGTTGGGCCGTATCCATTTCAAATTGGGCACGCGCGCGTAACGCTCGAAGACGCACCAGTATCGCTGAATAGCAAGAATCCGCTGTTGAACGAGCCGAATAAGATCACGGAATCAGATTTTGGCGGCTGGGTTCAGGAGCGAGGGTTGTATTTCGCCTCGAAGTGGGACCCTCACTATATGACTCCTTTCGAAACCCATGATCCTGGCGAATCTCCGTTGTACGGCGGAACGCTCGTGAGCCGCTTCGGAAAAGGCATCTACATCTTCACTGCATTCTCATGGTTTCGGGAGCTGCCTGCCGGCGTACCAGGGGCATATCGTATATTCGCCAATTTCCTAAGTGCCTCAAAGACTCTTGGAAGCGAAACTCAGTCGACTCAATCGGCCGCGCCAGCCTCCTCGGGACATTGAACGGAGCGCGCATGGCGGCGGGGCAAGACACACGAGATCGAGAAATGGTTCCCGACGAGCCGCCGCCATTGCTGAAAACGTGGCCGAGATTGTATTCCGGGGTAATTCTTTACTTGGTTCTACTGATTGCGGGCCTTTACGCCTTCACTCGCTGGTTTTCATAAATTTACATGGCGATCAGGGCTTTTCGCGGTGCCCTTGCGCAGCCGTCTTCGCTTCCCGGTGAAGGTGCGCCATATTTGCACCGCTGAGGAAAAGCATCAGGAAGCCCACAATGATTAGAGGGATGGTGACTACGGCCCAGAGTATGAGCGAGAAGCGTTTGGCGACGGCTCCATAGACGCCAAAAACGATGAGAGTACGAAAGGAAACTTCTTGAAACAGGCCGAGGTTGCCAGGAGCCTGGGGGACGACAGCGCTCAAGCGGAGGAGCACCATCATAGTGAGCGCACTGATGAGAGTCGAATCGAGGTCGAGGCCATAGGCCTGGATAACCGCGTAAATGGGGAGAACCTGGGCCAGCATGAAAGCACCGCTAACGAAAAACGCGAAGTAGAGATAGCGCGAGTGGCCGATGAGATGCAAATCTTCCACCAGAGTGTTAAACCACTTGGGAAATGTGAAGCCAAAGAAGAGGCTGAGGGACTGCTTGCGCGCGTACATTCCGACGCCGATAATGACGCTGGCAACTAGGACGATGATTCCGAGCAGATAGCCTGCGCGCTCCAGCACGTGCGGCAATTCGGCAACACTCAGAGTGAAGAAGAAGCAGGCCATGAGCCAGACGCCGTCGAAGATGCGCTCGATAAGGGCCGACGCAAAAGTCACCGAGAGCGGAACGGAGGACCAGCGCATAACGAGAAAGCAGCGGATCAATTCACCTGCTCTGAGCGGCAGCACTTCATTGGCAAACAAGCCGATGTAGATGGCGCGCGCGCTAGTCCAGAGCGAAACGGACTCTACAGGTTTCAAGATCAGCAGCCAGCGCCAACCTTGCAACACGTAGACGAGTACATCGGAGGCAGCGGCAATGGCAACCCACTGCCAGCTCATGCTGCGGATTTCGCCCCAGATCAGATGTATATGGGCGCCCGAGAGGACGAGATACATGCATAGCAGGGAAATGAGATTGGTTGAGATGATGAGAGTCCAGTTTCGAACGTTGCGAAACCGGTCGGGCGAGACCGAAGTAGTGGAAGTCGCACTCAAGCCACCATAATATCGTTGCTTGAACACTCAGGTAATCGCGCCGAAGCGCGTTCGCGGCGGCTTCAGTCTGTAAGAAATTAACGTGCTGCGAGGTTTTGTATCTGCTGTTCCTTCGGCGCGATACGGCGCGTCACGAAAAGATAAGCAGTGGTCAGCACGGCGGTATAGAACAGATCGCTAAGGACAGTGCGTTCAAAGAATGGAATCGCAGCCGTATAGCAGGCGATCAGCCCAGCGGACGTATGCGGATATCCGCCCTCGTCCCCCAGCCACACGAAGAAATTGGTAACGAGAAAAAATTGAGTGCTGCCAAGGAGGCAAGCAAGGCCGATTCGAACAGGATTCTGCGAACAGCGCATCACCTTTCGGCCAAGATAGACATAGACGAGAAGGCTCGCGTACACGATGATCGTGCCGCTTGAATAGCTTGGATAGTGACCCTCCATCGCACTGCGGATCGGGTCCGTCACGATCATGGCAACGAGCGGTACCAGATAGGCGAGCCAGCCTTGAAGACGCGAGCCGCTGAACAGACCGGTGGCTCCGATCGGTGCAAAATTGGGGGGATGCGGAGCGAGCCTCAGCAGCGCCCCGAATATGGTTAAGAGAAGTGCCGTAAGCTGAGAGCGCCGATTCCCGGAAGTCATAAGTTCGAGTATATCGCTCGAAAACCTATTGCAGTCGAATCTGACCGATCCGGCGGAGGTAACCGGATGTTCGAATGTTACAGTGAAAACGGCGGGCCACCCTAGCTCAGTTGGTAGAGCGGCTGATTCGTAATCAGCAGGTCGCCGGTTCGATCCCGGCGGGTGGCTCCAGTAGCTTCAGTTACTTAACATCACGCCCACGGAGAAGTCGGATTCAATTGAATCGGCCGCTCAACGTTTGGACGGACGCGCCAGCAATTCGGTTTTCAAACGAGTGCAGCAGGTCATCCTCTCCGACGATATCGTCGTCTCCCCTCATCTCGTTAATCACATCGCAGCTGGTGAAGAGGGCTTTGTTGCGACTCAGAATTCTCAACCGACGAATCCGCGCTGCCCGTGCAAGAGGCCTTTGAGTTTCTGTTCCGCGCGCAGGCCGAAACGCCTCAGCAGGCCGCCGGACATACCTGGCTTGGTTTGTCGGCTGTTCGGAAGTTGTCCTTATAACTTCCGCAATGCGCGTGATCCAATCCACAATTCGGAAAAGTTCGGTCTGAACGGGGTTTAAGCCCGGTGAGTAAACCACTGCCGATTACTCGTGCATTAGGATTGCCTTTTGCTGATTGTCGATAGTCGAGATATCCTTGTCGATAGCCGAGGCATCGACAACAGTGCCCAAACCGTCAGATTTGTTGCAAGGAACAGTCGATCTTTTGATTCTGAAGACCATCGCCCGTAAGCCCCTTCATGGTTGGGGTATAGCGAAGCGGATACAAACACTCTCGGGCGACACTCTGTCAGTAGGCCAAGGCTCCCTGTACCCAGCACTGCACCGGCTCGAAAATCAAGGCTGGATTTGCGCGGACTGGGAGGAGTCGGATCTCGGACGGCCTGCGAAGGTCTATTCTCTAACTCCGGAGGGCCGGAAACAACTGGAGCGCGAACTGAAAACTTGGAACCGCCTCTCTTCCGCCGTTCACCTTCTCATCCAAAACGCCTGACGCGGGATATTTATGCGGACTATTCGGATCATCAAACGACGTGTTCACTCATTGCTGCATCGTTCTAGTGCCGATGCGGAACTTCAACGCGAGATTGAAATTCATATCCAGCAACTCACGAACGAGGCTATAGCTGCGGGTATGACTGAGGTCGAAGCTTGGGCCGTGGCTTCCCGCGAATTTGGACCGATAGACCAAATCAAAGAAAAGTGCCGCGACACTCGCCGCGTGAGCTGGATTCAGGATTTTGTCCAGGACTTACGCTACGGCGTTCGTATGTTGCGACAGTCGCCCGCCTTCACCGCCATCGTCGTAATCACTCTCGCCTTGGGCATCGGGGCCAACACCGCGATCTTCAGCATTGTCGATGCAGTGCTTTTGCGATCGCTTCCGTATCGGGATCCCAATCAACTCGTCCTGATGTTGGATGCCCCGCTGAATCGGCCAGACGCGCTGTCGGGCATTTCATACAGGGACTTCACCGAGTGCCGCGCCCACAACCGCGTATTTAGTCAGATTGCGGGAAATACATTTCACGATCTCACATTGACCGGGGCAGGCGAGCCAGCCATTGTGAACACCGCGGACGTGACGCCGGAAATATTTCCTCTGCTGAACGCAAAGCCTCTGCTGGGCCGCACGTTGTTGCCTGAGGATGGCCAGCCAGGCGCGGCGGCCGTGGCTGTTCTGAGCGAAAATCTCTGGCGCAGCCGCTTCGGCTCCAATTCAGGTCTTATTGGCCAATCTATCGCTCTGGACATGCGTTCATTTACCGTAGTCGGAATCCTGCCTGCAAGCTTTCGGTATCCTGAGGGCGCTCCCCATCAAGACGTGTGGATTTCTGTCATGCAGGACCCGCTGTTCGGGCCTTTGACTTCGCAGCCTGGCGTGCGTTTGGTGGGTGTGGTTGGCCGGCTCAAGCCAGGCGTTTCCCTGGCGAAAGCTCAGGCCGAGATGAACACTCTAGGCGCCCGGCTCGCGAAGGAGTTTCCCGCAGAAGATTCCGGCTTCACCCTCCGGATTCAGCCCTATCGGCAAGCGGTGGTCGGGAACTTGAAACCCGCGCTGCTTATTTTGCTGAGCGCGGTTGGCCTGCTCTTATTGATCGCCTGTGCCAATATCGCGAACCTGCTTCTGTCCAAGGCCACTTCTCGCGGGAGAGAAGTGGCTGTGCGAATCGCGCTTGGGGCGTCGCGCGCCCGCATTGTCCGGCAATTACTGACCGAGAGCGCTCTGCTAGGGTTGCTCGGCGGAGTTGCCGGTCTGCTTCTTGCGGCGTGCGCTGTCTGGAGTCTCCAGCCTTTCTTGCCGTCCGAAGTGGTCCAGGTCAGTTCGATTCATGTCGGAGGCCCGGTCCTGGTGTTCGCGCTGTTGTTGTCTCTTGCTGCCGCGCTGGCGTTTGGGTTGACGCCCGCGCTCCTCGCAACCCCGTCCAACTTGCAGACGAACCTCAAAGAGGGCGGCGAGCGTACTGGCCAGCGTGACGGCCAGCATGTGCGAAGTTTCTTGGCAGTCGCGGAAATATCGCTGGCCATGGTGCTCTTGGTTGCGGGCGGCCTCCTGATCCGCAGCTTTGCGCTCGTCACGTCGGTCAATCCTGGCTTCGATCCGGAGAAGGTCACAGAAGCCGAGGTTTCGCTTCCGCAATTTCAATACTCGACGCCGCAGCAATGGACGGCTTTCTCCAAGGAATTGCTGGCGCGCCTCCATGCGCAGCCTGGTTTGCAGGACTCCGCTCTGGCCGCTCCGCTGCCGATGGACCGCCAAGGCCAAGCCACCTTAGAGTTCAGCATTGTAGGAAATCCCCCGCTTCCTCCCGGCAAGTCCATTACCGCCGATTACACCACGGTGAGTCCCGGATATTTTCACGTGATGCGAATTCCGTTGCTGCGGGGCCGTTTTTTCTCCGAGCAAGATTCGCCGTCCAATCCGAACGTAGCGATCATTAGCGAAACGCTGGCACAGCGTTATTTCCCGAACCAGGACCCGATTGGAAGGCAAATGAGATTTGGATTTCCGCCAAACGGCAATGTGTCGCGCGAGATCGTCGGCGTCGTCAGCGACGTGCGGGACGTGGCGCTTAGCCAAAAACCCGGCCCAATGATGTATGTACCCTTCGCTCAAGCGCCTCTTTATGGAGGAGAGGTCGTTGTAAGAAGTTCGTTGAGCATATCGAGCGTGGCCGCCGCCATTCGCCAGGCGGTTCACTCCATTGACAAGGACCTCCCTGTGACGGATGTCGAATCCTTCCCGGACGCGCTCAGCCAATCCATCTCGCAGGAACGATTTCGCACGTTCCTTTTGGGTTCATTCAGCGCGATTGCTCTTGTGCTCGCCGCAGTCGGAGTTTTTGGCGTGATTTCGTACTCGGCCTCGCAGCGCACGCATGAAATCGGAATTCGCATGGCCCTCGGGGCGCAGCGGCGCGACGTTTTGCATCTGATTTTGGGACAAGGAGCGAAGCTTGCCCTGCTGGGCTTGGGCATTGGCGTCGTCTTAGCCTTTCTGCTCACGCGGTTGATCGCGAGCCTGCTTTATCGCGTCTCCGCGACGGATCCGCTGACATTTGGCGCCGTGGCCATCGTTCTGCTCGGCGTCACGGTGACTGCGTGTTATATCCCCGCTCGCCGTGCCACGCGAGTGGATCCGATGGTCGCTCTGAGATACCAATAATTCGCCCGCGCGTCAGAATTCTACGAGCTACATGATTGGAAGATCCCGATTGGAAGATCCCGAAAACCGATGCTGAGAAACTGAAAGCGAGTGGAGTTGTGACAATCCGTGAGGGCGCAACCGAATGAGTAAAGAGAACACCATAGCGGGTATGGATAGCGGCGAATTCCTCGAAGCGGCCGAAGCCCACGCAAAATGGATCGCGGAATATTTTGCGCAGATCAGGAACCAGCCTGTGCTGCCGGCCGTAAAGCCCGGCGACCTCCGCTCAAGTTTGCCTGAGAGCGCTCCCGAAACCGGCGAACCGATCGACCAGATTTTTGCCGACTTCCAATCGAAAATCTTCCCCGCTTCTACCCTCTGGAATCATCCGCGCTTTTTTGCCTATTTCGCTATCTCGTCTTCTCCGCCCGCAATCCTCGCCGAGATGCTCGCCGCCACGCTCAACGTCAACGCGATGCTGTGGAGATCCTCGCCGGCCGCGACTGAGCTCGAACAGGTCACGCTTTCCTGGCTCCGGCAATGGCTCAAACTGCCCGACGATTTCTTCGGTGTCATCTACGACACCGCATCCGTAGGCGTGTTTCAGGCCCTTGCGGCCGCTCGCGAATGGACCGATCCCTCGTGCCGCACCAAGGGCATGCAACCCGGCCTGGTTGTCTACCTCTCCGAGCAAACACACTCCTCTTCCGAAAAGGCTGCCATCGCGCTCGGTTTCGGCCAGGAAAATGTCCGGAAAATCGGCCTCGATTCTGACTTCCGCATGCGCCCCGATCTTCTCGAACAAGCTATTGCCGCCGATCTAATCTCCGGCCGCCGGCCCTGCGCCATCGTGGCTACCGTCGGGACCACCTCTACAGCCAGCATCGATCCCATTCGCGCGATCGCCGACATCGCCGAAAAGCATAATGTGTGGCTGCACGTCGACGCGGCGTACGGCGGTTCGGCCGCCGTCATTCCCGAAATGAATTGGGTTCTCGAAGGAGCCGAACGCGCGCACTCCCTCGCCATGAATCCGCACAAGTGGCTTTATGTTTCTGTCGATCTAAGCGTCCTCTTTACGCGCTTCCCCGAAATTCTTAAGCAATCGGCTTCGCTTGGAGCCGAATATCTGAAAACTGCCGAGGACGCAACGGCCATCAACTACATGGATTACGGCATTCAACTCGGCCGCCGCTTTCGCGCTCTCAAATTGTGGTACGTCATGCGCTACTACGGCCGTGAGGGAATTGTTCGTCTGCTCCGCGAGAGCCTCCGCCTCGCTCAACTTCTCAAAGGCTGGATCGATGACGATCCGGCATTCGAGCTTTCCGCGCCCGTACTGTTATCGCTTGTTTGCTTCCGCCATCGGGCAGGCGACGAATTTAACCAGCGCCTCTTGGCCGAAATCAATTCGACTGGAAAAGCGTTCCTTTCTCACACCGTCCTCCACGGCAAATATGTTCTGCGATTCGCCATAGGGAATATGCAAACCCGGGAATCGGATGTCCGGGAAACCTGGATTCTGATTCGCGACCTCGCCACCCGCCTTGCTGAGGAACTCTCGCCGGTCGCCGCGCGCGGCTAGGCGGGTGGGGCATGCGAAAAGAAGACGATCCAGGTGGAGCAGACGATCGGTTTTTGTCGTCTGCTACTGCCGGAAACGGGAACGAGCCAGACCACAAACGGCGATGGTCTGCCCCACCCAGGCTCGAGACCACTCTCTGCGGCATCCGTCTGCGCAATCCTGTCCTCGCTGCCTCCGGTACCTTCGGGTACGGCGTCGAATTCGCCAGCCTCGTCGATTTGAACCGGCTCGGCGGCATCGTGACCAAAGGACTTTCGCGGGAACCTATCGACGGCAATCCCGCGCCCCGATTGTGGGAAGCCACCTCCGGAATAATCAACTCCGTCGGTCTTCAGAACATCGGAGTACGAGAGTTTGTTCGCGTCAAGCTGCCCGCTCTTGCCCGTTACGACGTGCCGGTCATCGCAAATGTGTTTGGCTACTGCGTTGAAGACTACGCCGAAACCATTCGCGTGCTCGAAGACCACGCCGGCATTGCCGCCTACGAGTTGAACGTCTCCTGCCCCAATACGAAAGATGGCGGCATCTTCTTCTCGAGCGATCCCAATTTGCTCAGTGAACTGACCCGCGCCGCACGACCCCTCACTCCCAGGCCGCTCATCGTAAAGCTATCCCCCAACGTTGCTAGTGTCGCCCCTTTCGCGCGCGCCGCCGAAGAGGCCGGAGCGAATGCCATTTCACTCGTCAACACCTTTATTTCGCTCGCTATCGACGCGCGCTCTCGCCGTCCCCGCATCGGAACCGGCTTTGGCGGCCTCTCTGGCCCAGCCATCAAGCCCATTGCACTCCGCATGGTCTACGAAGCCGCGCAAAGCGTCACCATTCCTGTCATCGGCTTGGGCGGTATCGCCACCGGTGAAGATGCAGCCGAATTCCTGATTGCCGGCGCTCAAGCCGTTCAGGCCGGCACGGCAACATTTTTCCATCCACGCGCCCCCCTCCGCATCGCCCGGCAGCTCGATCGCTTTCTCGAACGCCAACACGTCGCAAACGTTCGCGAAATTGTCGGCACTTTGAGCCTTCCCGCTAAACTAGAAATAAAATGACTTTGGAAGAACTGGAAAGAGAGTACGTTCCGCTCCGTCAGCAGGCAGATGCTGTGCGGAGCTATCTTTGACGCGCCCGCAAAGCAAGCGCGCTTGAAAGAACTGGAAACTGAGATTTCCGCCCCCGAGTTTTGGAACCAACCTGAGAAAAGCCAGCGCCTCATGCAGGAGCGCAAACGCCTCGAGCAGGCAATTCAGGACTCGGCGCGAGTCTCTTCTGTCACCTCCGATGTTGATACGCTGTTCGAGCTTTCTCGTGAGGGCGAAGATGTCGCCCCTGAAATCGAACGCGAGATCGGCTCGCTGCGGCATTGGCTCGAGCAACTCGAGACGAACATGCTCCTGTCGGGCGAAAATGACGCGCGAGACGCTATCATCACCATCCATCCCGGCGCCGGCGGAACCGAAAGCCAGGACTGGGCCGAGATGCTGCTCCGCACCTATCTGCGATGGGCCGAGCGCAACGATTTTAAAGCCGTCGTGACCGATCGGCTCGAGGGCGAAGGCGCCGGCATCAAATCCGTCACGTTCGAGATCAATGGCGAAAACATCTACGGCCGGTTGCAATCCGAAGTGGGTGTTCACCGCCTGGTACGTATCTCCCCCTTCGACGCCAACGCCCGGCGCCACACGTCGTTCGCATCCGTGTTCGTCTACCCGCAGATCGACGACGAAATCAAAATCGACATCCGGCCCGAAGATCTGCGCGTTGACACATTTCGCGCGAGCGGCGCTGGCGGCCAGCACGTCAATCGTACCGACTCCGCCATTCGCATGACCCACCTGCCCACGGGTCTAGTTGTGCAATGCCAGAATGAGCGCTCTCAGCACAAGAACCGGGCAAGCGCTTTGAAGCAGCTTCGCGCCAAACTTTACGAGTACGAGATGGACAAAAAGCGCGCCGAAGACCGCAAGCTCGAAGACTCGAAACTCGACATCAACTTTGGCAGCCAGATCCGAAGCTATGTCCTCGCGCCGTACAGGCTCATTAAAGATCACCGCACCAAACTCTCAATCGGAGACGTCGACCGCGTCCTCGACGGCGATATCGATCCTTTGATTTACGCCTTTCTGGTCTGGAAGAAGACGGGCAAGACCGCCGGCGCCGATGGCAGGGAAGATTTGGACGTTTAAGCAATGAGCGTCGCGGACGACGATCTCGAGCGCGCCGCGGCGATTCTCCGTCGCGGCGGCCTCGTTGCATTTCCCACCGAAACTGTTTACGGGCTAGGAGCCAACGCACTCGATCGCGAAGCGGTGCTCAGAATCTACGCGGCAAAAGAGCGCCCCGCTGCGAGCCCTCTCATCGTTCATATTGCGTCATTGGACACGGTAAAAGGCGTCGCGGCGGAGTGGCCCGACCTGGCGCACCGATTGGCCGAACAATTCTGGCCAGGGCCGCTGACGCTTGTCGTTCGTAAAGCGAGCCAAATTCCTGACGAAGTAACGGCAGGCCTTGAAACCGTAGGAATCCGAATGCCAAGGCATCCGGTTGCCCGCGAGCTCATCTGGCGCGCCGGCATACCGATCGCCGCTCCGAGCGCGAACCGATTCACCCATGTGTCACCTACAACGGCAGAGCACGTACGCATAAGCCTCGGCGATCGCATCGAGATGATTCTTGATGGGGGACCATGCGAGGTTGGCATCGAATCCACCGTCTTATCGCTTGCTGGACCAGTCCCGCTGCTCCTTCGTCCAGGCATGCTAGGCATTTCGCAGATAGCTGAAGTGATCGGTCCTATCGCCGTTCTGGATAAAGAAACAGGACCGTCTCATTTATCGCCGGGCCTCCATCCCCGCCATTACTCCCCCAAAACGCCGCTATATCTGCTCGATGAAAACGGGCCGCTGCCCAAGGGCCGCGGCAAAATTCTCGAACTAAACGACACAGCCCGGGTCTATGCGGCTCAACTCTATTCGGCTCTTCATGCCGCCGACCGAGAGTGCTGGGATTGGATCGCCGTCAAAAAGCCGCCAGAAACCCCGGAATGGGCCGCAATCCGCGATCGCCTGCAACGGGCGAGCACGAAGGCCAAACGTTACCCGCTGTAACCGGAGCAATCGATAAAATAGGGTGCCGGATGAGTACATTTCGAATCGCACTCGCCAACATTCAATTCCCAGCGACTCCCGATGACTCAATCGCGTTGGCCGAACACGCCATCGCTCAAGCGTCGACCGAACACGCCGATGTCATCTGCTTTCCGGAATGCTTCATTCCCGGATACCGAGGCATGGGGAAGATAGTGCCGCCGCCCGACCCGGAATTCCTCGAACGCGCGTGGTCCGTCGTAGCGGCGGCCGCTCGGAAAGCAAATCTCGTGGTTATTCTCGGCACCGAACGCGTCGTCGATGATGCGCTCTTGATCACGGCCCTGGTCATCAATCGAGACGGAACGGTCGCCGGCTTCCAAGACAAAGTCCAGATCGACCCCAGCGAGGAGGGCCTCTATTCGCCCGGCTCTGAGAGACGCGTTTTTCACACCGGCGCGCTGACATTTGGCATTGCCATTTGTCACGAAGGGTGGCGCTATCCGGAAACAGTCAGGTGGGCCGCCCGACGCGGCGCACACATCGTGTTTCATCCTCATTTTGACGAAGCCGAGCCCGGCGGTTACGTCCCCGCGAGTTTCGCTGATCCCGCGAACTCATTCCATGAGAAAGCGGCTCTTTGTCGTGCTGCCGAGAACACCTGCTTTTTTGCAACTGTAAACTGTGCAAGCGCCGGGTCGCCGACGACTTCCGCAGTGGTTCGGCCCGACGGGACGCTGCTAAGCTACCAGCCGTACGGCAAGCCAGGGTTGCTGATTGCGGACATCGATATCACGGAGGCCACAGGCCTCCTCGCGGCGCGCTGCAAATCTGCCTAGGAGTTTGGCTTTGTGGCCGAGCTACTCGTAGCGCAAGGAGACCACCGGATCGACGCGAGTGGCGCGCTGGGCGGGCGCCAAACAGGCGACTATCCCGATAATCGCAATGATCAGGATCACGCTGAACATCGTCAACGGGTCATGTGGTTGCACGCCCCACAGTTGACTCGCGATAAGACGATTCAAGAGTAGACTCGCTACGACACCGACTGCCAGTCCAATGGCGACGAGCCCCGCGCCCATGCGCAGCACCATCACAAAGACGTTTTGCTGAGCTGCTCCTAGCGCCATCCGGATTCCGATCTCGTGAGTCTGCTGAGAGACGGTGTAAGCCAGTACGCTGTACGTACCAATTGCGACGAGGACCAAGCCAATCGTGGCAAATATGGACAGGATCGTTAAGGTAAACTCCGGACCCGAATACGAAAACGATTTCAGATAGCCCTTCAGCGTTCCGGTGAGGGTCAAGGCTACTCCACGATCGACTGCCCAGATTTCACGACGGATGGCATTTTGCAATGCGAGCGGATCGAAGGCTGTTCGAACAAGAATGCCACGTTCGTAGAAGCCGGTTAGGGTATAGGGGATGAAGACCTCCGGGATCACCGGCTCTTGGATGCCCTGATTTTTCGCGTCGCTGATGACGCCAACAACAGTAAATGATGGATCTTTGACTGGCTCGGGAATTGTGCCAAGATCTTTGAGTGTGATCTGCCTGCCGAGGGGGTCGTCCGTCCCAAAGAACTTCTTGGCGAGAGTCTGGTTCACAACGGCGACGTGACGATGATCTGAAACTTCCTGTTCAGTGAGCACTCGTCCCCGGAGCAGCTTCAGGCCAACGGTGGGAAAGTAACCTTCGCTGCATAGCTGATAGATAGCGCGCCATTTTTCGGCATGAGATTTGCCCGGCACGTCGGCTTCGCTTCCGATACCGCCGTAGGGCGGAAGAGTGCTAGTTTCCGTCGCAGCAATCACGCCCGGGACCCGCTTCACGCGATGCAATAGCTGCTCATAAAAGTGCTGCACTTGGGCAGCAGTCTTGTAGCGATCTTTGGGTAACGGAAGCCGAATCACAAGAATGTTGTCGGGGTTGAGACCGAGATCGACTGTCTGGAGGGCCACCATTGTTCGCATGAGAAGGCCGGCTCCGGCCAGCAAAATGAGAGACAGCGCGATTTCGCTGATAACGAGCACCTTGCGCAAGCCGCCATGACGAAAGCCGCCGCTAACGCCCTTCCCTGAGTCTTTCAAGGGCTCAGCAAGCTGCTTCCGGCTGGCATGGAGAGCGGGGATCAATCCGGCCAGAAATGTGGTGAGCGCAGCCGCACCGAGGCTGAACAGTAGAACGCGCCAGTTCAGGGTGATAACTGCTTCGGACGGAATGGTGTCGTCCGGGATCATCAGGATGAGAGCCTTTACGCCGCCATAGGCAAGAAGGCAACCGAAGAGAAGGCCGCCGCTCGTCAACAGGGCGCTCTCGACCAGCATTTGTCGCGCGATACGCCAGCGACTGGCCCCCAGAGCGGAACGAATCGCGATTTCCTTCTCGCGAGATGTGGCACGAGCCAACAACATATTTGCCACATTCGTGCAACCTATAAACAAGAGCAAGCCTACCGCCGCGAGCAGTGTCAATAACGTATTGCGAAAGCGGCCTACAACCATGTCCGTAAGGTTCTCGACGTGGATGTTGAATTTTTCCGGGTAGCGATCCGGATAAGTCTTGGCTAAGCGCCGGGCGACGATCTCGAAATCATTTGCCACATCCCGCATCGTCATTCCCGGTTTGGGTCTGCCTTGCAGAAAGTAATAGGACCGCGCGGCATCTGGTTCGCCGAGATCAGGATTATGCGGATACCAGATGTCGCCCCCAAAGTAGGTGAATCGTGGCGGCATGATGCCGACGAGCGCGCGCGGCTCGTTATTCAACAGGAACGTTTTGCCGAGAACCTGTGGGTCGCGATTACAGTACTTGCTCCACATCTTGTAGCTCATGACGAAAACAGGGGGCGCACCGGCCTTGCCATCGTCTAGATGGAGGCCACGCCCTCGGATTGGCTGAATGCCGAGAAAGTCGAACGTATTGGAGGTGACGCGGACGCCCTGAAGACGCTCGGTCCCTTCGCGTGTTGTGTAGAGAACGTCAAGATTGTTGATACCGACCGTCTCTTCGAGAGTGTGTGTTTGGCGCCGGATCTCGAGGAACTCCGGGGTCGTGTATGCGCCGCGGCCGCCGGGCTCGCTGCGCTGCAAGTCGTGCACCTGGACGGAAACAATGCGCTCGGCCTGCCGGTACGGGAAGGGCTCGAACAGCACGTTCTCGACGACGCTGAAGATTGCCGTTGCCGAACCGATTCCGAGACCCAGGGCGATGATGGCCATAGCGATAAAGCCGGGCTGTTTCCGGAGGCCGCGAACGGCGTAGCGAATATCCTGTTCGACGCTCGTCATGATTGGTTCAGACGAGATTGCCGGACTATAAGTTCCCTTGAGGCGTTCGACCGGGAACGCAGAGCTCTATCGCAGTGCGCCAGTCAATTCATCGGACAGGGCTGTTGGGCTCCAATATTTCTCGATATATTCCACTACCAGTTCCGTGCCCTGCTGATGACTTACGTGCGGCGCGTCCCGCGGACTGTACATAGCATCTGTCAAATCTCTTAGCAGAATACAGTGCACGCCCCACTTTGTCATTTGCTTTATGACGAATGTGCGATTCAAAATGCACATATTGGCGTGGACGCCGGTGTAAAATACCGTCTCGATGCCGCGCGAGCGCAAGAGATTGTAGATTTCCCGCCCGCTGTCCGAAATATAATCTTCCGGCGCGATCGTCAGACCCGAATGTTCGCAGGTCCAAGCCCGATGTTCTTTCTCACCCGGAGTATCGCAGCCGCCGTCTGAATCGTCGATAGGCAGGGGTGGCGCAGTGATGTTCAGCTCTTTTGGCGGGGCAAATGCCGGCAACGAGAGCATGCGCTGCCGTTGTGGTGTGTTGGCATAGAATGACATCGTTTCAGATGGCGCGTGCACAACGATCATTCCCTTATGCCGCGCCGTCTCGAGAACGGGCTCGAGTTTCTTCACTAGCGCGGTCACCCGCGCATTTGCTCCGCTACACCAATGCTTATCCCACATATCGCAGACAATCAGCGCGCTTTTGGCAGGATCGAAAGCATAATCGACCCGTACCTCGCTCCATTGATTGCTGCCCCGGAACAACTCGACCCGCGAACGCAGTGCCAAGTGGCGCGCGACGTTCTCTGCCGAGGAGGCTTCGCCCACAAGTAAAATAGCCGCTGCCAATATCCAGGTGTGTTTCATCAACCTTCCACCCTGTCTCGCGTGGGCATTCCAGCGCATCTGCCGCCTTTGCCTTAGCGCTATGTTAGCCCATTCAAATAGCGAGTACTGCCCGGAATCCCAATCGACGAGCGTGGCGGGTTGTACTATTGTGAACGGGAGCACATCTCGGGTGCAACGCTTTATGGGGAAGGAACAACAGGCTGCCTCGCAGTGGCTGGAGACGCGCGATGAAACTGTTACTCTCTTCCAGACTCTTCAGGAATACTTTCGCCTCACGAAACCAAGAATTACGCTTTTGATAGTTATTTCCACTGCTGTTGGCTATTGCTACGGCACGAAATCAAGCTTCGGCTTTTCAGCATTCTTGCATGCTCTTCTGGGTACGGCATTGATGGCGGCCGGAGCCGCAACATTGAACCAGTGGTATGAGCGTGGTATCGATGCGCAGATGAAGCGGACCAGCAAACGACCCATTCCGGCAGGAACGGTCCAACCCCATTCTGCCCTTCTGTTTGGCGTAGCTTTGTCGATCCTGGGCATGCTCGAGCTCTTGGTTTTTAACAATGCGCTAACGGCCGGTCTCGGACTTGCGACCTCCGTTGGCTACCTATGTGCGTACACACCGCTGAAACGCAGAGTTCCAATTTGTACGACAATTGGAGCGCTGCCGGGCGCGGTACCTCCGCTCATTGGCTTTGCCGCCGCAAGCGGCCATCTCAGTATTGAAGCGTGGGTGCTATTCGGCATTCTCTTCTTCTGGCAATTTCCGCATTTCCACGCAATTGCGTGGATTTATCGCGAAGACTATGAACGCGCGGGGCTTAAGATGCTTGCGGTAGTGCAGCCGAATGGAAAAGCATTGACTCTCGAAATCCTGGTCTCGCTTTTCCTGCTGCTTCCTGTTACTTTGGCTCCGACCCTTCTGCGCATGGCAGGAAATGTGTATTTCGTCGCCGCAATCGTGCTCGATATGGCGTTTCTGTACTTCGGTGTGCAACTGTCCAGAGAGCGCATTCCGCAACGCGCGCGCGGTCTGCTTCTTGCGTCCGTCGTCTATTTGCCGCTGTTATTCGGTTTCCTTGTGTTTGACAGTCCAAAATTTTCAATCTAGTGTCTACTTGCATAAATCAGAGTACTTGGATTTAGGTTTAGAAGGGAAGACAACGGCCTTTTTCCACTCGAAGGGCGCGGCCGTCGCATTGTAGA
>JBAUZG010000405.1:0-14230 GCA_049585195.1 Bryobacteraceae bacterium | reverse complement strand
ATCGCTACACATCCTGTGAATCGGCTCGCCGAACTGTTGCCCCATAACTGGAAGCCCTTAGACGCTGCCGTTCAAGCCTGATCACGCTATCCTCCTCGAGGCGCAAGGCGGTTTACCAGACGCTTACACGTTCTCGAACCAGGAGCAGGCGAAGTGAGGGTGCGGGTCGAAGCGTGCGGAGTTTGTCACAGCGACTCTGTCACGGTTGCCGGTCTTCTCCCCTTCATAACCTATCCTCGCGTGCCCGGTCACGAGATTGTAGGAGAAATTGATTCTGTCGGAGACGGCGTTTCTTAGTGGAAGGCGGGTCAGCGTGTTGGTATCGGTTGGTATGGTGGCCACTGCGGCAGTTGTGAGCCCTGCCGTCGTGGCGACCTGGTTGCTTGTCAGAATCCATTGATTCCCGGCGTTGTTTATGATGGCGGCTATGCAGACTATGTAGTGGCCCCTGCACAGACACTCGCTGCCGTTCCCGATTCATTGAAGAGCGTCGATGCGGCCCCATTACTCTGCGCAGGAATCACAACCTTCAATGCGCTGCGCAATACGGCTGCAAAGCCGCCGGATACGGTTGCAATCTTGGGAATGGGTGGTTTGGGTCACCGACCGAACTACGTACCTGCCTTCAACCTTTGTCTAACGCGCCGGGTGTGCCGCCATTGAGCTCGGAAGCTTCCATTCAGGCCTAACGAAATGGCAAGTGTAGCCACCTGGATAACGCTCCAAATAGTCTTGATGTTCTGGCTCGGCTTCCCAGAACGGACCGGCTTGCGTGACTTCAGTCACAACCTTCCCGGGCCACAGCCCGGAGGCCTGGACCTCCGCGATAGTGTCGCTTGCAATCCGCTTCTGTTCCTCGCTGGTGTAGAAAATCGCCGAACGATAGCTCGTTCCCTTATCGTTTCCTTGACGGTTCAGCGTGGTCGGGTCGTGGATCTGGAAAAAGAATTCCAGAAGCTTCCGATAACTGAGTTGTTGCGGGTCAAAAACGATCTCGATCGCTTCGGCATGTGTTCCGTGATTGCGGTACGTTGCATTGGGGACGTCGCCACCCGTATAGCCGACACGCGTCGAGATTACGCCCGGGTACCGGCGCAGCAAATCCTGCATACCCCAGAAGCAGCCGCCGGCAAGAATGGCAGTTTCAGTGGACATATTACTTCTTCAATCCTTCTCCTGATGCTTGGAACAGTTGCCGGTAGTGGCCGTATCCTTCGCTTTCGAGCTGATCGAAAGGGATGAAGCGTAGCGAAGCGGAATTGATGCAGTAACGCAGACCGCCTGCTTCACGAGGGCCGTCCGGGAACACATGGCCCAAATGGCTATCGCCAGACCTCGAGCGAACCTCGATCCGGGTCATGCCGTGGCTAGTATCGCGATTCTCAATGACGTTTTTGGCCTCGATTGGTTTAGTAAAACTGGGCCAACCACACCCGCTGTCGAACTTGTCCATCGAGGTGAATAGGGGCTCCCCGGATACCACGTCCACGTAAAGACCTGGTTCTTCATTGTCCCAGTAGGCGTTCTTGAAGGGGCGCTCCGTCCCGTTATGCTGCGTCACCTCGTACTGCTCTGGCGAGAGGCGAGAGATGGCTTCTGCATCCTTATGATAATTCGGCATTATACCTCCCTGATTCCATTGGATTCCGGCGGATCGAGTTAGTTGCAGGCAGGTCGCGCCACCGCGAGGCTACCGGCTGTTTTTGTGCTTAGCGTGGTGTGATTAATCCTCCGAGCTTGTCCTGGTCAGTTGCTGTGCTTCTTGGATATCGGGTGGCATAGGCCTCGAGGTATTTCAATCCAGACCCAGTGTTGTAGATCACAATCCGGTCGTTTGGCTTCAGGAAACCGGTTTTAGTCAGGTTGCGCAACGCAGCCACGCAGGCGCCTCCTTCCGGGGCGGCGAAAACACCATCTCCCTCATTCAGTTCAATGCCTGAGTCGATCATTTCACGGTCGCTTACCGCAATCGCGCAGCCGCCGCTTTCTCGAATGGCCCGCAGGACGAGAAAGTCGCCGAGCGCCTTGGGAACGCGAAGGCCGCTGGCGACGGTGCATGCCTGGGGCCAAAAGTCGCTGTAAGGCATGCCTTGCTCGAACGCTTTCACGATCGGCGCGCAGCCTTCAGCTTGAACCGCGATCATTTTGGGCCGTTTGGCGCCGATCCATCCGATCGACTCGAGCTCTTCAAACGCCTTCCACATGCCAATGAGGCCGACACCTCCGCCGCAGGGATAGAGAATGGCGTCGGGCAGAGTCCAGCCGAATTGCTCAGCCACTTCGAATCCCATGGTTTTCTTGCCTTCGATCCGGTACGGCTCCTTCAGCGTGCTTACTTCAAACCAGTCTTCGGCTTGTTTCCGCTCGGCAACAATTCGGCCGCAATCGCTGATCAGGCCATCGACGAGCGTGACGTGGGCCCCCGCAGCCTTACATTCGATGTAGTTCGACTGAGGAACATCACGCGGCATAAAGATGTGGGCTTCAAGTTGCGCGGCAGCCGCATAGGCAGCGAGCGCGCCTGCTGCATTGCCGGCCGATGGCGCCGCCAATTTCTTTGCTCCAAGGCTTCGCGCCATGGTAACGGCAACCGACATGCCCCGCGCTTTGAAGGAGGCAGTGGGATTTCGTCCTTCGTCCTTCACCCACAGGTCCGCAAGTCCTAACCGTCTGCCAAGCGACTGGAGCGGCAGCAAAGGAGTGAGTCCCTCGCCCAGGGTGACGGCAGCGGCAGGGTCGGCAGGCAGCAGAACATGGTAGCGCCACAGCGAGCGAGGACCCGAAGCGACCTGGTCAACACTTGAAGACGCGCGGAGTGCTTGGAGGTCGTATCTGACGAGCAGCGGTCCTCCACAATCGCAAAGATTCATCAGCTTGTTGGGAGCATAAGTGAGCGAGCAGACAGCGCAGCGCAGCGCGAGGGGAGTTCCCATGGCCTGATTCTATCCGGTGAACAAATAAGTACCAAACGATAGTTTCAGAAGTGCCAAAAGCGCCCTAAATGCACAAAATAGGCCGTTTACTTGTGCTAAGGGTGGAGTTGTGATTTTGGGGACGCTACTTACATGATGCCTGTGGAGAAGACGCAAGCTCGATATGCGTTGAGCCGGGACGAACATGCGGCGATGGCGCGTTATGTGGCCAGCATCCGGAAGCAGCTGCAGGAAGTTTCTGAGCTGTTTGGATCCCGATATGGCAAAGAAAGTAATCTTGCTGATCTTTCGGCTAAGGCACTGGTCTGTACGACGCTCCTCGAGCATGAACTGCTCTACTCGGAGCCAGGAGAGAATCGGGAGCAGGATAGCACTGAGAATGGTGTCGAGCAGGAATCCGTTATAGTGAAGACTGCATACCACAGTAAATGAAATCAGGGCTGGCTCGTGTATTTCTCCTCAGTCTTGTTGCTTGTTGCGTAGTCGAGGGCGCGGTTTTAGTTCACCTCCGGAATGGGACAGAAATCGAGGCTCGCAGCCAGACAACATCCGGCGACGATGTTTCGCTCGCAGTGGACCGCGGCACGATTGAGATCGCTAGCAGCGAAATAGAGTCCATAGAAACGGTTCCGGACGATTTAGCGTCACCAAACCAAAATAAGCCACAAGACATTCTTTCGGTAGCAGAGGCACTGAAGCGGGCCAGCGATTCGGAAGCCTTGCCGCCAAACTTTGTGAAGACAGTCGCAACAGTGGAATCTGGCTTGCACCCGGACGCCATTTCGCCTAAAGGTGCGGTGGGTCTGATGCAGCTGATGCCCGGGACGGCGAACCAGCTGGGAGTCAAAGCCGATTCGCCGACGGAAAACGCACTGGGCGGCGCGAAGTACCTGCGCGATTTACTACTTCGGTATCGAGGTGACGCGCGGTTGGCGCTGGCTGCATATAATGCGGGTCCGGCCGCTGTCGATCGGTATCACGGGATTCCGCCCTATCCGGAAACCATTTCCTATATCAACAAGGTTCTGAAAGAGTACGAGCGGCTGGAAAGAGCGTCAGCCCCCAAGACTGGAAATTCAAGTAACAGGACCCGGATTGAACGGAATTAAGCTGTTGGCCAAACCCCATTTGTCGGCCCAGGTCTTCTTTTTACCGCTGGCTACCTCAAGTATTAATTGAAATATTTCGCAGCCGACCTGTTCGACTGTAGCCTGACCTGTCGCGATGCGGCCCGCGTCGATATCGATCAGATCGTGCCACCGCTCGGCGAGAGCGGTTCGCGACGAAACTTTAATAACAGGGACAAGAGCCAACCCATACGGCGAACCCTCCCCGGTTGTGAACACGTGGAGGTTCATGGAGGCGAGCTGTTGGGTGCCGCAAATGAAATCGCTCGCGGGCGTGGCGGCAAATACCAGGCCTTTCGCGGTGACTTTCTCGCCGTGTCCGGCTACAGCTTGTATGGCTGTAGAGCCGGCCTTGGCAATGGAGCCGAGTGCTTTTTCCATGATGTTTGAGAGGCCGCCACGCTTGTTGCCGGGCGTCGGATTGGCACTGCGATCGGCGCCGCCCGCGGCAAGATACTCGTCGTACCACTGCATTTGCCGGATGAGAGCGCGACCCACGTCTTCATTGATGGCGCGCGGCGTCAGAAGATGAACTGCATCGCGCACTTCGGTGACTTCGGAGAACAGGACAGTGGCTCCGGCGCGCACGAGCAAATCGGCTGCGTATCCGACGGCGGGGTTGCAGGTCACGCCCGAGAAGGCATCGCTTCCGCCGCACTGCAGACCGACGACGAGGCCGGATGCGGGACAGGTTCGCCGCGTCCTCCGGTTCAGCATAGCGAGCCGCTTCTCGGCCGCTTCCATAATGGCGGCAACACAGGCGGCAAACCCGAGTTGATCCTGAAGCCGGATAACGTTTGCCGGTTCGAGAACAGGCAGCGAATCTGAAAACAGGCGCTGCGGTTGAAGCTTCTCGCAACCAAGGCTGACAACAAGCGGAGCGGCCGCAAGATTGGGATGCAGGCTGATGTGTTTCAGAGTGCTGATGGGTATTGCGGCTCCGGGCGCGTCGATGGCCACGCCGCAGCCGTAGCCGTGCGTAATAGCGATTGCGTCGTCGACGTTTGGAAAGCGCGGCAACAGCTCCGATTTGATGCGGCGGACGGCATAGTCAACCGTCGGCGCCACGCACTGCACGGTGGTTGTGATGCCGAGAATGATTTTCGTGCCGGCGCTTCCGTCGGGATTGAGAAAGCCCTCGAACGTGCAGCCGTCAAGTGGAGGGAGCGTGGCCGGCACGGCGGTGGCTAGCGGCAGTTGATCGAGCGGCGGACGCGGCGGCAGTTCCAACAGCTCCTGGCGAACCCAACTACCCGGCTGAAGCGAACGGTTCATATAGCTGATGACCTGGCCGTAGCGCACGACGGGCTCGCCCACGTTCAGGCTGGAGAGTGCGATCTTGTGACTTTGCGGAATGTATTCCTGTGCCGTGACACCGGATGCATCGGCTTTGCCCGCCGGAACGCCATCGGGACTTACCACAATGGCGACGTTATCGGACGGATGGACGCGTAAGAAAAGCGGAGCCACTTCAAATCCTAGCGCTTCAGCAAGGCCGGCTTTGTCCAATCGGCATAGACGGAGATTAACTGACGAAGAGCTTCTTGGTCCTGAGCGCCGCATTTGGTGAGCGGCGGCCGGACGGGCCCGGCGGACATGCCGAGTAGTTCCATGGCTTCTTTCATGACTGCGACTTCATAGCCCCGCACGCGTTCGCGGATGGCGTAGAGCGGATGCACGTAGCGCGTCATGAGGTCGTTCAACTTTTCGAAATCGCGACGGATGCCGGCCTCCGCAAGGGCGAGCGATAATGCCGGGGCGATATTAGAAATGCTCGAGGTGTATGCCTGCACTCCGATGGCAAAGTAACCGGGCACGCAGTCGTCGCCCAGACCACCGAACCAAGCTAAGCGTTCGCCGTTATAAGTCATGATGCGCTGATAGCGGCGGATGTCGCCTTGGCCATCTTTCCAGGCGGCCAAGGTGGGAACACGGTCGGCGAGCCGCGCAACCATTTCGGGCGTAAAGACCGCCCAATCGCGGCTGTAGATCATGAGCGGTAGTTCCGTTGCGCTTCCGACGGCTTCGTAGTAATCGCAAACGCCCTCGAAGGGGGCTCCAGTGTAATACGGAGGCAGGGCGAGAATACTCTGTGCTCCAGCCTTTTGCGCCCGACGGGCGATTTCGACGGCGAGGGGAACGTTAAAGCCCGTTCCCGCTACGACCGGCATCCGGCCATTGACAACGCGGACGGTGGTGCGGACGATTTGCTCGACTTCATCCGGCGAGAGTGAATAAAGCTCGCCCGTTCCGCCGGCGGCGACCAGGGCGCAGAACGGGTAGGAAGCCATCTCATCGACATTACGGGATAGAGCATCTAAATCGAGAGTAAGGTCCGTCTTGAACGGCGTGACCGGGAAACCGAATACGCCGCGGACGGTATCCGCGAACTGTCTAGGCGTCACAAGGTTCAGTATAAGTCGCGGGTTAGGATATGCTTGTGCGGCAGCTCACTCGGCGGGCGTTTTTGCAGGCAGCGGCCGCGGCCTCTCTGTTTGCCGACACGGGCATGCCTTTGTCATCTGCGGATAACGAGTTACTGGAGGATATAGGGCGAAGGGCGTTCCGGTATTTTTGGGAACAGGCAGACCCGCATACGGGCCTAGTACTCGACCGGTCGCGGGCTGATGGCCTTCCCCTAAACGGTCGCGCGGCGGACGTGGCGAGCATGGCTTCAACCGGATTCGGGCTGACGGCATTATGCATCGCCTATCACCGCCGTTGGATGGACCCTGAGGCGATTCGGGGCAGGATCACAACTACAATGCGGCATCTGGCATACGAGCAGCAACACTATCTTGGATGGTTTTATCACTTCGTCAACAGGAAGACCGGGGAGCGCGCTTGGGAATGCGAGCTGTCATCCATTGACACGGCCATCCTGCTAGCAGGAGTGATCACCGCGCAGCAATGCTTTCTCGACGACCCCAACATTCCCGACCTTGCGCAGGAGATTTACGACCGGGTGGACTTTCTGTGGATGCTAGACCCAAACACCAACCTGATGCGCATGGGATGGAAGCCGGGCGCCGGTTTTTTGCGAGGCGTTTGGGCCAACTATCGCGAAAATGTCATTCTTCAGATTATTGCGATTGCGTCGAGAACCCATCCGGTGCCCGTACAGACCTGGTATAGCTTTCACCGCGACTCGATCGTTTTCGATGAATACAGCTTTGTGGGACGGGGTCCGATTTTCACGCACCAGTTCCCGCAAGCCTGGTTGAAGCTGGAGGGTTTGCGCGATGGCCCTCCGTTTCACCTGGACTACTTTCAAAACTCGATCATTGCGACGAGAGCGCACCGGGCGTATTGCTTGAGCCTGCGGAGCCAGTATCCGGATTACTCAGAGAATCTCTGGGGCGTGACGGCCTCCGACAGCGACATAGGCTATGTGATTTGGGGTGCGATGACGAGTCTCAGGAATTGGGACGGCACGGTTGTGCCTTGTGCGGCGGGCGGTTCCTTGATGTTTACGCCGGACATCTGCCTGCCGGTCTTGCGCACAATGCACGATCAGTACGGCGACTTGATATACGGTCCATACGGATTTGCCGACGCCTTTCAGCCCGACACCCGATGGGTCGATGCCGAGCTACTAGGAATCGATCTGGGCATCGTGCTACTTAGCGCGGAAAACCTGCGAACCGAGAGGGTCTGGAACTGGTTCATGAAATCGCCCGACATTCGGAAAACAATGGATCGCATTTTTGAGCCGAGCGAAATGCCAGGTGAATGGCACTAATGGGGCCGGGCAGCCACGGCCAGGCCCGTTTTATCGAAGTGTGGCGGCCGGTGCTATACACTTCGGGTATGGCGGCTTTTGTCACTATTCAGGCGCGGCCGCAAGGCGCGGGACCCGCAGACCTGGATTCGAAAGAGCAGCTTCTTTTTGAGCGATTGCGCGCGATGGGCCGTGTCATTGTGGCGTACTCGGGCGGAACCGATTCCGCCTATCTGGCATGGGCGGCCCACAAAGTGCTTAGCGATGCTATGGTGGCGATTACGGCCGACTCTGCGTCGATCCCAGCGTCACATAAACGCGATGCCGAGGCTTTCGCGTGCGAGGCAGGCTTCCGGCACGAATACATCGCAACGGACGAGTTCAACAATCCGGATTATGTAAAGAACGATAAGGATCGTTGCTTCCACTGTAAAGACGAGTTGTTCACATGCCTGGACTCCTACGCGGACGACAATGGGTTTGACCACATTGTGTATGGCGTGAACAAGGACGATCTGGGCGACTATCGGCCAGGTCAACGGGCAGCGAAAATGCATCGTGTGGAAGCGCCGCTCGTTGATGCGGGCCTTTCGAAGACTGAGATCCGCGAGCTGGCACGCCGAGCAGGGCTTTCCGTCTGGGATCGGCCAGCCGCGGCATGCCTCAGTTCCCGAGTTCCGTATGGCACGCCAGTCACAGTGGAGACAATCAAAACCATCGAGCAAGGGGAAGAAGCGATCAAAGCGCTCGGCTTCCGGCAGTTCCGGGTCCGGTTTCATGGCGATCTGGTACGGATTGAAATAGCGAAAGAAGAGCTGGGGCGAGCGCTATCGCCCATTCTCTTCGAGAAGCTTGCGGATATCTTTAAACCGTTGGGCTTTCATTACGTGACGCTCGATGTGGAAGGTTACCGGCAGGGATCGATGAACGCAGCGATTGGGCACTAATCTCCGCACTTGGCCACTAGAATCGTGATGTCGTCGTACTGTTCGCGCGGGCTGAACTGCTGAATATCACTGACAACCGAGTCGAGCAAAGGGCGGGACGGAAGCTTGCGATGCCGCAGCAACGCCTCGATCAAGCGCTGTTCGCCAAATTCCTCCCCTGCATCGTTGAACGATTCCGTTACGCCATCGGTGTAGAGCGCAAGCATATCTCCCGGGTCGAGTGAAAGTTCGTGAATCTCGCACTCCCACTCTTTAAACAGGCCGAGGACCGTACACGTGGAATCGAGCCGTTCGAGAACGTTATCGCCACGGACGAGAAAAGCAGAGAGATGCCCGCAATTGGCGTAGCGCAAGCGCCGCAGTTTGTCGTCGTATACGGCAAAAACGAGTGTGGCGTAAGCGCTGTCGGACGTGTTCTCGTAAAACAGCTGGTTCACTGATCGCAAGAAGCGTTCAGGCTGTTCCAATGCGATGGCACACTGACTGCGGAGATTCGCCTGTAGGTTGGCCATCAGGAGAGCGGCGGCGATTCCTTTTCCCGCAATGTCGCCGATCACGATTCCGAGCCTTCCCTGCCCCAGATCGAGGAAATCGTAGTAATCCCCGCCGACTTGGCGAGCCTGAACGCAGATACCAGCGTATTCGAGGGTCTTAAGCGGCGGCAGCGTCTGTGGAAACAGTCTTGCCTGCACTTGTTTCGCGATCTCCAGTTCCTGGGCAGCGCGACGCTCGGCTTCCTCCTTCTCCGCAATGACTCGGCGGTGCGCTTCCATGAAACTGCTCACTTCGTCCTGAAATCGCTCCGTAGACAATTTCCAATAGCCTGGGAGATCGAAATCTGGCGGCCGCTCGCTCGGTGCGTCAAGCATCCTGGCTTGTTCAATTCGCGACACACGATACGTACGAAATCCCTCGGGTGTTTGCGCAACGAGGTACCAGGTACTGCCTTTGGCGACAAGGCCCAGCGGATCGACAATTCGTTCTACACGCTCGCCGGTAGCCCGCCAGTACGTCATCGCCAGCTTTCGATCGAGTGAGACCGCGTCCTGAACAACCGGCAACATCGAGAGATTCTCGGGCGTCCCGCGCCAGCCGGTTGTATCGACGTAAACTCGCTGTCGCATCGAGGATGACTGCTCGCGCAGCGACAGTGGCAGGGCTGAGAGTTTGTCTAGTCCTCGTCCAGCCGCGGTCCCAATCCGGTCGCCGATAGCGCGCGTTTGCGCCATCAGGAGCATCCGCAGCTCGACTTCATCGAGTTCAGGCGCTTGCGATCGCCAATTTTCGTCAAGCTGCCAGCTCGTCTCCGCGTCACTAATGGCGACGACCGGCAGACCAGCAGCGCCGAGCGCCTTCATATCCCGCTGCACTGTGCGCTCCGACACCTCGAGCCGCTCTGCCAACTCGCGTCCGGTCAGCCGGCCGTGCTCTTCGAGCATCAGAAGAGCGGATAACAGACGGTCGGCTCTCATATCTTCACCTTTAGATATTCACTACCACGGAGCGACAATTATGGCACGCTTACAGCCGCCAGCATACAATCGCGAACATGGCGCTTGAAGAATATGTCCGGAAACGCCGGTTTGCCGAAACGCCTGAACCGCCGCCCGCTAAGAAACCTCAAAAAACAGAATCTCCCGAAGGCATGTTCTGCGTTCAGCGTCATCGGGCCACGCGTCTCCATTACGATCTCCGGCTGGAGGTCAACGGAGCGCTTGCGAGCTGGGCAGTACCAAAAGGCCCCGGACTCGATCCAGCCCGTAAGTCGCTCGCCATGAAAGTGGAAGACCATCCCATCGAATATGGCGACTTCGAAGGCAACATTCCCCAAGGGAATTATGGGGCCGGCAGCGTCATGCTCTGGGATATCGGCCGTTACCATCTGCTTGACGACCCTACCGCCCAGGAGCAACTCGACCGCGGTGACTTCAAGTTCTTTCTGGAAGGGACAAAACTGCGCGGGGCATTTGCGCTGGTCCGCATGAAAAAAGGCCAGAAGGGCAACGAGTGGCTCTTGTTGAAGAAACCCGACGAATACGCCGTGCCCGGATGGGACCCCGAGCAGCATGCCTGGAGCGTCAAAACCAGGCGTACTCAGGAGCAGATTGCGGCCAACGATTCGCCGGTAGAGGTGAGCGAAATAGCCGGCGCGAAAAAAACGGCGATGCCCGAAAGCATAGAACCGATGATGGCCACATTGACTGAGGAGCCTCCGTCCGGCGATCAATGGATTTACGAACTGAAATGGGATGGCGTTCGCGCGCTTTGCTTTGTTGAAAAAGGCAAGTTGAGGATCGACTCGCGACGAGGTAAGCGTGCCGAGGCACAATACCCGGAGCTGCACGTCCTGCCTTCACTTGTAAGTGCTAAATCTGCCATCCTCGACGGCGAGATTGTGGTGCTCGACGAAGAAGGGCGCGCGCGTTTTGAACTCATTCAGCCGCGAATCTCTACGGCGCCGGCGAAACTTGGCCCGCTTCTCGAGACCAATCCAGTGCAACTTATGGTGTTCGATTTGCTGTATCTTGACGGCTACGATTTGCGCGGCGTGCCGCTCGAGACCCGCAAGAGTTTGCTCGAAAAATCCGTTAACTGGAAAGATCGCGTCCGCTTGTCTCAGCATTTTCACGCAGAGCCTGAGAACATCGTCGAGGCGGTTCGGAAGATGGGCATCGAGGGCGTCGTTGCGAAAGACCGGCATAGCCGCTATGAAAACCGGCGGTCCCGCTGCTGGCTGAAGGTCAAGGTTCAGGACCAGCAGGAGTTCGTGATCGGCGGGTTTACGCAGGGCGAACGCGATTACTTTGGCGCCCTTGTGTTAGGAGTTTGGGAGGGCAAGCAGTTGCGGCATGCCGGGCAAGTGGGTACCGGGTTTGACGCTAGAAAGATGAAGGAGATTGCGGAGCGCCTCGCGCCGCTGGTTTCAAAGACCTGCCCTTTCACGCCGCGGCCCCAAATCAAAGGCGTGACCTGGGTGAAGCCCGAACTGGTTTGCGAGATCCGCTTTCAGCAATGGACGGATGACGATATGCTGCGCGCGCCTGTTTTTCTTGGGCTGAGAGAGGATAAGGCGGCAAGTGAAGTGGTAAGAGAGAAGGAGAGTAACAACAGGTCAAAATCCGCCAAGAAGCGTGAGTCGGCAACTAAAAAGACGCACGAACGCGAGCCGCTTCCACTCGACGGCAAGGAAGCTGTGGTCGAGATCGACGGCCGCACCTTGAAGCTCACGCATCTTGACAAAGTTTTTTACCCCGCCGACGGCTATACGAAGCGCGACTTGTTGCGGTTCTATGATGAGGTCTCGGAATGGTTGCTTCCGCACTTGAAAGATCGCCCGTTATCGCTCAAGCGCTATCCAAATGGAATTACAGGAAAATATTTTTTTCAGAAGAACGCTTCAGAGCATTTCGCGGATTGGCTTCGACTCGAGCCTGTTCGCGAAGGACATCCGCCTAAGACGAATCACTACGTGATAGTCGACGATCGCTCATCGCTAATTTATCTGGTAAACCTCGGTTGCATCGATCACAACCCCTGGATGAGCCGCGCCGGGTCTCTGGAACATCCCGACTTCGTTCTGATCGATCTCGATCCGTTCGAGTGCCCTTTCGAACGGCTAATTGAGGCTGCCCAAATTGTGCGAAGGATTCTGAAGCGAGTAGGGTTGAATGGATATCCGAAGACAACCGGCGGCGACGGGCTGCATGTCTATATTCCTCTCGCGCCGGTTTACACATATGAACAGGCGCGACAGTTCGCCGAGTTGATTTTCCGGCTGGCTGAACAGGAAGCGCCGGATCTGTTCACCGAACCGCGCCGCGTGGGAGGCCGGAAGAAAGGGTGCGTTTATTTCGACTGGATGCAGATCGGATTTGGCAAGACCATCGCCGCACCGTACGTCGTGAGAGCGCATGCGGGAGCGCCGGTCGCCACACCGCTTGACTGGGGTGAGGTGAAGAAGGGCCTGAATCCCGGGCACTTCACAATTGCAAATGCTATCGCCCGTTTCCGCGACGTAGGCGACCTGTTCGCGCCTGTGCTGAAGGGACGCCAGCGGCTTGAGGCGGCGCTTGCAACGCTTGCCTGAATAGCTGCCGTGGTGGCGCAGACGATCGTTTTTTGTCGTCTGCGTGCCCACTGACCTGGCAGGCCACAAAAGGCGATGACCTGCCCCACCGTCCACTTACCGCCCGGCCTGGTGCGCGTCCGGCACTCGCCCGTTACTTTTCTGAGCGCACGGGAGCTTCCACTGGACTCGGTGCTGGCATTTCCCTGAGTAGCCTCGCGCGAAGCGCCATCAGGTTCATCAGACCATTCAGGACTTGTTCGACTCGAATCTCGATGTGCCAGGCATGCGGTTTCGGCGCACTCACCAACACCTCGCCGAGCAGCAGAGCATCTTCATGCTCTACACTTACAGCGGCGCCGCTGGGTATTGCCTCCGGCGCCATGATCTGTAGCCGGCCATCCTTAAACGAGTTCACTGTGCAGGAGATGACTCGCTCTCCCTTCTCAGGACCCATAGGAATACGAAGTTTGGAAACAGGAGCTAACGAAGGATTTGTGAGCACATCCTTTCTATCGGCGAAACGAAAAATATATTTAGGGAAATTCGGCGTTTCGTGGTTGACGCCGTTTAAAAAACTAAGGACGCCCTCGTTTTACAGCAGCCAGGCCTTTCCAGTCTTCAATGTCCAGCTCCGGTTTTTCGGCCCGATATTTCGCGTAGAGAGCGATGCCTTCGGGGTCTTCCAGAATATCCACCTGAACGCCCTTTTGACGGAGCATCTCCTCGTTGCCCGAAGCATTCGTCACATCGCCCACGACCACTCTATTGAATTGGCGCATATAGATTAAGGTCGCGCACACATCACAGGGACTTAAGGTGGTAAAAATTGTCGTTAGGCTGAAATCGCGGCGCCCCGCATCCCGCATCGCCGATGTCTCGCCATGATTGTAAGGATGATTCTCCTGTACAAGCGTGTTATGCCCTTTACCTAAGATCAGACGGGTTTCGTTGCTGATCACCACGCCGCCAATCGGACAGCCTCCCTCATCGTATCCCTTCTGCGCGAGCAGAACTGCGATGCGCATGAAATGTTTGTCTGTCAGATTTTTGAAAAAGCCTTCTTCGACAATCTGTGGCAAGCTTCTGGTCGGGAGGTGGGCGATCGTATTCAACGCCCCATCTGTTACTGGCGTATCCCGGGTAATGAAAACCTTCATTTGAATTCCCTTCACAGCTGCTTTAAGGATGTCGCGCTTCCTTGAACCTTCCTGAAATTCTCATCGGCTGTGCTGGGTTCCAAATCGCCTCGGACGCACTGGCGAGTTACCAGTTAACTAATGTTGCCGGTCCCACTTGCTCACTGGTCGTCTCGCTAGGGCGAGCATCCGCACAGTCGTGCGACGAAACTTGAGGTGCCGCTCGCGGTCGTGTATGTACCCGTCATCTCACCGTTCACGTTGATGTCGACAACGGATGTAGAAGTGGCGTTGGGC
>JBAUZG010000404.1:0-15655 GCA_049585195.1 Bryobacteraceae bacterium | reverse complement strand
GAATAAATCCGGCGCCGAGACCCTGTATTTTATGGGGTCCGGGCTTCAATTCTTCGCCGTTCAGCCGCTGCGAGATGACCGGGCTTGTGTTTGGCTCGACAGCGACGCTCACCATGGGGTGCTTCTTTTCCAGCTTTATGTATCGGGAAACGCCCGTCAGCGTCCCTCCGGTTCCGACGCCGCTGACCAAAACGTCGATATTCCCCTCCGTATCGTCCCAGATCTCGGGGCCAGTGGTCTGAAAGTGAATTTTCGGATTCGCGGGATTCTTAAACTGCTGGGGCATGAAATAGCGCTCCGGGTCGGAAGCAACAATTTCTTCCGCCTTGGCGATGGCACCTTTCATACCTTTGACTCCCTCGGTGAGGATCAGGTTCGACCCGAGAACTTTAAGCACCTTTCGCCTTTCGAGCGACATGGTCTCGGGCATTGTCAGGGTGATTGGGTAGCCGCGCGCCGCGGCTACAAACGCCAGGGCAATACCTGTATTTCCGCTGGTCGGTTCGACAATTTCCCGGCCGGGTCGCAGTAAACCGCGTTCTTCCGCATCCCATACCATTGCCGCTCCAATGCGGCATTTGACCGAATAAGCCGGGTTTCGCCCTTCAATCTTGGCGAGAACGGTAGCATGGGCTCCGTCTACCACGCGGTTTAGCTTGACTAATGGGGTTCGGCCGATACTGAACGAATTATCTTGATAGATCACGCAAAAATCCTCTAGATGTCCCAATTCGGGACGTAGTGTGTCTGCTTCTCCCGCCAAAGGCGGGCAAGGTCGCCAAAAGTGGTTTGGTCCAAAACGTCCGAGATCGCCCGGTCTACCTGCTTCCATACCTCCGAGAAAGGGTCGGAGATCTTCGAATTGCGTGGCTTGGCCTTTACATTCTCAACGGCCCGAAGCACTTCTCCAATCGTGATGGCGTCCGCGCGCCGGGCGAGCAAATAGCCCCCCTCGGCGCCGCGCCTTGAATCGACAAAACCGCCTTGTTTCAGTCCAGCCAGAATCAATTCCAAAAACTTTTGCGGAATTTTTTGACGACGGGCGATGTCGGCGATCTTAACCGGTGGCATGCCAGGCGCCCCGGGCGGCAGATTTTGGTATTGGACAGCAAGATCGAAGACCGCTTTGAGCGCGTACTCGCTCTTGACCGAGATATTCATGTTTCTGCCACTCCCGATTGTAAACCTTGATCCCTATCGGGTCGCGGTAGTTCGTCTCTCCTCAATCAAGGGGATTGCCGCGCCCAGTCCCTTGCATTACGATGTCCACAGCACCGGGTTCCGGCATGCACAACGGTTGTGCACGGCGTGTGCGACTTTGGGCGTGCGGGAAGCGATGCGTGACAGGAAGGTAGATTTGAGAGGAGATTTATGGCAACAACTCTGACGAAACCGGAATCGAAAGTCGCGATCCGGCAAACAAACCTGCTGATCAACAATCGGTGGGTTTATAGCGTTTCCGGCAAACGATTCGACACCGTGAACCCCGCAACGGGCGATGTTCTCGCGCAAGTTGCCGAAGCCGACGCTCCCGATGTGGAGCTTGCCGTGAAGGCCGCGCGGAAGGCGTTTCATTCGAAGAGTCCCTGGCGGCTGATGTCCGCTTCGGAGCGGGGTAAGCTCATGAACCGGCTAGCCGACCTGATTGAGAAGCACGCCGATGAACTGGCAACGCTCGAGTCGTTGGACAATGGAAAGCCCCAGCATGTCGCCCGTACTGCTGATCTTCCACTGACGATCGCCTGCTACCGTTACTACGCGGGTTGGGCGGACAAGATCCAGGGAAAGACGATTCCCATTAGCGGCGATTACTTCTGCTACACCCGTCTCGAGCCGGTTGGCGTCGTTGGGCAAATCATTCCCTGGAATTTCCCGCTGCTGATGCAGGCCTGGAAGCTGGCGCCGGCTTTGGCTTGCGGAAACACGGTTGTGCTGAAAGTAGCCGAACAAACTCCGCTATCGGCATTGCGCGTAGGCGAACTGATCCTGGAAGCGGGCTTTCCGGCCGGAGTGGTGAACATTCTTGCTGGATACGGACCTACGGCGGGTCAGGCCATTGCCCGGCACATGGACGTGGATAAAGTAGCTTTCACGGGTTCCACCGAAGTCGGGCATCTGATCATGCAGGCAGCCGCGGAAACGAATCTGAAGCGCGTCACCCTGGAACTGGGCGGCAAGAGCCCGAATATCGTGTTCGCCGATGCCGACATGGAGCAGGCTGTCGAGGGTTCGCATTTCGCTCTCTTCTTCAACCAGGGGCAGTGTTGCTGCGCCGGCTCGCGTGTCTTCGTGGAAGACAAAATCTACGATGAATTCGTAGAGCGCAGCACACAGCGAGCAAAGAAACGCAAAGTCGGCAATCCGCTCGACGCCTCGACCGAACAAGGCCCACAAGTGGACGATGCCCAATTCGAGAAAGTATTGAGCTACGTCGAAGCTGGCAAACGCGAAGGGGCCAAACTCATGTGCGGCGGCGATCGGGTTGGCAATAAAGGCTATTTTGTCGCGCCGACCGTCTTTGCCGAAGTGAAAGACGACATGAAGATCGCGCAGGAAGAGATCTTCGGTCCAGTCATGAGCATTTTGAAGTTCAAAGACATGGATGAGCTTGTCGAGCGCGCGAACAAGACCATGTACGGGCTTGCAGCAGCTGTCTGGACACGCGACATTAGCAAGGCGCACTATATCGCCAACAATGTCCGGGCAGGTACGGTCTGGGTGAATTGCTTTGATGTCTTCGATGCCGCGGCTCCATTTGGCGGCTTTAAGCAGTCGGGTATGGGCCGCGAGCTCGGAGAATACGGGCTGCAACAATATTCGGAAGTCAAAACTGTGACAGTGAAGTTGTAGTACGGTGGGGCAGGCCATCGTTGTGTGTGGCCTGCCTTCTCCAAGAATTTGAACCAGCCGCAGACGACAGAAAACGACCGTCTGCGCCACCTGCTAGGAGGTGAGTTGTGAGCGCGACGTCATCGACCTTGAGCCGGCGAACGCTATTGAAAGCGACGCTCGAATCCGGCGCGGCGGCTCTGATCATCGGCTTCGAAGTGACGCGGCCGGCTCGGGGCGCGCCGGATGAAGCTGCCACAAACTCGCTAAAAGCGTGGGTGAAAATCGACCGCGGCGGCGTGGTGACGCTAATTTATTCGAAATCGGAAATGGGGCAGGGCGTCTCGACTTCGCTTCCTATGATCCTTGCCGAAGAGTTGGGAGTCGATTGGAAGAACGTGCGCGTGGAACATGCGCCAGTCGAGCCCGTCTATGGCAATCAGGGAACGTTTGGCAGCCACAGTGTCACTAGTATGTGGATGCCGCTTAGAACTGCCGGCGCAGCTGCCCGCGAGTTGCTGATTGCGGCGGCGGCCCAGAAGTGGGGCGTGGCACGGGAAGCCTGCACGGCAAAAGCGGGCGCGGTGTGGCACGGCGACTCGAAGCTGAGTTATGGCGAGCTAGTCGAGACCGCCTCGCGGTTACCGGCGCCGGATCTCTCAACAGTTCCGCTAAAGAACCCCGCCAACTTCGATTTGATTGGCAAATCCGTTCCGCGCGTCGATATTCCTGCAAAGACAGATGGCAGCGCGATCTTCGGGCTGGATGTGCGCGTGCCGGGAATGATCTACGCGATGGTCGAGCGCTGTCCGGTCTTTGGCGGCAAGGTGAAGAGCTTCGATGCGAGCAAAGCCAAGGCCATACGCGGGGTTCACGATGTTTTTGAAATTGAGCCCGAGATACAGGGCATGCGCGCCTGGGGCGGCGTGGCGGTTCTGGCTGAATCCACGTATCTCGCGCTCGAAGCTCGCAAGCAATTGAAGATCGATTGGAATTATGGTCCCGCGGTTCACGAAAGCAGCGAAACGCTTCGCCGGCAATTTCGCGCTCTTGTCGATTCGCGGATGAAGGTGGTGCTTGACTTAGGCGATGCCGAAGCGGCTATTGCGAATGCGCCGCCGCGTAAGAAAATCGAATGCGACTATGAGCTGCCGTTCGAGGCCCACGCCACGATGGAGCCCATGAATTGCACCGTGCACATTCAGAGCGATCGAGCAGAAGCCTGGGCGCCCACGCAAAATCCCAATGCAGTGCATGGCGTGATCGCCAAGTTAACTGGCTTGCCGCCAGAGAGGATCCAGGTCCACACGACGTTCCTGGGCGGCGGATTCGGCCGGCGAGGAGCCGACGACTACGCGATCGAGGCGGCGCAGATCGCGAAACGAACGGGCAAGCCGGTGCAGCTCGTTTGGTCGCGCGAGGATGATACTACGCATGATTTTTACCGGCCCGCTTCGTATCACCGCATCAGCGGAGCGCTTGATGCGGACGGTAACATTCTTGCGTGGCGGCACAAATGCGCCTCGACATCACTGGTTGGATGGCGGAATCCGAACGCGCCGCCCGAGTCGTCGGAGTTGGGATGCACGCTGCAGATGCCGTATCTGACGAAGAACTACAGGCTCGAGTATTCACCAGCATCCTCGGCTGTCCCGCGAGGATATTGGCGGTCTGTCGAAGCGTCGTTTATTGGCTTTGTGATGGAAAGCTTCGTGGACGAAATGGCGCATGCGGCTCAAGCCGATCCTTACGAATTCCGCGTGCAAAAGCTGGGCGAGCGAAGGCTGGTGAAAAACGCGCTCAGCGACCGCGGCCGTCCCCTCGATACCGGGCGTTTGAAGGCCGTGCTGCAACTTGCCGCCGAAAAAGGAGACTGGGGCAAGCCCATGCCGCCGGGCGAAGGGCGCGGAATTGCTTGTCACTACTCGATGAATAGCTATGTCGCGAACGTGGTGGAGGTCGCGGTTCGCAAGGGGTCGGTGCGAGTGAACCGCATAGTCTCGGCGGTGGACGTTGGCACGCCTGTGCACCCTGATGGAATTCGGGCGCAAGTTGAAGGCGCAATCGTCTACGGACTTACCGCCGCGTTGAAGAGCCAGATCACCATCGAAGGCGGCCACACAATGCAAACTAATTTCAACAATTTCGGGGCGCTCGCGATGAACGAGACGCCGCGAATTGAAGTACATATCGTGCCGAGCACAGTAGCGCCTACAGGCATCGGAGAACCTGGTTTGCCGCCCGCCGCGCCCGCCTTGATGAATGCGATTTTCGCCGCCACAGGCAAGCGAATAAGAAGGCTGCCGCTCACATCCGGAGATCTGGTATAACGGCGCCGTGCATCGCCTCGCCGTCCTGCTACTGCTGGCCACTTCTTGTTCCGCGCAGGAACTTAAAGAATATGCGGCGGTGATTCCTCGCACTGCGCGAACACAGAGCGGTGTATTCAAGGTCGACCAGGTTGGCACGAAGATCTATTACGAGATTCCGCACAGTGAACTTGGCAAGCAGTTTCTGTGGTTGACAAGGGTCGCGCGTGCCTCCGATCTTTTGGGAATCGGAACCGCGACGGTTGGTGAAGACACCGTCGTCTGGGATCTCGTCGAAGACAGGATTCTACTTCGTCGTGTCGGGTCAGCTGTCGTGGCCGATGCCAATCTTCCAATTGCGCGCGCGGTCGCAGCGATGTCAAATCCGGCGATCATCATTGCGTTCCCGGTCGAGGCGCATTCGCCGGACGGCAGTCTGGTCATTGACGTAACGAAGCTGTTTACGACTGACGTTCCTGAATTCAGCATGCGCAGGTATTTGAAGGCTCAGGGTTTCGATGCCAGCCGGTCGTTCATCGAGCGCGTCACCGCGTATCCAACCAATATCGAAGTAGAGGGTACATATACGTACACCTCGATATCGGGAGCTGAACCGGTGGAGCAGCGGCCCGGCTATCGGCTCTTGCCGATTTCCGTCAGTAGCGCCTCGTTCGTTCTACATCACAGCATGCGCAAGCTGCCCGAGCAGCCGATGAAACCCCGCTTGTACGACCCACGCGTCGGCTTCATCAATAACCCGCACCTCGATTTCGGAATGAATACATACCGCGCGCCGATACGCGACTACATCTTCCGGTGGCGACTCGAGAAGAAGGATCCTTCCGCGGCTGTGTCGGACGTGGTTAAACCAATCGAAATCTACGTCGATCCCGCAACACCAACCAAATGGGTTCCGTATGTGAAACAGGGAATCGAGGACTGGCGTCCCGCGCTCGAACAAGCCGGATTCCGCAATGCGATCGTCGCGCGGGAAGTTGCTCCCAATGACGAGGACTGGAGCCCGGAAGACGCGCGCTACACCGTGGTAAGCTGGCAGCCTCTTATTGGCCCGACTGCCTTTACGGGTTGGACTGTCGATCCGCGGTCGGGCGAGATCCTCCTCGCGGAGATTTATTTCTATCACGGCGTTATCGATCGCATGGCAGGAAATTATTTTGTGCAAGTCGGTCCGCTCGATCCGCGTGCTCGCGCCTGGCCCCTGCCCGATGCCGTGATCGGCGAATGTATTCGGTACGTCGTCGCGCACGAGGTAGGCCACGCGCTCGGTTTGAATCACAACATGAAAGCCAGCGCCATGTATCCGCCGAACAAAGCGCGCGATAAGGCCTGGGTCGACGAGATGGGCTATTCGCCATCCATCGAAGATTATTCGCGCTTTAATTATGTCGCCCAGCCCGAGGATGGACTCCCGCCCGAGGATGTTGTACCGCGTATCGGCCCGTACGACCGCTGGGCCATTCATTGGGGCTACGCGACCATTTACGGCGCACACACTCCCGAGGACGAAAAGTCAACACTCGATAAATGGGCGCGAGAGCAGGAAAAGACACCCTGGTACCGGTGGATTACCGAAAACGGAGAAAACGCCGATCCAGCCGACCGTATGGAGTCGGTTGGCGATGCCGACCCGATTGGCTCGACTGCGCTCGGCCTGAAGAATCTACAGCGCGTGATGGACATGCTCGTTCCGGCCACAGCCGATCAGAACTGGCGCGATCTCGAATATCTCTACAAACGCGTGCTGGGTCAGTGGACGAACGAGATGCTCACCGTGGCCGGATGGGTCGGGGGCATAGAGGGCCAGGAGATGGTGAAGGTGGGCGATGGCATGCGGTTCAGCATCGTGCCGCGAGAGCGCCAAAAAGCCTCGGTTATTTTTCTGAATGAAAATGCCTTCATCACTCCCCGTTTCCTGATTCGTCCCGACATATTACGGCGCATCGAGCCGTCGGGCGAAGCCGATCATATTCTGGAAGCGCAATCGTGGGTATTGAGAAAGTTGCTCGACACCTCGCGCCTGAATCGTATGGTCGAGCAGGAAGCCATTGACGGCGCATCGGCATACAGCGTGCCGGAGTTGCTGGCCGACTTGCGAAAGGGCGTATGGAGTGAACTGTATTCGAACACTCGGGTTGACATGTGGCGCCGTAACTTGCAGCGCTCGTATCTCGAGATTATGAAGGCGCGGATGTATTCGGCGGAGGCGGGAGCGTCCGGCGAATTGATCCGAGCCGATCTCGTCGAGCTGCAGACCGGCATCGCGAGCGCACTCACGCGGCCAGCGATTGACCGCGATACGCGGGCGCATTTCGAAGAAATGAATTTCGATATCGGCCGCATTCTCGACCCGAAATCGCCGATAACACCAATCAAGGAACCTGAAACGCCGTCGTATTTCCCATTGCGTTGAACAACCAAAAAGCGGCAATTGACTGCGGCCCAGGCTGAGAACTTTCGCCCAGCTATCGGACATTTCCTCTAGTGAGATTCTTTAGTACTGCCCCTACGCCCGAGGGTTGGCTGGGCGATTGCTTGACACGGCTGGTACAATCTAGCCACGATAAAGGTGAGCAAGGCGTATAGGGCTCATGTTTAGTAATGCCCGCGTATTTGCGTTGGTTCTCGCTGCTGCCATCTTGGGGCCGCGTACAGCCCTTTCCGATCAACCAAAACAACCGACTCTCAAAATACGCCTGTTGACGGGGTTGTCCAGTTATGCCTCGAAACCTGGCGCGCCTTTCACCGCAGTCGCCACTTCTCCTTATGAGGTCGAGGGTCGAGTTCTCATCCCGTCCGGCAGCCGGATCTATGGCAGCGTTCAAAGAGTCAAGCGTGTCGGATTTGGAGTGATACACGAGCGAGCCAGTCTGCGATTGAAGTTCGATTATTACCAAACGCCCGATGGCGACCAGTTTCCGCTCGACGCCAAATTGCTCTCGGTGGACAACGCGCGAGAGCAGGTGAAACCGGACGGCACGATTCAAGGGATTCTAGCGGCGCGCAATCCAAATGGGTTGATCAACGGATTCTGGTACAGACCCGACTTTCGCCTCGTATACCGTTCGCTGATCGGACTGACCGGAGCTGCCGATCAGCTTTGGCTGCGATTCGGCTTAGGGCCGATTGGAGCGGGCGCGTTCCTGGTAATCCATTGCGCCATGTTCCGCTTTCCGGAACCTGAGATCAGGCTGGTTCCCGGGACCGACATGGAACTCGAGGCCCGCCTCTCTCCCGAACACCTTCCATCGGTCGCGCCTGCGACACTCGCGCCAGTGCCAGACTCGCTTGCACACCTAGTGGACGAGCAGCCACGTGAAGTAACGCGGCCCGACGGCCGTCCCGCGCCCGATCTCGTCAACGTAGTTTTCGTTGGTTCGCGAGACGAGCTTACGGAAGCATTCCTGAACGCCGGCTGGTCCACGACGGATCCGAGCACGCTCCGCGCTTCGGCACGCGTTTATTCTTCGTTTAGCGCGATGCAAACATACCGCTCGGCTCCGGTATCGAAGCTGGTTTACCACGGTGCCGAACCCGATCTTGTCTTTCAAAAATCGCTGAACACGGTCTCGAAACGCCATCATGTTCGTATTTGGAGCGCTGGAACCTTTGAGGGCAAATCGGTATGGCTCGGAGCGGCAACGCACGACACGGGAGTTACGTTTCGCGCTTCCGCCGTCGAATTTGTGCATAAAATCGATCCGGATATCGATACGGAGCGATCGAAGATCGTTGACGACCTGCTTTTCGCGGGCTGTTCGCCATCTGTCGGGTATCTTCAACCCGAAACTCCGGCTTCTGGAACGGGCATTAGTACGGATGAGCGTATCGCCGTCCTCTTTCTCGAGACTTGTACCAACAGCCAAAAGTACGCGTCGGTTGCGAGCATGAAGAGTCCCGGATCGCGGTTAACCCGCTTGTCGCGGCGATTGATTCTCGAAACTCGCTATTACCTCGTCCGTGAGCAACCATACTATTGGGGCTATCGGCTACTTGTCTGGCGCCGCTCGCCAAGCCCCGAATCTTCTTCCTCTGCGCCAGTGGAAAGCAACACCGCCGCGCCCGCCGTGCCCGCCGTTTCCGCGGAACAGCCCAGTCAGACTGGATTGACCCCTGTGGGAACGCGATGATAAGCGCGAACCGGCGCATCTAATTTCGTTCGGAATGCATCCCTAAACATTCGAAAACATCGAATTACCTATGGGGGGAGGATGGCGTTCCGGTTGGCTCGGATTGTTCTGCTCAGCGTCGCGTTGGTCGCGTTAGCGGAGCAACCTGACATGCCAAGTGAGCGAGTGAGCCACCACACAGGTTCCGCTTACGACACTTACGCCGCGAGCACACCAGCTGCGCAAGTTCAAGTGAGCGCCGCTCAAGAGCTTTTCTCGCACGGTGACTACAACAGAGCGGCGCAAAGGCTGAAAATTGCCTTAAAAGCCGAGCCTGACAATAGCGGGCTGCTCGACGAGCTAGGCGTCATCTATGAACGCCTCGCGGAGGGCTCTGCATTTCCGTCAATCAATCAACGCCGGTCCGAGAAATTCTTCCGCCGCTCAATCGCTGCCGATCGAAACGATCCACGACCGCTCGAACACCTGATCTCATTGCTGCTGGACCCGCCGAATCAGTGCCGTGGCGATTTGAGCGAGATCAAGGCCTTGATTCACCAGTTATCCGCCGTTGATCCCGAGGCCGCTCATGAGGCAAACCAGAACCTGGAATGGGTTACCCGCGAGTCAATGACTCTTTCCGAACGATCCGCGTGCGCCCCTCACGAAGCCATGACAATGTTCAAGCGTGCTTTGCCCTGAGCGAAATTTGTCTGAAACCGCTCCCTTCGAAGCCGTGACAAAAATTGAAGACCGCTCCCTTGCGGTCGCGCCTCGGAAACAAACGCGGACGACAAAGAGCGATCGTCTGCGCCACCATTTCAATTCATGCTTGCCTTCCAGCGTTCAATCTGGAGAAGCTGCTGCTCGACCTGGACCCGACCGGAACCCTTCGGCGTCAGACGCAGAAAAGTTTCCAAATCAGCCTTAGCGGCCCGATGATTCAGTTGCTGAAGATGAATTAATCCCCGCAACCTATACTCTTCCGGGTCATCGGGGTGAGCCAGCAACAAAAGATCGATCACTTGCCGGGCTTTGTCCAACGCATGCCCCTTCAAATAAATCGATTTTAGGTTGGCCAACATGCGCGTCAAAATCTGGCGTCCGTTCACTGGCGCAAGCATCGAAGGGCTAAGGCGGAGATCGACGCCCGCCGTCTCACGGGCCAAGTTGCGGCAGTCGTCAAATGTAAGTATTCGCCCCCGATGGAAGGGATCGATCCAATAACGCGCATCGGGGTCGTCATAAACGACAATAAAGTGCCCCGGCAGGCTTACTCCAGCGAGCGGCCTGCCGAGCCGCCGGGCAATCTCGAGATAAACAAGAGAAAGCGAGATGGGGATGCCAAGCCGCCGCGAAAGCACTGCATTCAAGCAACTATTGCGCGGGTCATAATAGTCGCTTTCGTTGCCGTGGAACTGCAGCGTCTCGAAGAGGAGTTCGTTTACGCTGCGGATAAAGTCCAGAGGCGACGCAGCGCCCTTCAGTTGCGAGGACACTTGGTCGGCAAGGTGATCGAGACGGAACAACGAAGGCTCGAAATCAAGACCGGGGAACTCGATGGACGCGAGTTCTAACGCCGCGACATCCAGCGTTACGCCGGCCGCCTCATTCTGAAGGACGCACCTGAGCCGATTCACCGGGCATAGCATATCACCGTACGCGCCGCCAGTGTATGGTTGGGGAACGGGACGGGTTGCTACGATAAATCGGTAGTGAAGGGCATCATCTTAGCGGGTGGAACTGGTAGCCGGCTCTATCCTCTCACCAAAATCACAAACAAGCATCTGCTTCCGATTTATGACAAGCCGATGATCTATTACCCGATTCAGACTTTAGTGGACGCGGGTATTGAAGATCTTCTCATTGTCACCGGCGGCAGGAACTCGGGCGACTTTTTGCGGCTTCTCGCCAATGGAAAAGAGTTCGGTTTGAAGCATATCAACTACACCTATCAGGAGGGCGAAGGCGGCATCGCGGAAGCGCTCGCGTTGGCGGAACATTTCGCGGACGGCGAAAAGATATGCGTCATTCTCGGCGACAACATTATCGAGAGCTCGATTCGTGACGCCGTCAACCAGTTTCAGAAGCAGGAGCGTGGCGCAAAAATTCTGTTGAAGGAAGTGCCTGACGCCGAGCGGTTCGGCGTGGCGGAGATCAGCGGCGACAGAATCGTCGGCATCGAGGAAAAGCCGAGACAGCCCAAGTCGAATTTCGCGGTTACGGGCGTCTACTTGTACGATGGAACGGTATTTGAAAAGACGCGTCACCTCAAGCCCTCATCACGCGGCGAACTCGAGATTACCGACGTGAATAACGCTTATATCCAGGAAGGAACCATGACATTCACTTATTTGAAGGGATGGTGGACGGATGCTGGCACGTTCGATTCGCTAATGAGGGCCGCGAACCTGGTTTACAAAACCCGCCAGAAACGAAAGGGAGCGACAGCAGGATCGTCGCGTGAGAGCTAGCGATGACCGCAACGGCTTTAGGCAGACTCGATACGGGTGTGGAGCTGAAAATTCCCGCTTGCGAGCCGGGAATTGGCAAAGTGATTCTCTCGCCCTCGAGCGGAGACCTGATTGAGGGAGTAAAGATTCAGCCCTTTCCGTTGTGGCCCGACGACCGTGGCTATTTTCTGGAAGTGGCTCGATTCGGGAAAGGATTGGTGGAAGGTTTTCCCGCCGAGACAACTCAGGTTTCAGCCGCGATTAATTATCCCGGAATCATCAAAGCGTTTCACTATCACAAGCATCAGACCGATTACTGGGTTCCCGCGGCGGGCCTCCTGCAAGTGGCGCTCGTCGATTTGCGCCCCGGAGCGGGGACGTATGGTCTAAAGAATACTCTCTACGTAGGCGCCTTGCGCCCCTGGCAGGTACTGATTCCACCGGGCGTAGGCCATGGTTACAAAGTTATCGGGGAACAGCCATCGCTGCTGATCTATATCACTGACAAAACATACGAGCCGGCTGATGAGGGGCGCATCGCTTACAACCACCCCGATATCACCTACGATTGGGAGTTGCAGCACAAGTGACGCTGCTCGTGACGGGCGGAGCAGGCTTTATCGGTTCGGCGTTCGTTCGAATGGCGCTGAACGAAGGATGGGCCAACCACGTTGTTGTCTTTGACAAGCTGACATATGCGGGCAATCTGGAAAACCTGGAGCCAGTGGCAGCTCATCGCGGATATCGTTTCATACAGGCCGATATCTGCGATGGCGCCGCAGTCGATCAAGCCATTAAGGATGAAGTGCCCGATGCCATTGTGCACTTTGCGGCCGAATCGCATGTCGATCGCAGCATCCATTCTCCAGTGCCGGTCATTCAAACCAATTTCAACGGAACATTTGTTCTGCTCGAGGCGGCCCGCAGGTTAAGCGTCCCGCGCTTCCTGCACATATCCACAGACGAGGTGTACGGGAGTATTGATGAGCCGTACCATGCCGATGAAACTTATCCGCTGCGTGCCAGCAGCCCCTATTCGGCGTCGAAGGCGGCTTCAGATCTACTTGCCCTCTCCTACTTCACGACGTATAAGTTGAATGTCATCGTAACCCGAGCATCGAACAACTACGGACCATACCAATTTCCTGAGAAACTCATTCCGCTGACGATTTCGAATGCGCTCGACGGCAAACCGCTTCCTGTGTATGGCGACGGCTTGCAGGTCCGCGATTGGTTATACGTCGAGGATCATTGCCGGGCGGTTTTCGCCGCGCTCGACAGGGGCCGGGCCGGCGAAATCTACAATGTCGGCGGAAACTGCTCGCTTCCAAATATTGAAGTAGTGAGGCGCATTCTGAGGGCGACCGGGAGGCCCGAATCTCTCATAACGCGGGTTGCAGACCGGCCAGGGCATGACCGGCGGTACGCGTTAACGAGCGACAAACTCTCTCGAGAAACCGGTTGGGAGCCGCAAATGCAATTCGACGAAGGGCTCGCGGCCACCATTCGCTGGTATCAGAAACGCGAAGACTGGGTAGTGCGCGTGAAGAGCGGCGAGTATCAGCGATTTTACGAACAAAACTATGCGCGCCGCGGCTGAACGCCCGAGGCAAAGTCGCAACCTTCTCGAAGGAATAAATGTAATTTTCTACAATATCTTATAATCGCGAAGGGAGTTACTTGGACAAGCCTCAATATACGTCCATTCCGCTTGAAGAGCTCCGGCGAATTGAGGCCGAAATCCAACGCGCCCGGTCGGTCGACGATCTCCGGCCGCTTTTTGATCGCCTGAGCGCGCTGCGGCGGACATTTGTTGACGATTTCGACGTTCAGCTTGCCATAGGTCAAGTCCAGCAGGCAATTGTCGATCGCGGCCGCGTTCTGCTTGAAGGTCATTATGAGCCGCGGCGCACCGAAGCACCGCGCGGGACTGCCGATATCTTCCTTGAGGAGAATCCTGCGCGTTTCGAAGAGAACACGGCGCGTGAGGAACCCAGGGCCGAGCACACGCCCGGAGAGCCCCACGGCGATGCGCACACACGCCATGATGTACCAACAATTGACGCACGCAGCTGGAAGCGCGCTACTTACATTGGCGCTTTCTTCGCGATCATTTTGTTCGCTGCTTTCTTTTATCTGGTACAAACTGCGCGCAAGCTGAACCTCGAGTCGAGCGGGCCGCAACCGAACACCGCGAACCAGGCAAAAGGCGGCGCGCAGCCGAAACCTAACCCTGGCACACCCGTTTCGCCCCAAGCTACTCCGGTTTCAACGAATCCTGCCTTGCGCCTTTATACCGATCTGGCGCCTGGTACGGTAAGCATCGACGGAGGCGGCGCGCAAGCGTTGCACGATGGGGAATTGGAGCTTGATAACCTCAACGCCGGTCAACACGCTGTGAAACTGACGGGAGCGACCGGCGGCGCAAGTTTCAATTTCGATTCCGCTCCAAAGAGCGCGCCGAAACTGACCGCACCGCCATCCGGGGATAACGCTATGGTTGTCACGGTGTCTACGCAGGACGGGGCAGGCCACATGATGACGAATGCCCAGAATTCCGTGGCTGTCCTTGACGGAAAGGAGATTGGCCCCATTCCTCCAACCGGTTTGGACCTTACAAATCTCGGGCAAACGGATCACGATTTGCAGGTTCGGCGGGGAACCGACTCGCAGCGTTTTGTCCTGACGTATGTTCCCGCACCTGCGCTCACAGTTTTCGTTAAGAACGACTTGAACGCTGGCAACCTCGTCGTCCTGACTGGCGAAGACGGAGCGGATGTGTACGTGGGCGATCAGAAATACCGGCGGAAAACGGAGCATGGCCAACTACGGATACCCAACCTGAAAGTGGGCACGTATGTAGTGAAAGTGGCGAAGCCAGGCTACCTCGAAATCGCGCCGCAAACAGTGCAGATCAAGAAGGGCGAAGAAACTCGGTTGGCGTTTCATCTTCAACCGGAGCCGCGTCCGCAAGTGGCTTCGCTTCAAGTGAACGGAGCCGAGCCGGGCACACAAGTGCTGGTTGACGGCACCCTGGCCACAACAGCGGATGCCCAAGGAAATGCCACCGCCGCAAACATCAATCCCGGAGACCACATCGTCGAACTGAAGCACGACGGATCGCAATCCAAACAACTGGAGCGAAACTTTAATGCCGGGGAGACGATAACGCTGGCTGCGCCGGACACGGCGTTGGCCAAGCTGCCGCCACCGGCGCCGGCTCCAGCTGCTGGCGCGGCTCCGGAATCGGAGAAAGAGGCGAGCGCTGCGTCTCCAGGCGCCACGGAGGGTGGTGGGGTTCCGATGCCCGGCTCGATTCACCGGGGCGGCGGGTTTCTTATCTACCACTCGACCAAAGAGCCTGGCCGCTACACATTCAGCATGCAGCTGCTTCGAGGCCGAGGCTTTCTAAAGGGCAAGCGGCTCCAATGGTTTGTGGGATATCAGGACACGAAGAATTACGTGCTCTTTCAGCTCGACGGCAAACACCTCACGATTCGTCAAGTGGTCGATGGGAAGGGACAAGAGATTCGAAAGATGGCATTTGACGCGAACCTGGAGAATGTTGTCGGCATTGAGATGGCGGTGAAAGCCCATTCAGTGGAAACACGGCTAAAGCCGAGCGACGGAGGCTGGGAAAACATGGGCGAAGTCGGCGACATCGCCTCCGACCTCACTCAAGGCAAATTTGGAGTTCTGATTTCAGGCAATGACGAGATCGGGGTGTCAAGCGTCCAATACGCAAAATGACGTGGGTAAGGCGCGGACACGTTCAGTAACATAGCTCTTGTGGATGAGCGCGCATTTTACCGCGAGTCGCAGACGACCAAGCCCGCAATTCTTAGCTGTCCGTTCTGCAAAAATTCAGCCAGCTACGATTTAAAGTGGCTCATCAGGCGGAAGCTCGACCGGCTTCCTCCCGGCAAGGCGGATGAGC
>JBAUZG010000403.1:0-2192 GCA_049585195.1 Bryobacteraceae bacterium | reverse complement strand
AGAACCGGAACTTCAACGCCGCCTGCATCAGGCGGGGGGACATCGCGTTAACTGCCTGCCCGAATGTCGGGTCATTGAAATTGCCGTCGACCGAGTTCGCGCCAAAGAACTGGGCATGATTAAAGGTCAGTCCGCCTGAATAATTGCCATATTCGGCGTCGAAGTTGCTCGTTAGAACACGAAACTCGGCGATGGAATCGAGGTTGGGAATGATGGCCGCGCCCTCGGCAATGCCCTCTTCGACGTTTGCTCCGTTCAGAATAAACCCGTTGGCGGATTCGCGCTGGACATTGACGGAAAACAATCCCGGGTTCAATTCGCCGGAGGGTGCGACAGCGCCGAAGCTGCCGCCGGAAGATGTGCTGGAAGTGGCTGAAGTGGTTACGGGAGCCACGCCGGTTTGTACGGCGAGCAAGTCGGTGTAGCTGCGCCCATTGAGCGGCACCTCGGTGATGCGTTGGGTTGTAAGGGTCTGGCCTAATTGCGTGTCGGCTTTTTCCACCTGAACCTGAGCAGCTTCTTCGCTAACATTCACAGTTTGCGTTTCGCTTGCTAGTTGCAGAGTCGCGTCCACCTGCGGGGCGCTATTTACATTGATCGCCAATCCGGTGCGGCGGTATGGCGTGAATCCCGAACCGCTGATTTCGACGTTGTATTGGCCGACTGCAACGGCCGGAAAGGTGTAGACCCCTTGATCGTTGGTTTTCGTCTCTTTGCGTTGATGGCTACCGCGGAGGCGCCGCTTACGGGCGCTCCAGTCGGATCTTTTACAGTCCCTGTAATTCGTCCCCCCAACTTGTGCAAATAGCGCAACGGCAAACGCCGTGAACGCAAGTAACGATTTCCAGTGCATGAGGCATGAATACGTGAGAAGCGGTTTTCGGGGAAGACACGAAATCGGTTTCGGAGGCGGGGTATTCCGAGCGCCCGAATGCCTGCCCCAGCCGTTCGATTGGTCCTTTTACCGCTTGAATAGGTTCGCCGGGCCGTGCCCTATAAGAGGTCGGGATACTGTTCGAGTGCGACGCGAACCATTTGACCGCGATTGTTTACCCCAGCCTTCGAGAAGAGTTGTTGCAGCGTGTTCTTGACAGCGCTCGAGGTCATGTCAAGGCGCGAGGCAATTTCGTGGTTCGATAGACCCTCGAAGACCAGCCGCAAAACGGCTATCTGACGATTGCTCAAAGCGGGCCGCTTTGCGCCATTCGATTCCACGGAATAGGATGGAAGTCCGGCTGGGAGTTCCTCGGTAACATCGGCAACGATCGCAGCCAGCTTGGGCGTGCCGGTCTGCTTGTAGGTGGAAAACCAAACTTCGGCAACGAAACTTTCGCCGTCGCTCCGGTGCACTTCACATTGCACGGATGCGCGGAAGCGCGCCTCGCCTCCGGGTTGTAATGCGTTTTCGAGCTCGGGAAGAAACCGGGCAATCGGTTGGCCAATCAGAGTTCCGCCGGTTGGCGCCAGCAATTCGGCTGCGGCCGCACTAGTCGGCCATGACGATGGCCGCCGGACTGGTTTCGATGAGTGCGCGAAGCCTGCCGTGCGTCTCCAGGTTGAGCCTGCGGGCACGAAGAAGTCCGACACGAACAGCCCACAGCCGGCCAGCGCCAGCGCCTCGAGAATCAGGCGGCTGACGTTCCACGCGGCCGAGCGATACATAAATCCGCGTCCACCAGTCGATCACGGCTATGGCGACGATCATGCTGGCAGCGGCGGCTAGCACCCGAATTTTGTTCTCCGGATCCCAAAACCGCTCGACGAGCGCGAAGATGTTCATTAGGGCAGCATTATGCGCGAAAGCGGTCCGCGATTGCCAGGAATCAAACGGCCTGTTGGGCGGGAGCACGACCGTAAGTCGAACGATTAGTCGTATTATTCGAGCCGTGACCATGGTATAATGACTATGGACGCAGCCCGGGCTTACCATGAAAACCATTCCAGCCGGTGTATTTAAGGCGAATTGCCTCTCTATCATGGACGATGTCAAGGCCCGACGCGAGACCGTGGTGATCACCAAACACGGCGAGCCGGTGGCGAAGCTGGTGCCCGTACACAGCGACGCGGACGAGATTTTTGGGTTCTTCAGCGGCAGAGGCTCCATTGCCGGCGACGTGGTTTCGCCGGCTCTGTCTCCAAAAGAATGGGAAAATCTTCGGTGATCTTGGTTGATACCCACGTCGTGGTCTGCC
>JBAUZG010000402.1:0-8375 GCA_049585195.1 Bryobacteraceae bacterium | reverse complement strand
GGATTTTGCCGACTCGCATGCTCGACGCCGGTCTAGCTCAACGGTTTGGTCTCAAAATGCGCTGATCACCGGACGGCAAATATATCGTTTGTGACGACGATGTGGCGATTATTCAACACATGGCGACTACACACGATTTATCCTCGTTCACAGGCCCGGTAAAGGTGGTTTTCAAGGGCGCAATTTGAAGAGCGCTTTTTTGTTCTGTGCCAACGCTGAAGTTTGACTGGACGTCACGACTCTGACGCCGACGTTCGGTGGAGAGCGGGTGGGAGCACTTTGCGATTGGATGACGAGGAAATAAATCCTTCACCGTCTAGCATTCACGTCTGCACTGGCTCCGAAGATCGAATTGCCTGGAGAATGGAGGAGTACGCGTACCTCTCGGCATACTGCGAGAGTGTGCGGCCCAATGCAGCGTTGTGCTCGGATATGCGGCCAATGATAGTGCCTATTTCCGCGATCTCCAGGGAAATCACGGCAACGGTCAGCTCCTTTCGGAGTTCGCCGGGTAAGCCCGCTAGCACATCGTGCTCAAGCCTGCTAGTCGTCTCTTCAGTTGCAGCTTCCTGATACACGTAGCGCACGCCTAGGTGACGCGCGAGACAATCGAAAATCTCGCCGGCTTGGAAGGGCTTACTCACAAAGTCGTCTACACGAGCCGCCAGCGCTTCGTCGCGGTATTCGGTGAAGGCAAAGGCAGAGAGAATGGCGATCTTCACATTCCGCCCGCCATCCAGCTCCCGGATACGACGCGTGACTTCCAAACCGTCCATGCCGGGTAGCCGCCAGTCCATCCAAATGAAGTGCGGCCGCCACGTTACGAATTTTTCGATGCCTGGTGCGCCATCCTCGGCCACCTGCACCTGGAAGCCGACGCTTTCGAGGAGCCGCTCGAGCAACAGCCAGTTCTCCACCTGGTCCTCGACGATCAGGATGCGATACTCGGGCTGTCCAGGTTCGAGGCCGATGATCCGGCCGCGCTGTGTTCCGGGAATCGGCATCTCGGATTCCTCAACCTTCAGCACAGGAATCTCCATTCGAAATAAGGACCCTTTGCCCGGCGCGCTTTCGACCTCGATGGTCCCACCCATCAGCTCGATGTACTTCTTTGTAATGGCCAGCCCCAAGCCAGTACCCTTCTGGGTGGACAACTTGCCCGCTTGTACGAAGGTCTCGAAGATACGGGCTCGATCCTCGGCACGAATGCCGACTCCGGTATCTCGCACTTCAATCACAAATCTGCAGTATTGAGCGTTTTCGGCTGGTCGACTATCTACGCACAGAATCACGCTGCCGCGTTCCGTGTATTTCACGGCGTTGCCGACGAGATTGATTAGCGCCTGACGCAGTTTCTCACCATCGGCCTGTACGAACCGGCAGAACTCCGGAGTTTGCTGCATGGACAGCTCGAGACCTTTCTCCTCTGCCCGCAGGCGCATGAGGTCCATGACGCCGCGAACCAGGTCTCTCAGGTCCAGCGGAGCGTTTTCGATCACAATACGGCCGGCATCGATCTTGGCCATGTCCAGCACATCGTTGATCAGGCTGAGCAGATGTTCGCCGCTACGATTGATGATGTCCAAGTCGATGCGCTGCTTCTCGGAAACGCCACTTTCGCGTAGCAGATTGGAAAAGCCGAGAATGGCGTTCAAGGGTGTACGCAACTCGTGGCTCATGTTGGCGAGGAAGGTGCTCTTGGCCCGATTGGCCTGCTCCGCGCTATCCTTGGCGGCCTCAGCGCTATTCTTGGCGATCTGGAGTTCGCGGGTTCGTTCCGCTATCTGACGCTCGAGCATGGCGGTGCCGACCTGCAGTCTCTTCACACGCGCCTGATGGGCACGAAAGACCAGGGCCACTATGCTCAGGCCAGCAATGCTGATAAACCACCAGGTCCTCCACCAAGGAGGCAGGATTGTGATGGGGAGGGCTACGCCGCTTAGGTTCCAGACGCCGTCCTTATTGGAGGCCTGGACTCTGAAAACGTATTTCCCGTCGGGAAGACTTGTGTAGGTCGCCCGGCGCCGTTCGCTGTCCACCTCATTCCATTGCTTTTCCAGCCCCTCCAGCCGGTACCGGTAACGGTTTCTCTCGGGCGCGGCATAGCTCAGCGCTGCGAATTCAAGCGTGAAGATGCTTTGGGCGTGAGTCAGCGTCAGGGAGTCCGTCGCCCAAATCGGTTTGCGGAGCGGCGAGTTTCTTCCCTGGCGAACGGGCGCATTGAATAAGAGAAGGTCAGTCAAGACAACGGGCGGAACATAGGGGTCATCCAACAACCGATCGGGATAAAAACCAGTTAGGCCGTTAAGTGATCCAAACCACATTTCACCATCCGGACCGCGACAACTGCCCTCGGTGCCGGTCGGGTTCAGTCGATTGCCCGGGAGGCCATCCGATTCGGAATAGTTGCGGAAGGCGCCGGTCAGGGGACGAAACTGCGAGAGGCCGTTCTGTGTAGCCAACCAGAGAGACCCCCGATTGTCTTCCAAAATCGCTCGGACGGCGTTGTCCGGCAGACCGTCCTGGCGGGTGAAAGTGGTGAAAATTCCCCGGCTACGGTCCATTCGGTCGAGGCCGTCCTGGGTGGCAACCCAGAGAGTTCCGCGCCGGTCCTCCCAGATAGCATTTATTTTGTCGTAGCTCAGGCTTGCGGGGTCGTGGGGGCTGTGGCGATAGACGGTGAACTGCTGGGATGCACGGTCAAAACGGTTCAGTCCGTTATCAGATCCGACCCACAGAACGCCGGCCCGGTCCTCGAACACAGTTCTGATGACGTCATTGGACAGGCTATGCGGGTTCTTGGGATCGTGGAGGTAGGTAATGAAGCGCCCTGTTTTGCGGTCCCAGCGGTCCAGGCCCCCAGCGGTGGCAACCCAGAGCGTCCCGGCGTGGTCTTCCAACAGAGAAAGAACGCCGTCGCTACTCAAGCCGGTAGGATTGTTGGCTTCGTAGCGGTAGGCGAAGAAACGTCCTGTTGCGCGATCTAACCGGTTAAGCCCTCCCCCACCCGTACCGACCCAGAGTGTGCCCGAGCGATCTTCTCGGATGACCGAAACATAGTCGTTCGAAAGACTGTTAGGGTCGTGGGGATGGTGCTGGTACAGGGTGACCTGGCCAGTCTTAACATCCAGGCGCTCGAGGCCACGGCGGGTGCCGACCCAAAGGGCTCCCTGGCTGTCCAAGTGCACGGCCCGGATATCGTCGTCTACTAGGCTTTGCGGATTGCCGACCTCATGCTGACGATTGATAAAGCGCGGTTTGGGGTTGAACCAACTCACACCGCTTTGGGTGCCGACCCAGATGTTCCCCTCAGCGTCCTGGAACAGGGCCAGGATGTCGTCGTTGTGGAGGCTGTGGGGATTGAGCGGATTCTGCAGGTAACGCGCGAACTGTGAGCGCTTGCGATCTAGTGCAAGCACCCCGTTCTCCGTACCCAGCCACAGCACGCCGTTCCGATCTTCCTGAATGGCTCGCACGTATTTGATGACTTCGGTGGGTTCTTGCGAACGAAAGCTATAACGGGTGAGTGATCCAGTCTTCGGATCCAGAGTGCCTAATGCATTGCCCACCCACAGCACACCGGAGTGGTCCTCGCGGATGTTCTCTAGCGCCAGATCAAGGTCATAATTCGGGCTGCGAGGATTGTTCGGATCGTCGAAGCGCGAAAAATGTCCAGTGCTTCTGTCCAGCCTGTCGAGCCCGCCCCCGAGAGTGCCGACCCACAACTCGCCCACATGGTCTTCAAATATGTGAGCAACGACGTTACTGCTCAAGCTGCCGGCATCATGGGGGTCGTGCGTGTAATGAACAAAAGTTCCGCTGGCCGTGTCGAGGCGGTCAAGGCCTCCATGAGTTCCGATCCACAGGGTGCCGCCTGTGTCCTGATAGATGCATCCGATCGCATTGTCGCTCAAGCTGGTGGGATGGGCAGGATCATGGCGATAGTGCGTGAAAGTGTCGGACATCGGGTCGAGCCTGTCGAGTCCGCCTAAGCCAGTGCCGACCCAGATGATGCCGGCGCGGTCGGGGTAAACCACCCTTACGGCGTCATCGATGAGGCTGTTCGGGTTGGCACCGTCGCGCCGGTAAGGCTTGAGACTATACCCATCGTAACGGTACAAACCGCCGTCGGTGCCGAACCAGAGGAATCCATTGCGATCCTGCGCGATGCTAAAGATCGTGCGCTCAAGCGATTCTCCGAAAACAGACAACTGGGTGAATTGGATGTCCTGCTTGTCAATCACCGGAAGCCTGACCACGCCAGCGGGACGTGATGTGGCTTGAGTCGCGCCTTGCCTTGCAAAGGATGAGAGCGCGGCAAGCGAGAAGAGGACGACTAATTCCAGAAGCGAGGCAAACAACGGTCGTGAGCGTTTGAGTAAACCGCTCTGCTGCGACGCATCCTTGCAGTTGTACCTCATTCGTGACGCTCGCCGTGGTTCTTGATCAGAACATAGCAAGTTGAAAGAATTTTGTCATCCGAGATCCGGTTTTGGGCGCGTCGGTATGTGGCACGATATCGGGAGTTGCTTTCACTTACAAGGGAACAGCGGGCAGAGTTGACGCAGTGGTCGCAGTCATTGTCAATTGCCAAATTAAACGCGACTGACGGCGATTTGCGCCAAATTGAGTGCGACTGGACGCGCGACATTATTTGCGACTGAGCGAAGAGATCGACGGACCGGTGTGTTTGGTATGTGCTCAAATTGGCTATGATCGGCCATTGGGCGTCGCTCCTCTAATGTCCGGATTGCGCGTTAGGAACAAAGTCGCTGACGCGACGGGCGCTACGCGTAACGACCCGAGAGGCTTCCACTTGCCCAGCGCCGATGTTGCTTCGGACAGCTATCTCAAGTATTCTGAACGTGATGCCAGTATCCGTAGAGCGCATAACTAGAAGACCCCGCGCTCTCTGCGACCAGTACGAAAGTATCAAAATGGCATTCAAACTCCATATATAAAGGCTGCGCCCCGCCGCAATCGTCAGCGACTTCCTTCTAACGTCCTTATCGAAAACGTCTCGGTCACGAGGGTGTGGCTGCGCTCGGCGAATTTCGCCTCGACCTTTCCGATCAAAGCTAGCGTTTTCCGTCCAAGTGGCTTTGTCGCTGTAGGGCGATTACCAAACGCTGGGCGACTACAGTGGATCATCTACTGCTAATTCTGTCTGGATTGGGGACCACTCACGCTTAACGCCAATGGACTTGACGACAATGGGGTCAGCCGTATGTCTTGCGTCACAACAGTGTACGATGTAGGAGTTCGATATTGGATTTCTATACTGATGTCTGAGGCGACACTCGAACTACTTAAGGGCACTCTGGATTTGCTCATTCTTCGGGCTTTGGAACTGCGCCCGATGCACGGATCCGCCATTGCAGACCGCATCTTTCAGGTCACGCATGGCGCGTTTCAAGTAAAAGCAGGGTCACTTTTTCCTGCGCTTCATCGATTGGAGCAACAGGGCTGGGTCGAGGGCAAATGGCAAGAAACGGCCGAAGGCAGGCGTGTCCGATCGTACACCTTAACCCGCGAAGGTAAGAAGCAGCTCGCGATCGAAAAAAAGACATGGAGGCGGATTGTACAGGCCATGACCGCGCTGTTGGAGTCCGCCTAGCGTGCGAACTTACACGCAAATGAAGCGGCTCCTCGGTAATCTGCTCCATCGGCGGCGCGCCGAGGATACGCTCGGTGCGGAACTGGGGGTCTACCTGGACGAGATGACGGGTCGCAATATCGCCAAGGGTATGCATCCCGAAGAAGCGCGCCGTCAGGCCTCACTTGAAGCTGGCGGCATTGAACAAATCAAAGAAGAGGTTCGCGACGTTTGGCTGGGCCAAGGGATCGAGACCACACTTCAAGATGTCCGTTATGCATGCCGTTCTCTGGTGCGCTCACCTGGGTTTACGGTCATCGTCGTCGCAACTCTCGCGCTAGGGATTGCGGCCAATCTCACGATTTTCAGTCTCATGCGCGCGGTGCTGTGGCGGCCTCTGCCCTATCCCGAGCCGAACCGGATTGTCAAGATCCAGGTCGACGCACGCAATGTCGCCAACACGGGTGCAACAAGAAGGGAACTGCTCCGTCTGCAAGAGCGCAGCCGCTGTCTAGAAGCAGTTTCGACGATTGAAGAGGCTGACGCGAACCTTGAGTACGCCGGCGAAAGTGAATACGTCACGGCTGCGGACGCCTCCGATAACTTTCTCCCGCTGCTCGGCGCACGCCCTGCACTCGGAAGGGCGCTCGATTCACGCGTTGACGCGAGTGCGCAAAAACCGCTGGCCGTTCTCATCAGCGATCAGTTGTGGCGCCGAAGGTTTTCCGCGGATCCCGACGTCATTGGCAAAAGCATCCGCGTCAACGACGTCGACGTGCAAATCGCAGGTGTGCTGCCTGCTGGATTTCGTCTCTTCTTGCCGCCTTCCATCACCGATCTGGAGCACGTCGACATTTGGTTTCCGTATCGCATTGACCCCATCGAGCCTCACCGCGGTGTCCCGCTCTTAGCGCGGCTCAGGCCCGGCGTTACGCTCGATCAGGCAAATGCCGAACTGCAAACGCTCGCGGCCCAGTTCGAGCGTGAGAACCCGGGCTTCTATTCAGGCCCGAACGGGTGGCAGGCGTCGCCATTTGACCGCGGCCCCGGCGCGAAAGTGCACTTCGCGGCTCGATTGCTACATGACGACATGACAAGCGGAGTGCGGCCGCGACTGTTTCTTCTATCGGCCTTAGTGGTGTTCGTACTGGTGATCGCTTGCGTGAACGTTGCCAACCTGCTGCTCGCGCGAGGCTCAGCACGACAACGCGAACTGAGCATTCGCCGAGCTCTCGGTGCGCCGCGATTTCGAATTATCCGGCAGCTCCTAGTGGAAAGCCTCGTGCTCGCCTTCGTCTCCGCTGGCATAGGTCTACTCAACGCGCAAGTCGCGGTCAAAACAATCGCACATCAGAACGCTTGGCATTTTCCTTTGCAAGCCAGGATAGCCATAGACGGGCCAGTGATGGTCTTCGCTCTCTTCTTATCCGTCGTGACCAGCATCCTGTCAGGGTTGATACCGGCATGGCGCTTGACGGCGACTATAACAGGCCAACTGCATGCGGGACGGTCGGAGACCACAGGGTCGGCGGCAAGACGGTTACAACGAACTCTCGTGGTGATGGAGATCGCGTTGTCGATAGTGCCGCTCATTTGCGGAGGCCTTATGCTGCGATCCTTCCTCAATCTGTTGCACACGCCGCTCGGGTTCGATCCCAGCAATGTTGTCACAGCTTCTATGCCGCTCGATTCGAAACGTTACCGGACCTTGGAGCAGAGATGGATACTACTCCGGAGCGTACTCGACAAGGTGCGTGCGATCCCTGGCGTGGAGTCGGCGAGTGCCGTAGATGTGTTGCCGCTCACGGGTCAGGCCAGCCGACGAGCGGGTCGTGAGGACCTGCCTGACTCTCCGCCGATTCTCGCTTCACAGCAGTTCGCTTTACCCGGGTATCTTCACACGATCGGTACAGCTCTCCGTGAAGGCCGGGATTTCAACGATGAAGACATCGCGAAAGGTCGCCCCGTGGCGATTATCGATCAGGAGTTGGCCAGACGACTATGGCCGGAGGGAGCAATCGGTAAGCGATTAGTGATCTATCGGACAGGCTGGCGGGACGTAGTCGAAGTGATCGGAGTTACGAACAGCGCACGGCTAACCCGGGTTTGCGACCAGAACACACCTCATTTCATCTTTCCGTACGGTAAGTATCCGTCTGCCATGTCGCTGGTGATAAGGACACCGAACAGAGGCGAGAAGCTGGCGCCGCAGATCAAAGCCGCCGTGGATGAGGTGCGTCCCGGGCAGGCTGTTCTCGATATTCGTGGCATGCGCGAATACGTATTGAACTCTATTGGTGACACGCGCTTTGTGGTATTCGTGTTGACGGTGTTCGCAGGAGCTTCCGTGCTGCTCGCCGCGGTCGGTCTATATGGAACGCTGACGTATCTAACCCTTCAGCGCACACGAGAGTTTGGCATTCGGCTGGCTATCGGTTCTAGCCGCAAGGCCATCATTGCCATTGTCGTGCAAGAGAGCGCGATGCTGACACTTGTTGGGACGGCTTTAGGACTGCTCGGAGCTTCGGTCATCGTCGGGGCGATACGCGGAATGCTTTACGGCGTACATCCCTTAGATGGTATGACATTTGTTCGCGTAATAGGTCTGGTCGGAATCATCGCCCTAGGTAGCGCCACTATTCCGGCGTGGCGTGCCGCGCGGATTGATCCGCAGATTTCCTTGCGGAGTGAGTAGCCTGCGCAGTCTTAGAAACACACATCTTGAGATGCGATTCCAGAACGAACTACGGCCCGGATAGATCCGCCCTAACGTTAGGAC
>JBAUZG010000401.1:0-2160 GCA_049585195.1 Bryobacteraceae bacterium | reverse complement strand
GGTTTTTGATTCAGACCGTCGAGAGCCCTTCGCCCGGCTTCTCGCCAGTCGCCGCTGTCGTTTTGACGGGTTCGGACGTTCGGGGCACGATCTACGCGATCTATCAGTTTTCTCAGCAATTTTTGGGAGTCGATCCGCTGTACTGGTGGACCGATCACGCGCCCGCGCATCGAAGTCGCGTGGAACTTCTCAACGTGAATATTAGTTCAACTCCGCGGTTCCGGTACGGCGGCTGGTTTATCAACGACGAGGATTTGTTCACAGGCTGGACGCCAGGCATACGGGACGGCACGGGAATTAGCCTTGCGACGTGGGATCGCATGTTCGAGGCGCTGCTGCGGCTGAAGGGAAATATGATTGTGCCGGGCACCTGGATCTTCCCATATGAGCCGCAAATTCAGGCAGCGGTTGACCGGGGCCTCGTGATTACGCAGCATCACATGAACGTGCTGGGTCTCGATACGTACCGGTGGCCGAAGGATCGGCCGTATTCGTTTACGGCCGCGCCGCAATTGCTCGAGGCGGGCTGGAAGCGGGCGATGAGCGAGTACCCGAAGGATGCGGAGCTGATTACTAGCGTGGGCTATCGCGGGCAGAACGACTATCCGTTCTGGCTGGTGGATAAGAATGTCGGCCCAACGGACGAGGACCGGGCCAAGGTGATTCGGGCGGCGATCGACAAAGAAATGGAGATCGCGAACGAGGTGAAGCCGAATACGCCCATTGTGCTGAACGCCTGGCGCGAGGCCGCGAAGTTCATTCACGAAGGTTTTTTAAAGGTTCCGGATGGGGTGACGCTGGTATGGCCCGACAATGGGCACGGGCTGATAGAAGATGAAGGCCAGATCGGCGCGGGGCAAGGCGTGTATTATCACACGGCGATGTTCGACAATTTTTCGAACCATTTCACCGAGATGCTGCCGGTGGAGCGCATACAGCGTGAATTGGGACGGGCGGCGAAGTCGGGCGCGACGCAGTTTTTGCTGGTGAACACGTCGAATCTGCGGCCTGTGGTGATGACGACGCGGGCGGTGATGGAGCTTGCGTGGAATCCCGAACCTTGGCGGCAGAGCGGCGCGGCGGACGCGTATCTGCGGAAGTGGTCGGAAGACGAGTTTGGAAACCGGGCGGCCGATCCGATGGTTGGTTACTACAAGGCGTATGAGGAAGCTCCGGCACGCTATGGGGAAAAAGAAGACGCCGTAATGCAGGACAACTTCTATCAGACCGCAGCGAGAAAGATTTTGTTCGAGCTCATTGCGGGAGACGCACAATCGGCGGTAAAGCTGGGATCGCAGATCACGCACGATTATAAGAACGTGAACGAGTTGAGCGCAGCCATGGTGAGAGGTTGTCAGGAAGCGGAGGGGCGATGGCAGCACGTTGAGGAACTGGCGGCGGAGGCTCGGAAGGTCATGCTGGAGAACCGGCTGGAATTTTTCCAGGCGAATGTCACGACGCAGATTCAAGTGCACGTGCATTCCAACCGGATGTTGGAAGCAGTTGCCGGAGCAGCGCTGAGCGGCTCGGCGGAGGAGCGGCGGAAAAAGATTGCGGCTGCGATCGGCGAAGGGGAAGCTGTGGAAGGGGCGCTCGAAGCGGCGGATTACGGTAAGTGGCAGGGTTATTACACGAATGGCGATTGGCTGCTGGACGTGCCGCGCACTATAGCGCTCGCGCGAGCTTACGACGACAAACTGGCGGGCAAGGAAGCGCCGGAAAATGCGATTATCCGCGCACGGGATGGCGGATTCGCCTACTGGATGATTACAGCATATCAGGGCACGCAGCAGGTGGAATTTTAGGCTGGCGATTTCTCACGGCTTCAGTAATTCAGTCACGGTCTCGAACGTATATCCGCGATCTTTTAACACCGGAACAATCTGCCGAATCGCATTGAGCATCGGAGTCACATTGGGCGCGGTCTGAATATCGCGCCCGTCGTGAAGGCAGACGATGCCGCCCCGCGCGGCTTTTTGCAACACGAAGCTCGCAATCCGTTCTGCGTTCCACTCCCAATCGTGACCGATCACGGTCCACATGACGCCGAGGAGACCGAGGCGGCGCTGCGCACGGCGGACTCCAAACCATCCGAGCCCGTAGGGTACACGCATCAGTTTGGCGCGAAGTCCGATCTCGGCGGCGATGATGTCTTGGGTC
>JBAUZG010000400.1:0-3686 GCA_049585195.1 Bryobacteraceae bacterium | reverse complement strand
GCAATATGGAGCCGGTGTAAAGCTTCGCGTCCATCCGAGAATTACCCTTCTCGCCGACTTCCGGGAAACGTGGGCCAAGAACCCCGAATTCCTGAGAAGCGGTTACACCGCGTCTTACTTCCTTCTCGAAGACTACATTCCCAGGAACTTCTTCAGTACCAGTTCGACCTCGAGCTTCCGGCAACAGCGATTCACTCTGGGCTTCGCTTCCACGTTCTAGAAAATTCGTTACTCCCACTAAATCGGACTCCTTGTGTGGTACGCTGGCCGGGTCCCGGTCGCAGTTTGAACGGGAGATCGGCCTTCGGGAGGCACACTTTGAAACGTTCTACTATCTTCGGGCGCGCAGCACTGGGCGCGCTTCTCGGAATCTTTAGCATTGCAAACGGATGGGCGTTGGAGAAACTACAGCCAACGACACGCGCGGACGCCGGCCAGGATGTTGAGTTCAACGTTTATCTTCCGTTACAGAACACCGATCAACTCGATCAATTACTTGTATCTCAACAAGATCCAAAATCGCCTAACTATCACAAGTGGCTCACGCCGGCTGAGTTCAGAGCCCGTTTCGGAGCCGATGGCAATGCCATTGCTCGAGTCAGTCAGGCTCTCGAATCGTACGGCCTGACGGTTGTTTCCACGAATACGCACGGTATTCATGTCCGAGGCAAAGTAAGTTCGGTCGAAAGCGCGTTTGCTGTCTCGCTGTGGAACGGCATCACCGCTAGCCACAGGACCGGGATGTTGGCCGACCGGCCGCTGACGGCGCCTCCGGCTTTGGCTCAATCGGGCGCGAAGGTAGCGCAGTTTTCGCCAGTGACCTGGCATCATATTCACTCGCGCGCCGCGGTGGCTGCGCAGCCCCAAAACCGCTATGGCGTTTACGGACCATATTGGTTCGACGACCTGAAACAGGCCTACGACTTTCCATCCGCTCAGTTTCTGCACGGAGTAGGAGTCAACATCGGAATCCTGATGTCATCTGACTACAATGCGCAAGATATGGTGGAGTATTTCGGGCATGAAGGCATCTCTCCGCCGCAGATTATCCGGCGGCCCGTCGAAGGGGGCGCGCCGTTCAATCCAGCCACCAACGGCGCGTCGGACGAGGTTGAGCTCGACATTCAGCAATCGGGCGGCATGGCGCCGGGTGCGACGATCACGCTATACAACATTCCCGATCTGGGAGACGATTCCATTCTTGCGGGCTACCTGGATATCGTTGAGGACAATGCCGTCGATGTTGTCAGTTCTTCGTTTGGCGGGCCTGAGCTGGGCTACTCGGCCGAATATAACGATGGCGTCGATTATTCCTGGATCTTGCGGACTTACGACGATCTCTTCAAGCAGGGGAATGCGCAGGGCATCACGTTTGTTGCGAGTTCCGGCGACGAAGGAGGCTTAGGCATTCCGTCGCTTGATTACTTCACCACACCGCCTCAAAAGCCCCCTATCGTAGTCGGACATTTCATACCCGATATCGATACGCCCGCTTCGAGCGTATACGTAACGGCAGTCGGCGGCACGAACCTTGCGACGACGTTCAACCCATCGAGCACGACGCTCGAATCCGAGTATGTTAGCGAGAATGCCGATGCTGATCCACTGCTCCCCTACGATCCTTACGGCGTCGGTAATCTCTGTTCCGGTGGTTATTTTGGTTCGGGCGGCGGCACGAGTATTTTCTTTTTGAAACCCGATTACCAGAACCTGGTCGATACTGGATCGAAATGGCGCACGATTCCCGATGTCTCGCTCCAGATGGGCGGTTGCCCGGTAGGATCGGTTTTGCCGTGCAGCCCCGATCGCAGTTTCGTGATTGCGATCGTGGGTGGAACCGAAGTAGGGTTGGTCGGCACGAGCATCTCTTCGCCGGATTTCGCGGGTCTGCTGGCTCTCGAAATCGAGCATTTACAAAGCAGGCTGGGCAACGTGAATTATCAAATTTACTCGTTAGCAGCGCAACAGCAAGCCAACCCAAAATCCGGGCCTTTCTTTCATCAAGACATCCCCGGCTTCGATGGCTACTACTCGACAAATCCCGGTTATAACTACGTAGTTGGCAACGGAACGGTGTTCGGGAGAAATTTCATTGGGACGCCAACCGTGCCCGCTGCTGGCAATCCGCAGACACCGTCGAATCCATAGTTTGTAAATGCCCGCCAGGAATGGCGGCATGGCAGGCCGGAGGCCCGCTCCACTCTGGTACGATGAGGGCTTGCTTATTCCCGGATGAGCAGCCCATCGCACCGGGTTGTTTTCGTGCGCGATCCGGAAGGTTTTTCAGCGCTTGAACAGCCTTGGAACCGGCTGTGGTCCGCCGCGGCCGCTGCCGAGATTTTCCAGCATTTTTCTTTCGCCCACGCGTGGGTGCGAGCCCACGCCCAGTCGAGTGACTTGCTCACAGCCGTTGTCGCGGGCCCAGAAGACGATATTCATGCCATTCTGCCGCTGGCTATTCAAGGGGGCAAACTGGTTTTCGTCGGGACCGGCTTCTCCGATTACAACGATTTTCTTGCTGAGGCAAGCGAAGCGACATCTCATCTCCGGCTCATCTTGAACGCGCTTTTGAACGAGCCTGGCTGGTCGGAGTGCGTCTTCGAGAACATACCTGGGCAGTCGGTTTTGTGGGCTGCATTCGAGCAACTTCGCCGGTCCCGCGACAATCTGTTGAAAAGAATCTTTGTTCACCCCGGCGCCGTGCCGGCTCCGAGTCTCGTACCCGGACCGGACGGCTCCGAATGGCAGGACGCTATACGAAAGGAAAGCCTCCGGCGGCACCGCCGCAAGCTCGAAAAACTGGGCATGCCGGCCTTCGCCCATCTGACAGATGCCAGAGAAATTGAACAGCATCTCCCTTTGTTCATGCGGCAGCATGCGCAGCGGCGCGGTATGGCGGGCGATCGCTCTCTGTTTCGGGGCCAGGATGCAGTCGCCTTTTATCGCGAACTCATCTGGTCCATGGACCCGGCTCGCGAACTTCGCTTTTCGACGCTAACGCTAGACGATCGCCCGATTGCCTATCACCTCGGGTTCGAGCGTTGCGGCAAATACATCTGGTACAAGCCGGCGTTCGATGTCAATTTCTGGGATTACTCGCCTGGCGAAGTGTTGCTGCAAAGCATTCTGATGTACGCGGCCGGCGAGGGTCTGCGGGAACTCGACTTCACAATTGGAGACGAGGGGTTTAAATCGCGATTCGCGAATGTCGTGCGGCATAACTATACAGTCAGCTTCTTCAGGCAGCCGGGGGCCGCTGCAACCGCTCGAACGCGAGCGATCGTCGCGCAAGCAGTCCACGAGCGTCCTATTTTACTCTCGGGAGCCCGCCTGGCTCAACGCGTGATTCGCACGCTAAAACGCGACGGCATCTTGTCTTTGGCGACGAGGATGTGCCGGCGCGTGACGCAACAGTTTTTCAAGGACGATCATGTGATCGTCTACCGCTGGCCGCGCGCGGCCTTTGCAGCCTCCGGGCCGCCGCAAATCGAGATTCAACCCCTCACGCTGGCCTTAATCGCGGAACTGGCGCCGGATCATGAGGACGTGCTCAATCCCGGCGCGCTTCGCGGGTTCGCCCGGCGGCTTAAGGCCCGAGATCGGGGTTTTCTAGGATTCCGCAACAATAGTCTTGCCCACGTTGCTTGGCTCGGCATTCGTGATGAAATTGTGGCCGAATATGAAAC
>JBAUZG010000399.1:0-8486 GCA_049585195.1 Bryobacteraceae bacterium | reverse complement strand
TTTTCGACGACATTATTTTGAACAACGACATGACGGAATTGAAGCGAGTTCGCATGTCCACTTCGGTCACCTTCACCATGCATCCGACAGGCAACAATCCGAACCTGTCCGTTAACCCTTTAAACCTAAAGATCATCGACAAACATGATGACCGCGAAGAGGACACGAATTAAGGAGCGTAAGCGTAATGGCCAGTTTCTGGGAACGCGTCCAGAACGCTCTCGAGGATAACGAAAAGCGTGACCGTCGGGAGCTGGAGCGCATACAGGCCCGTAGGGAAGGCTACGAACGCGCGCTCTATGAAGTACGAGACGCGCTGTTAGTGTCGGCGCTCGCCGTGAAGAACGAATGGCAGAGTCAACTCGCTCGCGATGGCGACAGAATCCGCAGCGGCACCGATGCGCGATTTGTGGCGCAGTTCGAAGGGCTCAACGCGGCTTTCGCCGTTCTGCGCCAGATGGAGCCGCGGATTACAACGCAGATCCATATCGACCAGTTTCGCCAGGCGGCCATTTCGGGGGCCGAGTGCTTGCGCCAGGCGGAAGCCAAAATCAGTCACAACGTGACGGCCAGTAATGGGTACGCGACGAACCACCTCGGAGTAAATCAATCCGAATACAAGCGAGGTTATGACGAGATGCGCGAACGCCTGGACCGAAATCTGTCGTCCGCGCTGAATCGAATGCCGTTCACGCCTGATTCCTCGCAGACGGCCGCCCTGGAACGCCGCATCGTGCACGATCTGGCGCTCAGGGCCAGCCGGGATGTTCGTGACAACTGGGGAGACCGCGGCAGAGGACCAGAACGGTTAGACCATTCCGACTACGACCAGGGGCAACGCAAGGCGCTCATGGATTGGTCGCACGAGCACAATCATCAAATCATCCAGAAAATGCAGGCTATTGGCCTACAACTCGAGCAGCGGAATGACGATACGCCACGTGCGGCACAGCGCATCCGCCTGTAACGAATTCAAACCAAGCGGAGAAAAAATGGCAGCCCTTATCAAACAACGAACCAAGATCAAGGAAATTCGGAAACCGTTCAAGCTTCCGGTGGATGTTCTCGCCGAACTCGAGCTCTACGCGGAGTTTCTCAACGAGCGCAAGGATTTTATCGTCGCTGAGGGCTTGCGAGCGTGCTTCAAGAGTGATTCTGCTTTCAAAGCATCCCTGGAGGCACCGGAGCAAAAAAACAAACTTACGCAGTTGCAGGCCGCGTTTACCACTTCCAGGCGGCGCGGAAAGACTGCCCTCATGCCATCTGTCGCGTGACAGATATGGTCACAATCCGGACACTGCTGAATGCCCTGAATCTATATCTTGTCCTGAACTTCAATTACACGCCTATGCCGCTCAAAGAATTCCTCATCGCCCTGAACCCCGACAACCGCCGCCCGTTGCGCTTCTATTTCGTCACCTTGTGGGCCTATTTTAGTTTCGCCGCGACCATCGTTTGTATCGTTCTGCCGGTTCTCGCCAGATATCTCACGTTTCTCAATGAGCGAGTCAGTAACAGGGTGTCGCTCGCGCTCGCAGTCTCCGTTGAGCTCGTCTGGCTCTTCTATTCACTGGCAGTGTTTTCCTGGCGCGTGGCCGGTTACCTGTACACGAAAGTTTCGAACGGTTTGCGTTGGATGACGGAGCGCGCTCGCGCCGTAGCGCAGTCTCGTTTGCCGAAGGTATTCGGTCGGGAGGAAGCATGAGGCGTCGCGTAAATAACTTCGTGACCAGAATGTGTGCATCGTTTTTGTCATGTCTGCGTGTGAACTTTGTGGTTGCTGGTGGAACCGTCGCTTCGCGCCGGACAAAAGGTATCGACACGCCTCCCCCAGCGGGGCAGCCACTTGGCTACCTATTGGAGGCGTGAGAGTTATAGGCGCTTGTCAGCCATATGGCTCCGGTTTGTCTGCCAGGTGGCTACTTATTGAAACTAAAGGAATTGCGTGGTGAAAAAGAAAACGGAAATCGGCCCTGACAGAATCACGATACGGATTCCCGAACGCAGTCTGAGGGCGATCGAAAAGCGTGCCTCATACGAAGGAATCACGCCGGTTGAATGGTGCCGGACCGTTCTAACCGAGGCACTGTGGTTCGATCAGAACCTTTATCTTGTGCTGTGCGAAGTCGTGGCCACCCGTCGTGAAACACGGGCGCTCGTGAAAGAGCTTATCCAGCGTGGCGAGCTCAGCACTGAACGCTTCAATTTTCTGATGAGCGAAACCGAGGAAAAGAAGGAAGCCCTTGCTCAGAAGGTGTTGGAGCAAGCACGCAAATCGCTAGACCGCCTGCCCCCTCCAGGAGATGGAATGTGAGCCGCGAATACAAGGCGCCTGTGTGGCCCAGACGCTATCCGCAGAACACATTATTTGCCGTTGCTGCGGTGCTCGTCTGCACGATTTTTACTGCGCAGCATCAGCATCAGGAACTCGATGACGGCTTTGAGAAATGGTATTTGTGGCGCTACGCTCTGGCGACTTATCGGGCCATGGTGAACGATAGACCACGCCCGGCGGAGTTCCTCGTGCCGCGCGGCGGCAGACGATTCGGAGTTCGCACCGTTGTCATACGTTCGAGCGAATATCGAGACTCGCTGAAGGATTCGGTCTACGGCGGCGCATCCGCCTGGCGAATACTCTGGCAAACGGTCCTGGCTTTCTCGGGCTCGTTCGCGTTTTGCGTGCCGCTCGGCATCTGGCTGGACCGCCGGCACAGATTGTTTGTCCAGCAAGGTGTGAACCGTCGCGGACCGGAGCTCGTTTCGATCAGCGAATTCAAACGGCGCGTGCAGTACCGGCGCTTCTTCTTTTCCCGCGCCGCCGATGGACTGACTTTCTTTCTACATCCCGACTTATATGCGGAGCCCAAACCCTATCGAAAAGGCCTGCCGTATGTCCGCATTCGTAAGCGCGACGAAGCCATGAATCTCGGTTTTGTCGGCGATTCCGGCTCGGGTAAATCCTCGCTGATGAAACAGGTCTTGTATCAGGTGCGGGAGCGGGGAGACGTAGCCATCATCAATGATCCGAAGCGGGAATTCCTGACGGAGTTTTACGACGAAAGTCGCGGTGACATTGTCCTCGATCCGAGCGACGAGCGCTGTCCCTATTGGGAATTCAAATGGGAGCTTCCGGAGTGGAATAAAGAGGCGGTGGCGTTCACGATCGCCAACAGCATCCTCCCGCCCCAGCCTAATGAAAGTCAATTCTTCCGTTCTCACGCACGCAAATTGATTGCGTATCTGATTGCGAATTACGAACCGTCGCCGGCAGAGATGATTTACTGGGCTTCGCATGTGGAAGAGATCGATCTACGAGTGCTGGGAAGCGAGCACGAATCGACCATGGCACGCAACTCTCCCGACCAGAGAGCCGGCATCATTGGCACGTTCAACGAGATCATGTTTGCTCTCCGGATGCTTCCACTCGATCCCGAAGGCAGACGGACATGGAGCGCGAAGGAGTGGAGTCAGAAACGCCGCGGCTGGATCTTTGTTCCCTCCGACCCGACGATAGCCGAAGCCCTTCGCTCGATTCAGAGCATGTGGCTTGACCTGCTGCTGGTCCATCAACTGGCAGCGGGTCACCGGAAGAATAAACCGGCCATCTGGAACGTTTACGACGAGTTGGACAGCCTCAAGAAATTACCAAAGCTTCCGGACGCCATGACGAAGATGCGTTTTACGGGCAACCGGATGGTGATCGGCTTCCAAAACGCCACACAGCTTGAGCAGGATTACGGGAAGATCTGGAAGTCGATTCTGTCGCAATGCTTCACCTATTTTGTGCTGCGAACTAAAGAGCCGACCAGCGCGGAATGGCTGCAAGGGCTGCTGGGAAAGGTCTCGAATGATCGTATTCGTGAGACACGGACGCCTGGCAAAAGCATCTTCGATGTGCTCGGGCGAAGCTATGCGGAAGAACACCGGGATGAGCCGTTGATCCTCGCCTCGGAAATTCAGACACTCGAGCCGACCCAGGGTTATCTTTCATACGGAAAGAACACGCTGCACTTTAAGGCTCCCTATTTTCCAATACCGGAGCGGCCAGGGTTTCAGGTCCACATTCCACGACGCGTGGAAGTAAATCCAAAGCGCATCACTGTTCCGCTGGAATCCACAATTCGCGGACAGATGATCATCGAAGGCGCCGCCGATCAGAATCGCCGCCGTGCGGGAAGAAAGAGAACGAAGGCTCAGGCAGGTGGAGCTCGGCAACCTGGCACACCGCATGCCGCCGAAACCACCGTCGATATCGACAGTTTTGGAGGACAGTCATGATCCAAATGTCGGCTGCTCTGGGCGAATCGACCGTCGCTGAATACTACAAGAACGAGTACACGAACAGTGAAAACCGCTCCTACTATTCGCAAGGCGGAACGCTGAGCGGCGAGTGGCACGGCGAGCTCGCCGAAGAATTGGGATTAGCCGGGCCGGTCCAATGGGAGGAATACAACCGGCTAGTGAAAGGTCAAGACCCGCATACTGCTAAGCAACTCATCCAAGTGCGGGACAGCGTTATGCGCGAGGGCCAGGAGATTGCGCACCGGAGCGCGTACGACATTACGATCAGCGCGCACAAAAGTGTTTCCGATGCGGGGCTTGTCGGGGGCGACGCGCGCATAGTCGAGGCGCATCAGCGGGCGGCAAGGATGGCCGCTAGCGCCATCGAAGAGTACACACAAGTCAAGCTCGGGAACACGCGCGGAGCCGAGACAACCGGCAAATGGATTGCCGCCGTCTTCACACATGACACCGCCAGACCCGTCGGAGAAAACATTCCTCGCCAGCAATTACATTCTCACGTCGTAGTCTTCAATATGAGCCGCGACCAAGACGGTCAAATGCGTGCGCTGGAAGCGAGAGAGTTCTATCGAGTGCAAAGCTACGGAGCAGCGGTTTATCATTCGGAGCTTGCCGCTGAGTTGCGGGCCCTCGGCTATCGCGTTCGCACGGGAACCAATCACTCGGCTGAAATCGTCGGTTACACAAAGGAATATCTGGAGTCGATCAGTGACCGCCGCCGGGAAATCCAGCGGGAACTCGCACGGCGGGGCTTGCATGGGGCGGAAGCGGCGGAAACGATTGCCCACCAGGTCCGCTCCGGCAAACAGGTGTGGGACCCGGAAGAATTGCGTCAAGAGCACCGCGAATATGCCGCGAAATTTGGTTCACCTGGCGAAAAGGTCGTGGCGGAAGCCCAGGCGCGCCAGGTCCAGCAAATTACGCCCGAGCACATTGAGAAAAAGAGTAGCGAAGCGTTAACATACGCCCGGAATCGTCTGGCGGAACAGCAGTCGGTTTTCGACGATTACGAATTAAAACGCGACGCGCTGCGCCATAGCTTGGGCGTGATCCGCCTGGCCGACTTGCAGTTGCGTATTGATCAGCGATTGACAGCAGGAACGCTAGTCGCAACCCATCATTACCGGGAGCACGCGCCCGGTGCCCGCTACAGCACGCCGGAGAGCCAGGCGCGGGAACGGGAGATCCTCGCGAAGCTTCAGACCACGGGAGGCAAACAACGGCCTATTGCTGACAACATGACCCCCGAGAACACAGCGCGCTCCTATCCACATTTGAACCAAGGACAGCAGATCGCACTCTCCGAGATGCTGCGCAGCCGCGACTACATACACGGCCTGGAGGGCTGGGCGGGAACCGGCAAGAGCGAACTGCTTAAGGCCCTGTCGGCTGTGGCACAGGCCGAAGGCTATACGGTACGCGGTCTTGCACCTACTGGCAAAGCAACTGAAAATCTTATCGACGTGGGCGCCAGCGTAGAAACCCTGCAAATGCATCTAACCCGGACGGAGGGCATGAGAAAAGAAGATGCCCTGCCGGATGGGACAAGACTCATAGCGCCTCAACAACGGACTGTTTATTTCGTGGATGAGTCGAGTCTCATGTCCACGAAACAACTGCATTCGTTCCTCTGTTCGCTTGATCCGGGCAAGGACCGCGTTTTCCTGATAGGCAGCACTAAGCAGCACCAATCGGTAGAAGCAGGCCGCGTCTTCGAAGAACTGCAAATGGCCGGCATGGCTACTTCCGTTTTGCATGACATCGTCCGTCAAAAAGAGGACCGGCTGAAAACCGTCTGCGAGCAGTTACGTGACGGCCTCACCCGCGAAGCGGTAGAAACACTCGGGAAACACGGATTCGTCAGTGAGATCGAGCACCGCGATCGCCGGCATGAACGCATCGCTCGGGAATATTTGAAGGCACCCGAGCGCACTTTAGTAGTTTCACCGGACAACGAGTCCCGCCAGGAACTGAACCTCCTTATCCGTGAAGAACTGAAGGCTGCCGGAAAACTGTCTGCGCAAGAATACACTGCCGTCATTTATCGGCCAGTACACGATATCCGAACCGAGGATCGGAAGATGGCCGATTCCTACAAGCCCGGCCTGATTCTGAAGTTCTCGCGTGACAACAAACACCTGGATTGGGAGAAGGGGGCATATGCCGAGGTGCTCGATGCCGCTCGTGATCCGGAAAAAGGAACCAACGTCGTGACGATCAAGCATGCCGACGGCCGTATACAGAGCTACGATCCCACGCGGGCGTGCGGCGTGGCTTTCTACTCTGCCGACACGAAGAAGTTCGCCGTGGGCGACCGTGTCATGGCTACCGCGCCCTGGAAGCAAGAACACGTGCGGAACAGCCAGCTCGCCACGCTTGTCGCGCTCGATGGGAAAGGTAATGCTGAGCTCAAGCTTGCAGACTCTGGCCGCAAGGTCTTTACCAATCTGAACCGCAACCGGCACCTCGATTACGCTTACGCGATCACCAGCTACAAGTCGCAAAGCACAACGATCGATATTACTCTGGCGAATGTTCCGGTCACTGATTCGAGTTGCCGCCAACTGGTCGATCAGACTCTCGCGAACGTTGCGTTCACGCGGCCACGTTATGAGCTGCAGGTTTTTACCGACGATCGAAAGCAACTGGGCGCGGCGCTCGCGCTCCGCCGCGACAAAGCCAAAGCTCTCGCCAATGAAGAGATCGAAGCTTATCGGGGACGGAAGGAGAAGATTGCTTGACTGTAATGCCCGACTCGGAAGTCGAAGTCCCCGACGTCCGTACTCTCTTCGAATGGGAGCGGCTGCGCGACGACTTAGAGCCCATCTGGCACCTGATTCACGACGACTCGGTGAGTGAGATTCAGGTCAACGCCGACTGCCGCGTGTTCTCCATGAGCCGTGGAGTGCTCCGGCCTCGTCAGGAGATCCACGTCACTACCGAGCAGGTGAACGCAGCCGGACATAAGATTGCAGCACGCTATCAAAACACCTCGTTCTCGCGGCAGCACCCGATCGTCGATGCACGCCTGCCCGACGGCTCTCGCGTGGCGCTGGTTCACGCTTCCTGCAGCGTAGGCGGGCCTACGATGACCATTCGAAAATTCGCCAAACACATCCTATCGCTGCATGAGATGGTGGCGATGGGCAGCCTGCCCGAAGAAGTACGCCGAACTCTCGTCGAAATCGTTCGCGAGCGACGTAATTTCCTCATCGCCGGTGCGACGAATTCCGGTAAAACTACCCTGCTCGGCGCCCTGGCTCGCGAGATTGACCCGATCGAGCGCATTCTTTTAGTCGAAGGACCAAGTGAAATCCGCCTGTCAGCCGAACAGGTCAATGTGGTTCGTTTCGAGGCGCGGCACTCTTACGATGACGGCATCCCGGAAATCACGCAGCAGATGCTTTGCCACGCGGCACTCCGGCACAGCCCGAACCGCATCATTCTGGGGGAAATTCGGCGGCGCGAAGAAGCTTTGGAACTACTGCAGGCGCTAAATACCGGGCACGAGGGTTCTATTTCCACGATTCACGCCGATGATTGTCGCAAAGCCTTACGGCGCTTTGCTCATCTCGTTAAGGCGGAAGACGGATTTGACGTGGCTGCAGAAGATGTGACTGATGTCATTCATTACGTCATTCACCTCCGGTTGTATCCGGATGGAATGCGGCGCGTGCGGGAGGTCGTTCGGGTTGACGGATTTGAAAACCGCCAGTTCCGGCTCGCGCACGTCTATCGCCACGAGCACCCGAAGGCAAGCTAAGAGTTCTACAAGCGCGGCAAGCATCGACTCGTCCGGCGCTAACTGAAAAGAGAAAAACTATGGATACCAGCACCCCAGTCAATTACATTAATGCCAATTTCCTGCCGGACGACCGGCTCGCCGTCGTGCTCCTTCAAAAGGCTACAGGCGACGTGAAGCAAAGGATCACTTCGGCCGCCCGCGTCGCCTCCGAGCCTTTTCAGGCCTGGCTTCGCCATATGAATAGCGAGCGCTACGAAATCTATCTTTCCGTCAACACACTGCACATGCATGCCCAGGGTCGAACCAAGGCCGATGTCGCCGAAATTCGGCATATCTATCTCGATTTCGATGAGCATGGAAATGAAGGCATCGAGCGCCTACGGAATCGAAAGGATCTTCCGCCGCCGAATCACCTGCTACAGACCTCGCCGGGAAAGTG
>JBAUZG010000398.1:0-5036 GCA_049585195.1 Bryobacteraceae bacterium | reverse complement strand
ACACCACCCGTTTGGCGAGCCAGCAATTGGAGAAAACGATCCTGGCCGGCGCTGCCAATGCCCAGGCAAAACAGCCGCACCTCGCATTTCCGAGCCCGGCGCAGAATTTCGACCGTCTCAAAAACCTGCCCATCCGTGACGATGAAGATCTCGCCCGGACTACCAATGAGCAACTGTGCGGCCGCCTCGACACCACGGGCCAGTTCAGTGCCACCGCGCGCATGGATGGTGCTCAAGAAAGCGCAGGCTTCTTCTATGTGGTCGCGCGTCGCGGCGAGCGTTGACTCTCGGAAGAACTCGGCGCTGTCATCGAATACCACGATGCCGAACTGGTCTTCAGGAGAGAGTTTCGCAAGACAGTTTTCAATCGCATGGCGCGCCTGCTGGATCGGCGAGCCCGACATGGAACCCGAGCGGTCCAGCAGAAACACTACTCGGCGCGTTGTTTTCGGCGGCTGTCCAAAAACAGTCGAGGGCACGATGAGGGCAAACGTCTTGCGGCCGCTTGAGGACCGCTCTCGCTTCGCCCAAGCCCGGCCTGCGTCCAAATCGTGCTTAACATCGAGTACCAGGTCGCGATTCGGAACGTCCCGACCGGGCGATAGTTTCACACCAACTGTGCCTCGTTCATTCAAGAGCACCCGAACGGCGTGTGAAGGCGAGGCGATCTCGCTGATGCCGTTGGATGGTTCCACTTGCAGGCAGAAGCCAATTCTATGTAGATGCGATGCGTCGCTATGAACGGGCGATAGCACCACGCCCCCGGCCACGTGGTCGGGTAACTCCATTCTTCCAACGCCAGGCTCATCCTGCGATACGCGCATCTGCGGGTGGTAGCAGGGAGCGACGGTAAACGGAAAGCGTAAACGAAAACCACTGTCGTTGAGCGATACTCCGGCAACAAGATCCAGGCGAACTGTGACAATTTCGCCAGGGCGAAGATTACCGACCGTCAAGTTGACCAGTCCATCGAGGTTCTGTCGCGTCAACGCCGCGAGAGATCCTTTGTAGAGAGCTTGTTCGTAGCGCTTCCGGGCATCCGCTGCAGGTTCCAACCGGCTTGAGATGGAAAAGGTTTCACCGGAGATTTGAAAGCTGACTAGAGAAGCGTCGCGAGGGAGCGGAAAACAGTAGATCACTTCCACCGGTGTTTTCTCGCTTGACCGGAAGACGTGCGTGACGCTCAGTTTCGCGCCGAATGGAAGGACTCGCCCGGAGAGAAATAGCGATTGCATGTTGAGCGCCAGCGGCTCGGCGGTTTTTGCACGTAGCGGTGCGAAATAGGATGTCATTTTTCTTCCTCTCTGCTGCGGGCTTTGCAAGTCGTCGCTAGTTGAGAGTCGCCATCAGGATAGCGGCCTGCTGTGCGATCGAATGTCACAACACGCGTATGTCTTGGTACTGAACCGGATAGATCCGATCAAGAATTCTACTGCCCGCTGCCGATAGTACGTTTAGATGCGCACTCGTCCGTCCAAACCGGAACCACGACTCTCGAAACCCGAGCCGCGGCTCAATGCGAGCCGACGCGAACGACAAATCGTCCGCGTTTTGGCGCTGCTCCGAGTGTTAGCGCAGGGGCGGAGACCGACCGTACACGAGCTCGCGGCGGAATTCCGCACCCGCCGGGAAACCATCTACCGCGACCTACGTGTATTGCAAGATGCCGGATATCCCATCACGGGCGACGAGCGCGGGCGCCTGTCGCGGCCGCGGCTGATATCGTCCCAGGTGCCCGAGATCCGGTTCTCACCCACAGAACTGGACGCGTTGCTGCTCGCGGTTGCGCAGGCACAGGCCGGTCTTCCGAATGCCGAATCGCTGGCTTCCGCTGCCTTGAAGCTGAAAGCACTGGCAGAATCCGGCTCGAATGCAGCGGTGCCCGGCGTGGACGAAGTCTTCGAAACCTGGACGTGCGGTTCGAAGGACTATCGCGCCCATGAAAGCCACATCGCGCTCCTGATTGAGGCGATTCTGCGCAAGCGGCGTTGCCGGGTTGAGTACCGAACACCCTCGCGTTTGGAATCGAAGACCTATGATTTCGATCCCTACCGGTTGCTCTTTGTAGGCGGCGGCCTTTACGTGGTCGGGCGCGTGCCAAAACATGCAGGAACGGCTACGCTTTCGGTCGATCGCCTGCTCTCCGTGGTTCTCTCGAAAACAGAATTTCAGGTGAATCCGGCATTTGATCCTAAGAAGTGCCGTCAGGATGCGTTTGGCGTCTCATGGCAGGACCCGATAGATGTTGTCCTGCGCTTCCGGGCGGACCAGGCGCCGTATGTGCGCGAACGCATTTGGCATCCGAGCCAAAAGCTGACCGAACTCCCGGACGGCGGCGTTCAACTGGCCTTTCGTGCCGGCGGACCATTTGAAATTCGTCGTTGGATTCTGGGATGGGGCGATGCGGTGGAAGTTGTTTCGCCTGATGAATTGCGGAAAGAAATCTCGTGGACATTGACTGCGGCCGGCTCTCTTTATCAGACCTGATAGAAAATACGCTCGTGGCTAAGCAGCCGGGCGATGCACAAGAGGGCTGGATAGCTCCTTTGTGCGGGGGGCCGCAGCGACGTGGCCGCACCGTCGGCGTGGCGCGGACCTGCTTCCTGCTTCCACCTTGGCTCCGGAGCGGGGAGGGACGGGCAACACCTTTGCCGCAGACTGAATTCCCAACCCAGACGGCAAATGGCTCTAGAGCTGTGATGAATAGTAAATGTCCCGATTTAGAGTCTTGGCCTTTTCACCGCGAGTCAGTATGTTTCGTGTTTTCCGGATTCGAACGATAGCCAACACGGACTTGTCGACAATGCGTTGTCGGCAATCTGTTCTTCGACCCGATCGGTTTCCGCGACAATGCTTCCCCAGAGGACAAGAATTTCCACTGATTTGATACCAGACGTCTTCATACTCTCCGCGGTCGTAACGAACACGGACTCGGAATCGTCGATTCTCACGGTCCACATCAAGAACCACGCTCTCATAGCTTCCCGGTACCCATTCGTAATTTGAATTGTCCGGTACAGCACCGTAGATTATTTCAACGGAGGTACCTTATTCTATACCTGCAAGATGCCTCTCGCGGATAAACCCGTTGTGATGTCTCGTCAATAAGCAGTCAAGCAGTTCCAGCTGGCGGGCGGTGAGCCACGTAAGTTCGATGAGTGCCGGATCGTGGTATATGCGATACGGGATGGACAGCGGTTCTCCGCTCAGGTAGACAGAGAATGTCTCGGTGCTCCACGAGGGTTGGAAGAACCGAAACGACTTTGAGCGCATCGTCTCGGAGGAATGCGGGAAAAGCGTTCGCGAGACGTAGTTTTCGTAGTTCATCGGACCGGAGCTGAACTTTGATTCCTCTTGACCTTTCGAAGAATGCTCGAAGGCTTTGCAGACCAGACAAGCGGCTTCGGCATCTTGTTGCGGTCCCGAATGTAGCTGCCGATCGCCTGAACCAATTGCTGAACGCTCCGGAATGTTCCACGTCGAATCCGGCGGGGGGTGATCTCGGCAAAGAAGCGCTCCACCAGATTGAGCCATGATGCGCCAGTGGGTGTGAAGTGCAGATGGTAGCGTGGATGAGCGGCAAGCCATTCCTTCACCTCTGCATGAGTATGTGTGCCGTAGTTATCAAGGATCAGATGAATTTCCTGCCGCCGCGGGACTGTCCGTTCAATCTTTTCCAGAAACTTAATAAACTCCTGGCGTCCGTGCCTTGGCTGGCACTGGCTGATAACGGTCCCGTCCAAAACGTTGAGCGCGGCAAACAGCGTCGTCGTGCCATACCTTTCGTAATCGTGTGTCTGGCGTTCGGGTATTCCCGGACGCATCGGAAGCAGCGATTGGGTACGATCCAGCGCCTGAATTTGGCTCTTCTCATCCACGCTAAGCACGAGCGCCTTGTCGGGCGGGTTCAAATACAACCCGACGACATCACGCATCTTCTCGCTGAATCGGGGATCTTTGCTGAATTTGAACCTGTCTACGCGGTGCGGTTGGAGTCGGTGAGCCTTCCAGATACGATACACGGTAGTATCACTTACACCCTGGGTGGCCGCCATTGTCCGTGTACTCCAATGCCTCCCGCTTTCAGGTTTACCTTCTAATGTCGCCTTGACAATCGCCTGCTCCTTCTTCTGACTGATGATCTTCTTTCGTCCGCTCCTCGGAGCATCTTCCAGAACGCCCTCTAGTCCACTCTCTCGGTACCGGTCTCGCCACTTGATCACCGTCGAACGAGTGGTCTTTAATTCCGCCGCGAGTCTGTTGTTTGCCAGACCGTCAGCCGAGCCGAGCAGTACCTGGATACGAAATACAACTCTCTGAGGTGTTGTGCCGCAACGGAGAAGTTCTTCCAAGATGATCCGGTCCTGACCAAGCCGCAGCGGTGGCATAGAGTGGACTCCTTTCGTTAACGTTTGATTAAACGGCCAGATCGGCCTGAAATCGATGATGGTCAAGCCCCCGCGGATGGCATACTGATGAGAAGGAACAGGCCCGTTGGCTGCCTTGCCCATTGAACTTCCGCGCGAACAAATTGAGGCATTCTGCGTGCGGCATCACATCCGGAAACTCTCGCTGTTTGGGTCTGTCCTGACGCCGAGATTTCGGCCTTCGAGCGACATCGACGTACTGGTGGAGTTTGAGCCCGGCCAAGGGCCCGGCTACTTCGGCTTGGCCACCATGGAGATGGAACTGTCGGATCTGCTGGGAAGGAAAGTAGGCTTGCGTACGCCGGGAGAAATTGGCCGCTACTTCCGTGCCCGAGTGCTTGCTTCGGCAGTGGTTCAATATGAACGAGGATGACCTCGCCCGTTTGCACCATATGCTGGACGCCGCCCGAGAAGCCATTCTGTTCGCAGAGGCCAAAACTCTTGAGGACCTGAAGCAGGACCGTATGCTGCTGCTGTCGCTTGTGAAAGAAATCGAGATTGTCGGCGAAGCCGCCAGCCAGATTTCGCGAGAAAGTAAGGCGGCCATAAAGGGGATTCCGTAGCCGCAAGTGACGGGAATGCGGAACCGGTTAACGCACAGATACTAAT
>JBAUZG010000397.1:0-17002 GCA_049585195.1 Bryobacteraceae bacterium | reverse complement strand
GTTGTATTGGCATGTAGGTTTTCTACGTCTTTCTACTGCTGTTACTTGAGGGCTTTTCGTTCAAAGGTCTTACTTAACGTAGATTTTGAGCAGGCACCGGCCGTCTACCACCACATCGAAGGGAATCGAAGCTTCCTCTAATGTGGTTTGCGGCGCGCTCACAACCTGATGACTGCTATCGCGTCCCGATTGCATAACGTTCAAAATTGACGGCGGCAGATTGGGAAGCACTTTCTCATCCGAGTAGACCGTGGGCTGCGATTCGAGCAGCGAAACGTAGAGGTGGTCGTTGCTTCGCTCCTGGTTCAGCATAGCCACCGTTTGCGGAATATCCACAAACCGGTTGAGCGATGAGGCAATCGTCTGGAACCTATCGAGTGTGCCGGCGTCGCTAAACAAAATCTCGTGTTCGCCGCGCGCAATTCCAGCGGGAATCTTGATCTTCAGGTCCCGTTCCAATCGCTCGCCCCGGTAAGGACGCAAGAATACTTTCACCGGCACGTCCGAGCCAGCGTCGACATGATTGTCGGCAATCCACGCCGATTCAATTTCCGCGATCCGGCGATCTGGCAACAGATCGATTGTCGCGTTTACCGAGTTCAGCTTCGGCATCGTGACTGGATTGAGGAACAGGCGATTAAATTTGTCGCCCCACCAGCCTGCGAGCACCATCGGCGCCGGAACAGGGACCTCGGCCGGAGCCTGCATCGTGCTCAGCTGCACTCTTTGATGATTCTCCAGATCGAGTTCCCCGGTCAGGCGATATGTTGCGTCCTCGGCGAAATCGTTCAAATTCGAGACAGCGTTAAACAACGTCGCCATCATCAGGTATGGAGTCCACTTCTGCTGAACGAACACGTTGAAGTGAAAATCCTGCGATTTCCTTATCGAGTCGTCCAAATTATGAGAGCGAACGTGCAGAGTCACCGGAATCATGTTGGGCTTCGCGCCCAGTTCCCCCAAAATTCCACTATGCCGGTCCTGTTTCAGCTCGCCCACCACTTCGCCCGAGTTCCCCATTTTGGTTGGTTGATAAGACGAGGCCAGCGTAGTTAGGATCTCCTCTTTCGCCATCGGCATGTCCACTGGACCGAGATTGAACATCGGGTGGCCGAACGCCAGCACTCGCTTTCCATCGTTGTAGGTAACCGTCCCTGCGCCGGTCATACTCATGTCGCCCGAAACCAGCACAGCGGCGATGCTCTCCCCTGGCTGCAGGGAGGACCGCCAGTCCTTGGCTGGCGAAACCGAGTTGACCGTCGCCGCCGATCCGCCTTGAACGGCTGTCAATCCTACTTGCTCGAACACGGGCGCAAACTCGTGCAAGGCCGCATCGCTGAAGCCCGAGAAGGTAACTGGCGTCGCGATGGGAGTCATCATCGGCACGTGGCCCGATAGGCTCGAGTCAGCGCTCGCCGCTACCACCTTCGAGAGAAGTTCGCCGGGTAACGCAACTGATGCGTTCTTGCCGGCATTCCCGCCGGGTGTCCGCGCCTCCCACGGCCGGCTCTTATCAAAGTCGCTAATGTCGAGCATCAGGCGGATGGGCGTAATCCCGCAGATTGCATCCGGCGAGAAGACGCTCAGACGCAGCGCGATGGCCCCCACCAGCTTGCCGTCTATATAAACCGGGCTGCCACTCATCCCGGCCGCCACGTTGGTTCGCGATGCTTTCCCGGTAAGCTTGCCGATGATGACGTCTTGCTGCGGTCCCCATGCGTTCTCCCAGATTCCGACAATTTCGACCGGAACCGGCTCAGGGGCCATACCCTCAAAGACCGTCCAGGCGACTCCTTTCATTCCCGGTTTCAAATCCTTTTCCGGAAACAGTGAGACTGGACCTGCCTTGGGAGGCTCCGTCATATTCGGAACACCCGGCTCAGCGGCGGCGGGGAAAACGCAAGAAACGAAAATAATTGCGGCGATTGCGCGATGAAACATGGATAAACTACTCTCAAGCAAGCTGCCGACCAGCTTTCGCGGCAACAATCACGGATTGTTACCAGATGACCACATTATGACGTACCCGAGCCCGGAACCGCTTACACGTTAAACCCGATTCATTTTGTATGGGAACGGAATCAGAGAGTTGTAGACTTACTGAAGAACCTGTTGTCTCAAGTCAGGGAGATCAAATTTCCATGAAGCGTTCCCTCTATTTCGCCGCTGCTGCCGCGTTATTCGGTGGTTCCCTACTGTTTGGCGGAGCTGGACAAGATCAGAAAGCCGCGCCGGCAGCGGGTGACGCCGAGAAGGGCAAAACAGTATTCGAGCAATGTTCGGTATGTCACAATGCTGACACCGACGAGAAGAAAATCGGCCCGTCATTGAAGGGCTTGTTTAAGAAGGACAAGCTGGTCAACGGCAAGAAAGTGACCGAAGAGAACGTGCGCGAGTTCATTAACAACGGCGGCAACGGCATGCCATCTTACGCCGACATGTTGTCGAAGGAAGATAAAGACAACGTCATCGCCTATCTGAAGACACTGTAGTAACCAGTAGTCCCGCTTGCTCTGGCAGCTGGCTACAAGCTACAGTAAAAAAGGAATTTAGTTCCTTCCCGAAGCGTCCCCATCGTCTAGCCCGGCCTAGGACACCGCCCTTTCACGGCGATAACAGGGGTTCGAATCCCCTTGGGGACGCCAGTTTCTTGCTGAGTTAGTCTTCTTCAACGGCTTCCGCCGACACCCTTTGTTCGTTTCGAACTTTCGAACTTAAATCCCACGCTTGAGCCAAATCGAACCAATCAATTTTTCTTTTGTCCGGTTAGCGCTTTATCGTCTGCAGGTTTATTGTTCCAAAAGCTTCTTAAGGCTTTCGAGCATCATCGTCCAATTCTTCTCTGAATGTTCCCGAGACTTTTCGGTGGGGTTGTTGTCCTGGGACAACGAAAGGAACGTCTGCGTTCCTTTCTCCGATACTGCAATTTGAACGGTATGGTAATTTTCTGGCACCTCGGGAAGCCCCGAAAGAGGACTGAAGTGACTGTACTGAATGATTTGCCGAGGTACGAGCCGGAGGATCACGCCCTTGTCCTCGTACGTCTTCCCCTGCCACTCTCCCTTCCAGATGATCGGGCTGCCCTCTTTCCAATCCGAGGTGACATTCGTGCCGAACATATACTGCTTGATCGTCTCAGGGTTCACGAGCGCGTCCCACACTTTGGCGATGGGAGCGTCGATGCTGATTTCCGCTTTCGCAATCAAACCATGATTCATGCAAGCGATAGTAACAATTGACCTTGGACATTTCATCCCCCGATTCGGCAGAGCTCTGTCCAGTAGGGAGGACGAGCTGAGGCAAGCTTGCTAGGAAATCGGAGAGAAAAGTCGGAAATCATCCCTTTCGGCGCGCCAACAAAGTCGCTGCGAGCCGCGATAATGAAATTTGATGGCTACCCTTGCCGATCGGCGCGATCCCGATGCGCTCCTCCGCGAAGTTGAGGCCGGCGAGGCCGACACCAAGACGGGACGGCTGAAAGTTTTTTTGGGCTATGCCTCGGGCGTCGGAAAGTCTTTCAAGATGCTTGACGAAGGCCGGCGTCGCCGTGAGCGCGGTCAGGACGTCGTTGTAGGAGCCATCCAGCCAAATCCATCTGAAGAAACGGCTCGCGTTCTCGACAAGCTCCCTGTGATCCCCCTCACGGTTGTAAACGGTGTGCCGGTCATGGACATCGAAGCGATCCTGAAACGCGAGCCTCTGGTTTGCCTCGTCGACGGCCTCGCCTACAATAATCCGCCCGGTTCGCGCCACGCGAAGCGCTGGCAGGACGTCGCCGAGCTGCTCGAGGCCGGCATCTCTGTTATCACATCCATCAACATCCAATTCATAGAAGAGATGCAGGCGCGCGTCGAGGCCATCACGAAAAAACACATCACGGAGTCTGTGCCGCAGGGATTCATCAGCTCGGCGGATGAAATCGTTGTCGTCGATGCTCCAGCCGAGACCTGTTTCGTCCGTTCAAGCCAGTCTGGAATAGACATCAAAGTTCTCGAGCAGCGTTTATCGGAACTGCGCGAGCTTGCGCTTTTGCTCGCCGCCGATGTCGTGGACCATCAGCTTGAGGCTTACCTGAGCAGAAATGGTCTGGCTTCGACGGTCGGCGCGCAGGAACGGCTTCTCGTATGTCTCAGCCCGAAGTTCGATGCCACCGAAATGATCGCGAGCGGGAAACGTAACGCCGCGCGGTTGCACTGCGATCTGTTTGCCATTTACGTCGCCAACAATCGCCTCGGCCCCGAAGAGCAAGCACAAATAGATTCGAACATCGAGCAGGCTATTGCGGCGGGCGCTACTGTTCAGGTCTCCGAAGAAGACGACGCCACCGACGCCATCATCGAATTTGGACGGTCAAAGGGAATCACTCAAATCTTTGTTGGCCATAGCGCCCGAAAAAACTGGTGGGAGCGCATAGGCGGGTCTTCCCTTGACCGGCTGGTCCGCAAAGCCGACGGTTTCGACGTTCGAGTCTTTCCGCATTGAGATGCCCGACTCCGCCAAGCGAGGACGGCTCACCATATTCCTTGGTTACGCCGCTGGCGTCGGCAAAACGTATCAGATGCTCGAGGAAGCGCAGCACCTGAAGGCGCGCGGCCTCGATGTCGTCATCGGATACTTCGAACCGCATGGGCGCAAAGACACGATAGCGTTGACCGACGGTCTTGAAATCATCCCGCGCCGCCGCGTCGAATACCGTGACACTGTGTTCGACGAAATGGATACGGACGCTATCCTCGCGCGCCATCCGCAGGTCTGTCTGGTCGACGAATTTCCGCATTCAAACATTCCGGGCTCCGTTCGCCCAAAGCGCTGGGAAGACGTACAGGTTCTGCTCGACGCGGGTATCGACGTCCTGACCACAATGAATATCCAGCACCTTGAAAGCTTGAACGATCATGTCTGGCAGATTACCGGCATAAAAGTGCGGGAGACCATTCCCGACTGGGTTGTCCAGCAAGCCGAGGAAGTAGTGATGGTCGATCTCACTCCGCGCGCGCTCATCAACCGGCTCGAGCGGGGCGCGGTCTATCCTCCCGAAAAAGTGCGCCGCGCGCTCAACAATTTTTTCCGCGAATCCACGCTCGTCACGTTGCGTGAGCTGGCTCTTCGCCAGACAGCATTCGAAGTCGAGACACGGCAATCCGAGATGGCGGAGTCTCCGCAAGCCGTCGAGTCTCTCGAGCAGCCGCCGCCATCGGCCAACGCGACCTCGTCGTCAAGGCGCGAGAAGGTCCTCATCCATATCACGGCCGACGCCAATACGGCCATGCTTGTCAGGCGGGGAAAACGTATGGCCGACTATCTTCACAGCGAATGTTTCGCAGTCGCCGTTCATCACCACGCCAACTTGAACGGCCTTCCGGCCAAGGACCGCGAGGCCATCGAGCGCCACCTCAATTTTGCGCGCAACCTCCACATTGAAACACGGCTGCTAGAAGGCGCGAATGTTGCCGAGACGCTCATCAATTTCGCCCGCTTAAACGGCATCACGCAAATCTACATCAGCCGGCCCCAGCAGAGGGCTTGGATGCGTCCGGCCGGTTGGAATCTTGTCGATGACATTCTGCGCCTGGCCCGCGACATGCGCATTACCATAGTCGCCGAGCGGCGCCGGAAGGAATAAACGTTCAATCCGCTAATCTGTATCGCCGCCTCACGTTCGTTGCTCACACGTTCGCAAACCAGGAGCAAGGTAGGGGCCACCTTCCTTTCAATACAGGTTTCGAGAAGCCATCGGACTGGCGCCTCTAACGGGGGGTGGTATCGAGGTTGTCGGAGCGTCCGGCCTCGAGGCGGGACCACTGGGCGGTAGGACGTCCGTTGGTGCGGGTAACTTGCTTGCCTTTAAACCGTTGTGGCCAGCCGGTCGGCGAGTCCTCCCACGTCTCCTGCCGCCCGTAGACGCAGGGTGGCCGATGTACCACATGAAGTAGTAGGCGATGAGCATCCGGCGTCCCTCAAACACATCCAATAGCGTCATCGCCCCACATTTGCCAATGAGCGGTGTGGCACCGTCCACCTCGACCATGGGGAGCCGTCGGCGGGCGGCTGCAATGGCGTCGCCTTCTCTTGTGTGAGCCTTCTATCGAATCCGCAATGCGTCCAGTTCGGCGTGGAAGGTGCTCCGATCGACTATTTTGGGCACTCCAAGTTCATCCCCCATAAAGTCTGTCATCGTTCTCTCCCTTGCTAGCCTCGGTCACGCTTTCGCCTCTTCGGCGCGCTTTCGGGCGGCTTCTTGAGGGTCGGTTATTATGTCGACCCACTTCTCGTCAGGCGAGGCCTCGGCGTTGTAGTTGTCGTGCCAGTTCCACCACTTGTACGGCGGGGTCTGGGGATAACCCTCTGGCGAGTCCTCCCAAGTCTCCTGACGGCCGAGCGGCGTGATGTCTAGGTAGTTCCAGGTGGTTCCCATCGCCTCGTCGCCTCGGCTGTTGATGAAGTATGTGCGGAACACCCGCTCGCCGTCGCGGAAGAACACGTTGTGACCGTGCCATTCATCGACGCCGAAGTCCGCGTCGAAGCCGTCGGTGATGGTGTACCAGGGCATCTCCCAGCCCATCCGCGCCTTCAGGCGCGCGATGTCCGCCTGCGGCGCGCGTGAGGCGTAGGCGAAGGTCGTGTCGCGGGCGTTCAGATGGGCCAGGTGGGCGACCTGATCGGCGCCCAGGGAGCAGCCGCGGCATGCGTGCTCGGGCCAGCCGAACACCCCGGGCTCGAAGAAGGCGCGATAGACGATCAACTGACGGCGGTCCTCGAACAAATCGAGCAGGCTTACCTTGCCCTTGGGTCCGTCGAACTCGTACTTCTTGTCCACAGCCAGCCAAGGCATCCGCCGGCGTTCGGCGGCCAGCTCGTCACGGGAGCGGGTCAAGGCCTTCTCCTTCACGAGGAGCTGCTGGCGCGCAGCCTCCCACTCCTGCTGCGACACGATCGGGGGGGTGTTCATCGCGAGATGCCCTTTCCCCTGTTCCTTGTCTCTCTCTTTGCTTGTTGCCATCTTATTTCTCCTTTACGAAGTCAAAGCCCCAAAACACAATGCAGCCTGTAACCTGTCTACTCCGAAAGTTGTTACCTCCCTTCGGAGCCTACCGCGCGAAGCGCTAAACATTCATACCATCTCCTTCCTTCTGTTAAGTATCGTTGGTTATCGGCCACGAAATAAACTTAACGCCGGATATCGAAACGATGGGAGTGACAAGTGTGTCGGGATTCCGATTCGAGCAGTCATCGCTTTCCTTCAGGTGCCTCATTCCCGGGCGCGCCTTCCACACCCTGCAATCAATCTAGATTGAATCCATTCATCTGTCGAACAAATATTTGTGCCAGGATTAAACGAAAAAATGGATTAATCTTCGAGGGCAACTTTGGTCGAGGCTTTCCTTATGTTTGATACTGACTTGCTTCATAGCTTCGGGGCCGTCGCTGAGAGCGGAGGGTTTACGAACGCCGCTAAGCTTCTGAATTCCACGCAGTCAACAGTCAGCGCGCAAATTCATCGATTGGAGAATGAAGCTGGGAGCCCGCTATTCGTGCGCAGTACGAGAGTAGTCGAACTCACTTCGGCTGGCGAAACTCTCCTGGGCTACGCGCGAACGATACTGGGTTTGAATGAAGATGCACGTCTGCGTCTCTCTGGCGTCCGCCACGCTGGGAAAGTTCGAATCGGAGCGAATGAAGACCTCACCGACAGCTGGTTGCCCGAGGTTTTACACCGCTTCGGCAGTCATCATCCAGAAATTGAAGTCGAACTCGAAATCGGTATCGGACCGAGACTGTTCGAGATGGTCGCCTTTTTCCCAGAGCCCTGCCCGTATCGTGAAGCCGCAATTCGTGCGTTGCCAGGTAGCCAAAAACGGTGGCGCATCGTCTCGACGAGTTCCAGTTTGGCAGCAGTTCGGGTGGCTGCCATCGCCGGACTGGCCGTTACGCCGTTACCACTGCAAACGATCAGACCAGGCCTTCGCATCCTCGCCACGAAAGACAAAATGCCGAGACTTCCGGAGATTGAATATGTTCTCAAGACGAGAGAGTCGGATGCTCGGCCGGCAGTGTCAGCGCTTGGAAACTGTGTTCAGGAAATCGCCGCCAAAGCAATTTCCACTGGCGCTGCGAAGGAGAAGATCCGAAGACCGCGCCAATCTCTGCGACGCTAGAACGCTAGAACTATCCGGTGGCACGCGCCTCGAGGCCTCAATCCGTACGGACCCTTTCGTCGAGCTTTTGATCCCGATCTATGGGTACTCGGCTCGCACACGTCTCGAATGCCGGTCGATACTAAAGATATGGACGGCGAAAATGTGGCGAGCTCCAGGCGTGAGCTGATAAAGGGCATGATGATCGCAGGCGCAGTGACGGCCGTCCGCGCCGAAACGCCGACTGGAAGCCAACCCAATATCCTGTACATTCATTCGCACGATACCGGCAGATACATCCAGCCATACGGCTTCGATGTCCCGACACCTAATTTGCAAAAACTTGCGCAGGAAGGCGTGCTGTTCCGCCAGGCTTTTGATGCCGCCCCGACTTGCTCCCCCAGCCGAGCAGCTTTACTCACCGGGCAATGTCCGCACAATAACGGCATGCTGGGGTTGGCTCACCGCGGCTTTTTTCTCAACGATTACAACCAGCACATCATTCACTGGCTGCATCCTCATGGGTATAGGTCTACGATAATTGGACTGCAGCACATCGCCAAGGATCCTCGAACCATTGGTTACGACGACGTGGTGGAGACTAGCGGAATGCACGTAGCGCAGGTTGCGCCGGTGGCAGTACGGTTTCTGAAACAAGGACCCAAACAGCCGTTTTTTCTTACGGTGGGCTTTCATGAGACACACCGTGAGTATGCCGCGCCCACTTCGCTCGATGATCAACGATTCACCGAACCCCCAGCACCCGTTCCGGACATGCCCGAAACGCGGCGAGACATGGCTGCCTTTCACGCAACTGCGCGCACATTGGACGACGGCGTAGGCGCCGTTTTGAACGCGCTGGCGTCGGCTGGCCTGGCAGAAAATACGCTCGTGATTTCTACAACCGATCACGGAATCGCGTTTCCGGCGATGAAATGCAACCTCACCGTGCATGGAACGTCGGTTTACTTGATTATGCGCGGGCCAGGCGGTTTTCGCGGAGGCAAAACTTGCGAGGCAATGGTTTCGCACATGGACCTCTATCCAACCATTTGCGAGTTGCTCAATATCGAGCAGCCAGGCTGGTTGCAAGGTAAGTCGCTGATGCCGCTCATCCGTGAAAACGTGCCGCAGATACATGACGAACTGTTCGCCGAGGTGAATTACCACGCGGCTTATGAGCCGAAGCGCGCAGCGCGAACTCTGCGCTACAACTACGTTCGTCATTTCGGTGACCGCAACCGTCCCGTGTTACCCAACTGCGATGACAGCCCCAGCAAAACAGTCTGGCTGAACCATGATTGGCGAAATCAAATTGTGCCGCGTGAATTGCTGTTCGATACTGTCTTCGACCCGGAGGAGACGCGCAACTTGGCAAACGACCCTGCCTACGCCGATGCACTTAACGAAATGCGTCATCGCCTGGATGCGTGGATGCAGAGGACCAACGACCCGCTCTTGCGCGGGCCAGTAAAGGTCCCGGCGGGTGCCGTTGTTAACGATCCGAACGGGACGTCGCCGCAAGAACCCGTTCATTCGGCTTAATTAGCGTCAGAATACAATCTTTGCAGCCATCTGAATGATCCGGGCCGGGAAAGTGCTGCTGATCACGCCTGCTTGAACGGTGCCGATGGTGGCGTTCGGCGGGTTGAAATTCGCGCGATTGAACGCGTTAAACCATTCGGTGCGCAGATCCATACCAAAGCGCTCTGTCAGACGGAAGTGTCGCATCAAGCTGAGATCTACATCGAAGTAAACAGGTCCGCTGAGAACACCTGTGCCCGAGTTGCCAAATGTGTAAGTCGAAGGTCCGACAAAAGCGGCTGTGTTGAACCAATCGTAGATGGATTGCTCGCCTGAGGGCAGGTTGCCGCTCGCGATTCGATTCGGACGCTGATCGCCACCGCCCGACGAATTAGAAACGTTCGTACCAAAGATCGGCGTGATCCGCTGACCGCTGTCAGCGCTCCAGATCCCGTTCAGGTTCCAGTCTCCGAGGATATACGACAACGGGCCCTGGTTCAGATATTTGCGGCCGCGACCGAACGGAAGGTTGTAGACGTGGTTGACGGACAGCACGTTCTTGAAATCATCAGGAACAGGGCCCCAGTTGCACGCAATGCACGCATAGTTTTGAATGTCTGAATTGCCGCCGCCATTCGGATTCCCAACGTCAGAAAGATAGCTCGCGTAAGCGTACGAAACGCCGAAGGTAAGGCCGCGCGAAAAACGCTTCTCCAGATGCACCTGCAAGGACTCATATTTCGAATCGCCTGCGTTGGTCCTGTAGGCGATGTTCACTAAGTTCGGATTAAGCAGATAGTATGGCCGCCGCGGCGCTTGAGCGCCCGGTCCAGGAACAGACTGATTTAGAGCCACGCTGTTTACGAGAATGCGCTCACCACGGGTGCCTACGTAAGAAACGTCCAGCATTAGATTCGAAGTGAGCTCTCGCTGAATACCGAAACTCCACTGAATGATTTCACTTTCGCGCAGACTCATATTCCATGCGTCTGGACTACCCGTAGATAGTGCGGCCTCGTTTGTAATGCTTGGTTGAACGGGTATCGGCAAGCCCTGGCTCAATGTGCTGACAGGTGCTCCGTTGATACTGGTCGTGATCGTTTGTGCGAAGTAGTACGGCAAATTCTTGTAAAGTTGTGCGCCACCAGCGTCCATGTCGACGTATGAAATACCGAAGCCGGTCCGCAGAATCGTCTTGCGATCTGAAGTGAGTGCGTAAGCTAGACCGACACGCGGCGCGGGGGTATCGAAGTCAAAGTTGCGCAAACGCCGGCCATTTCCGTCTATGCCGGCAACCAGCAACAAGCCGGTATTCAAGTCCAGATTTGACCAGTGGTTATGAACGTCATACGGTGGCGCATCCACTTCGTAGCGGAAACCAAGGTCGAGCGTGAGGCGGTCCGTCACGCGCCATGTATCCTGCACAAAAGGCGCAATCTGCCATAGCCGCATGCCGAAGGTGCCATTCAGTATGTTTCGTGAAGCGCTGTCTGTAGCCCCCAGAGCAAAGTCCGAGAGTGATGTTGCTGACGTCGTGCTGCCGATCTGGCGCGTGAATTGACCGTTGAAATCGAATGTCCCGCGCGTCGGAAATGCCGAAAATCCATTGAAGCGATGGCGGAGAAAGAGCAGGCCGAACTTAATTGTGTGCGCGCCCTTAACTTTCGTCAGCGCAGAATCAAGCTGAAACGTCGTGATGTGGCTGTCTTCAGGGTATGTTGAATTGTCACCAATCTCCTGGAAACCCGAGATGGTAAAGGCCGGCAAGCCACCGGATTTATTGTTGATGTTGATGCCCGGAATTCCAAGCGCGGTTGCTGTGTTGTACGGGGCATCCAGTGGCGTAATGTTCGCGTTCCATCGCACCGCGGCAAAATGCGCCTCGAGCACTGTGTTCGGGTTGAACGTCTTTGTATAACCTAATGTCGCCGATTGATTGATCAGCGGTGTCGTGGTGCCATTCGTGGCCGTGGAAAGATAAGGCCCGATCGGAATGCCCGAATTGCTTGGCGCCGGAATCACTCCCGGAACTACCTGATCGCTGTTGTCGTATGCATAGCGAAAGAAAAGATGGTCTGATGTGCCGAGATTTTGATCCACGCGTACGGCAAACTGGTCCGTGCGCTGTGTCAGGTCCGGATTGAAGATGAAATTGTTTGTATTCCCGAGGGAAGTCGGCGCCGGCAGTAGTTTGAACACGGCGACCGCAGCAGGATCGAGCATTGTCGCTGGGATTTGATTGCCAGCAAAAGGAACACGCAATCCATTGCTTACAACGTACGGATTGTAGATCGGCGCTCCTAAGCCCGCGAAATTGCCTGTCTCCACCATCTTCTGCTCGGGTAACGTGGGAATGGTCGAGATTGAGGTCTGCGGTTGCTTCAGTCTGATACCTTGATAATCGCCGAAAAAGAAAGTGCGGTTGCGGACAATAGGGCCGCCGATCGTTGCGCCGAATTCGTTGCGTTGGAAGCTCGGGCGTGAAACTCCATCGAGATTATTGAAAAACGTGTTCGCGTTCAACTTGTCGTTCCGCAAAAACTCCCAGACATCGCCGTGTATCTGATTCGTACCGGTCTTTGTTTCCACTTCTGTAACTGCCCCGGCCGATTCCCCGTACTCCGCCGAGTAGTTACTCGTCATCACGCGGTACTCCTGAATCGCATCCACCACCGGGACCATAACTAAGGTATTCAGCCATAAGTTACGGTTGTAAATACCGTCGATCAGATAGCTATTACCCGCGGCTATGGCACCATTCACGCTGTAATCGGCGCCGCCACGCATCGCGTACGGACTTCCACCTTCAGATAAGTTCGAAGCAGAGCCGATATGGGCGCCGGGCGTGAGCAGAACCAAGTCAGTAAAGTCACGGCTGACTAGCGGCAACGCAACAATCTGTTGACTATCGACGAGCGATGAGACAGTTGCACTTTGCGATTGCAGCAGAGGCGCCGTTCCTGTCACTGATACCGTTTGCGTCTGGCTTCCAACTGCAAGTTGCATATCGACGGTTAAGGTGCTCGCCGCCGTCAAAACCACGCCCGCGCGTTGCAGCTTCTCAAACCCAGATTTGATGACCGTGATCGTGTACGAACCCGTTGGTATTGACGACGCGACATATTGGCCATTAGCGTTGCTCTGAACCACGCGGGTGAATTGCATGGCCATGTTAAGCAGAGTCACTTGTGCGTCTGGTACGGCTGCGCTGGACTGATCAGTAAGGGTTCCGACGATCGTCGAGGTATCTTGCGCACTCGCCATGCAAGCGAGCGCAATTGCTGTCGCAATAGCTAGTGAAATTCGTCCCACGTGGACTCCTGCTTCGGAAATGCGAGGATTATATCAACTCAGGCCATGTTCAATTCTGGCGGCTTGTACCAGGCGAAGAGCTTCGCTTTTAAAGCATCAACGGTGTTTTGGTGTTCAGGCTCCAGAGCCAGATTTGTCATCTCCTTTGGATCGCTTTGCAGATTGTAAAGCTCAGGCATATCGTGAGTCCAAAACGAATATTTGAGATCCCCGTTGCGAATCATATATTTCGCATTGCGCATCCGCAAGTTGTATTCAGCGAATACAGGTGCATTGTGGCGGAGCGTGGAATCATGCATTTGATCTGCAAAGCTGAGGCCGTCAATAGCCGACGAAACAGGAACATTTGACAGTTCAGCGATCGTTGGCAACAAACCGACCTGGCTAAGTGGGGCATTACAAATGCCAGGTGATGAAATGCCAGGCGCACGTAGCATCAGCGGAACGCCGCAAGAAGACTCGTAGAACTGAAATTTCTGCCATAGGCTGTGTTCGCCGAGCATTTCGCCATGATCCGCCGTGTAGACAACCAAGGTGTCGTCTTCGAGTCCGAGTTCTCTCAATTTTCGCAGAACGATGCCGGCGCAATCATCCATCTGGGCCAGATTGCCGTAATAGTATGCGATTCGTCTTCGCGCTTGAACTGGATCTTTCAGCTCCGGCGTTGGCGCGTTGGATTCGATCGAGTGACGAACTTCAGCGGGCACTTTCGACAAGTCGACTTTGCCCCACGTGTCGGGAAGATGCATATCTTCTGCACGAAACATATTTGCAAATCGCTCCGCTGGCATAAACGGATCATGCGGCTTCAAGAACGAGCAAATTAGTAGGAACGGCTGCTGCTGACGGCCATATCTATCCAAAAATCTGACGGACTCGCGTGCGACAAAGCTTTCAAAATGATCCTGTTCTGGAATTTTCGAGACGCTACCCACCGCAACGGAACCCTCACGGTCATCCAACTCTCGTACGCCCTTCCACGGATCACCAAGATCGCGCCATAAGTCATCTATCTGCGGCAAACCCGATCCCGAGTTAACGCGAGCCAACTCATCTGCGTAGAGCTTGGTTTTCGGTCCCAGGACTTGGTACCAATCGTTGAAATCGAGGTGGTAATCAAAGCCATGGGTTTGAGCATCCACAAAATGCATCTTTCCGATCAGGCCCGTGATATAACCCGCCTGCCCGAAATAATGCGCTATCGTTTTATGTCCAATTGGCCAAGGGACTGTGTTGTTCCACGCCTGGTGGTTGTGAGTGTAGAGTCCGGTCAGTATTGAGGCACGCGAGGGCGTACAAACCGGATTCGTGCAATACGCGCTGGTAAACCGCACCGCGGTACGACCGAAAGCGTCGAGATTCGGCGTGCGAGCGACTTGATCGCCGGCGACTCCCAAGCAGTCGCGCTTGTGCTGATCAGACATAATAATCAGAACATTTCGCGAAATCTTATTCTGCTGCCTTGCTGATAAACATCGGGCCGCGCTCATTCCCATTCCAAGAGCGAACATCACGTCCCGCCGAGTTACTGCAAAATCATTACGATTTGTCGCCATGCTTCGCCTCGAATTGTAACGCCGATGCGCGCCAGAGGCTAGGCCGCAAGTCTACTGCAGCGGATTACTGCTGAATAAATCGTCACGGTTCTCGCAATGGTTCCATTAAGAGACGAAGACTTACAAGTTAAGACCCTCCTAAAGACGGGGTCGACACCAGCCCCGATATCGGTTCACGATGGCCAGTCTCGTTATAGCGCCGTTTCCACAACCTTCCGAAATAATCACGACGTGTTTATTCCGTTCTGTTCGTCGTCGGCGGTGAACAGACCATCTAGAACCGGCGTAATTCCGAGCATCGGGAATGCAGCAGAAGTGACGCGCGGTCTGTTGCCGATACTCGTATAGAAATGACCCTTACGTTAGAAAGGCTCGAGAGTTGCAGTCGCTAAAATGCGATGCGAGTCGTCTGTAAGCAGGACCGTTCTGTTGCCGGCGGGATCGAGCCCGGATGGAAGAGCCAGCCTTTCATGTCCGGCGACGGTAACGCGGCCCACAACCGCAGCTCGCGTCACCGATTCCGACGGACCAAGAGCAACGGTGAACGACTTCGCCGCATTACTTTGCAGGTTCGATATTTCGAGCTGAAGATCGTGACCACTTCTCAGGATATTCACCCGGCCGTGCGGCCCGCTCGCATCATCTATTGGGTGCAGACTCGCGGTGAACACAGGCTGGATCGCAGCGATCCCCGCAGGCGCCGCTTGATTCACCTGTTTGTTAATAAAGAGCAACTCCGGGCGGAAGAGCCACCACAAAGCAATCGCCATGACGAGCGCTAAGAGTGCAATCAGAAAACGGTGTTTCCGCCATGCTGAGATCAGGCTTGCACTCTGGTTCATGCTGGGCGACCATTTCCGTGAGTTGTAGTGGTGTTCGTTCTTCTCACTTTGTGAACCTATTTTTCAAGTGGAGCGGTTCCGAAGTTCGCGTTGAAGCGTTCGCAGTAAATAGAAACTGCCTTGAACTTCGATAAGTCGGTACCATCCGGGATCGCGTAGTTCTGGTCGCCCTCGTTGCCCTTCAATTTGCCAAGCTCGACGCGTGCCACGTTCTTGTCGAGGAAATTCTCGTTGTCTTGCGCGTCGGTTGCGGCGATCAGAATTACATGCACGTCCGGCCCGTTCGAAGTCTTAAAGTTGGTTAGCCGCAGCGTTTCTTTTCCGCTTACCGAATAGATCGTAGCTCTGCCAGAGGTCTGATGCGCTGCGCCATGGAAGGTACCCGTTGCCACAATGTCACCTTCCTGGGCCCAAGCGGGGCTCGTTTGTAGAATGAAGACTGCCGCCCCAATCGCGAATGCTTTAATGATGTCCATGGTTCTCCTTCTTTCTTCCGCCTCGCTCGGCGAGGTGCTTTTGTGAGCTTTCGTTTTCGAACAAGCTCACATCTCTAAATTGGCCTTTTTGGGAAGGAAGCACCATGCAAAATCTGACAGCTGGAAAGCTGTATATTTCTTCAGGCCTCCGATTCCTGCTCTGCCCACGCACTATGCTCTGGTTGGACGGCGCGTGGCGCAGCGGGCGCGCGCTAGATGAAGTTTTGATCCGAAGCAAGTAATCGCCCGCGCACGAGCGCCTGAAGATGCGCCATAACCAAAGCTGCCGAGACCCCCTTTCCGCTCAGGTCGGCGCATAGCGAGCCGACCTCCGTTACTCAGTGAAAAGAAATCATAAAGGTCACCACTGACGATACGAGCAGCTGTGATTTGTGAAACACCGTTGTGGCAGTTGGCGTTCGCCATAAGCCTCTGCCTAGCCGCTCTCCTGCCAAATAGAGTTCTTTAAAGTCACAGATAAATGGGCACGGCGATTCTACGTCATGAAACACCTTCGCGCAGTAAACGCGCCCCCACCTCCCGAATCATGTGTAGAGCGACGCGGCGGCGACCATGCCGAGTGTCGGCGCGGCCCCGTTGCATTGTGCTTATTCCAATACGTTTCGTAGTTGGTACATGATCTTTTCCCTCATCTGCTTAATATTCGTGGGGTGAACTCGCGCCGTGCGCTATGGCCGGCGTGCTCGCTAACTCTGTGCTCGAATGCCGCATGGGCTATCTCACAAAGGGACAACGCGCTTCACTCTTCCGACGGTTAATTAAATCATCCTGGGAAGAACACGCCATCGAAACGAAAGCGGGACACCGGATAGACGGATGGCATCAAGTGCCCCACTCAAACGCTACTCAGTCCAGACGAATGACGATAGGACAATCTATGGAAAAGCCGGCGCTTCCAAATGGCTTGCCCCCAGGTCCAGTCAACAGGCCATCTTGCACGTAAGTGAGAATCTGGAATTCCTCGCGTAATTGTTGCCGGTAGCCCTTACTGATTGCATCGGCGGTCCATGCGTAAAGATTGGCGTCCCAAATCGGACTGTAATCCAATGCCAGGGTTGGAATTCCACCTAGGTCTCTGACCGCTTAGAGCGGTTTGTTTTGTAACCAAACTTGAGGCGTGCTTTTTTGCGCGTGAA
>JBAUZG010000396.1:0-4917 GCA_049585195.1 Bryobacteraceae bacterium | reverse complement strand
CCATCGACAAGCCGTTCATCATGCCGATTGAAGACATTTTCTCGATTCAGGGCCGCGGCACGGTAGTGACCGGAAGAATCGAGAGAGGCATCTGCAAGGTCGGCGAGGAAATGGAGATCGTCGGGTTTCGGGACACGCGGAAGACAGTGATCACGGGCGTCGAGATGTTCAAGAAGCTGCTGGATGAAGGGCGGGCCGGCGACAATGTGGGCCTGCTGCTCAGAGGCATTGAAAAGACAGATGTCGAGCGGGGCCAGGTGATTACGAAGCCGGGTTCGATTACGCCGCACAAGAAGTTCAAGGGCGAAGTGTACGTGTTGTCGAAGGATGAAGGCGGGCGGCACACGCCGTTTTTCAATGGCTATCGGCCGCAGTTCTACTTTCGGACAACGGATGTGACGGGAGTGGCGCATCTGCCGCAAGGGATGGAGATGGTGATGCCGGGTGACAACGTATCGCTCGAAGTGGAGCTGATCACGCCGATCGCCATGGATAAAGGGCTACGGTTCGCCATCCGCGAAGGCGGAAGAACCGTTGGAGCGGGAACCGTAACGGAAATTGTTGAATAAATAACCGAGCCGCGACCGCGAGGGAGCGGTCACAACCAGATTAGAAACCGAGCCGCGACCGCGAGGAGCGGTTGTTTTGAGGAAGGATTGAGCAGGCAATATGCCGCGTGAGATTATCCAGTTGCAGTGCACCGAGTGTAAGCGCCGGAACTATAGCAACACCAAGAACAAGAAGACAACAACAGAACGTCTCGAATTCAAGAAGTTCTGCCCGTTTTGCCGCAAGCATCAGCCTCATCGCGAAACAAAATAGTGGACCGCTGCTGTTTGCGCGTCGCATCAACTTCGCTTGGCAAGAGTGTGAGTTCTGCTAGGCTAAAAGAGAAACCGGAGGGGCATAGGTTTAACGGCTAGACCAGCGGTCTCCAAAACCGCGAGTGGGGGTTCGAATCCCTCTGCCCCTGCCACGTCTCGCGTCTTTCCCCACATTTTGGAGAAAGTGCTGTTTGGCCGCAGGCAGGCAGCCTGACGGCAATTTTCGAGGATGTTCATGGAAGTTGAAAACATTCAATCGCCCAGTTGGCCGGCCCGAACCAGGGAATATATTGACGACGTGCAGGCGGAAATGAAGCGGGTCACCTGGCCTACTTGGCCGCAAGTACGCTCGACAACGTTGGTCGTGATCGTTTCGACGTTTCTGCTAGCCGCTTATTTCTGGGTCGTAGATGTATTGGTGAACTCAGTCATCACCAAAATGATTAACTTTTTCACTAAGTAGTTTGAAAGGCATGAGTATGGCGGACGAAATGGTCGACCATCAGGTACCAGACCAAGAGGTACCGGCGGAAGACCAGCGAGAGCCAGTTGAGGAGAACATTACGGCGGACGCCGCTACGCAGGAGCCGAGTCAGGCCGCGCCGGCAGCCGACGATTCATCGCCTGCGATGAATTGGTACATCATTCACGCGTACTCCGGATTCGAGAACAAAGTTGCGGAATCCCTTCGTGGCCGGGCCCAGGCATTCGGCTTCGCTCATCGCGTCGGCCAGATCCTGATCCCGACTGAAGAAGTAGTCGAGTTGCGCAACGGTAAGAAAGTGACCAGCAAGCGTCTGCTCTACCCCGGCTACGTTCTGGTCCAAATGGAAATGGACGACGAGTTGTGGCATGCCGTCAAATCAACCCCCCGAGTAACTGGATTTGTCGGGGGCAGCACGAAGCCGGTACCTCTCACAGCGGACGAGGTAAATGCAGTTCTGTACCGGCAGCAGTCGAGTACGGAACGGCCCCGTCCCAAGCTTACCTTCGAAAAGAACGAAACCGTCAAGATTATCGACGGCCCGTTCACAAATTTTTCCGGCAAAGTCGACGAAATCAACACCGAGCGAAGTACCTTGCGTGTTATGGTCACAATCTTTGGCCGGTCCACACCGGTTGAATTGGATTTTTTGCAGGTTGAAAAGATTTAGCAGTTTGCCCAGGTTTGCGGGCGCAAAGAGCAAAACAAGAGTAAAAGGAAATGGCAAAGAAAATCTCGGGGCAGGTTAAGCTGCAAATCCCCGCCGGCAAGGCGACTCCCGCACCGCCGGTTGGAACAGCCCTCGGTCCCCAGGGCGTCAACATCATGGAATTCTGCAAGGCGTTCAATGCGAAGACGTCGGCGAAGGACCAGGAGGGGCTCATCATTCCGGTTGTGATTACTATCTATTCCGACCGGTCCTTCACATTCATCACCAAGACGCCGCCAGTCGCCGTGTTGGTGAAACGCGCTGTCAACCTGGCAAAAGGATCACCCGAACCGAACAAGAACAAAGTCGGCAAAATCACCGAGAAACAGATCGAGGAAATCGCCAAATTGAAAATGCCCGATCTGAACTGCTTCACGCTCGAAGCGGCCGTCGCGCAAGTAAAAGGCGCCTGCCGCAGCATGGGCGTCGACGTAGCCTGAGCCTCTCTGGTGGCGCAGACGATCTTGTCGTCTGCGTTTCGCGATGGATCATTTTGCCGAAGGCTTCTCCGCCTCTCGCATGCGTCGCGCAATCTCCAGATGTTCGCGCGCCTTCGCATCGCCGGGATCAGCCGCCACAACGGCTTCGAATTCCGCGATCGCTTCGTCCAACCTGCCAAGGTCGGCGAGCGTGTTCCCGAGGTTGTATCGCGCATTCAGATAACCCGGCTGCTCGCCAAGCGCCTTGCGGAAGCACATCAGAGCTTCCGAGTTCTTATCCATCATCTCGAAAGCCGCGCCCAACGTGTTTAGAGCAACCGGCTGATCCGGCTGCGCCCGCAATGCATTTTCGAGCAAAGGGATTGCGCCGTTCGGATCGTGCTCGCCTAATTTCAGCGCTCCCAGATTGAAGTAGGCCGCGAAATCGCCCGGATACTTTTCCAACCTGTGCTTCATCAGCGCCTCTTGCAACACCATACGTTGATCTTTTCCCCCAACAGGTAGCACCTGAAGCCAAAGGTGTCCCATTTCATCCGTGGATTGATTTCCGCCCACCACAACGCGCGGCGGGTGGAACGGATTGCGGGGATTGCGATCCGAATTGTCATAGCGATACCGCATCGAGATCACGGTGCCCTTAGGTAGGAAAATAGGCTCGCGGTACCGGTAAACAGCCTGCCAGTTTAAGTCCCAATCGGGAATGCGGATCAACCATTTCCGCTTGCCATCGGGAAGCGTGGCATAACCTTCGAGCACTTTGCCCACATAGTGCGCATGCGGATAGACCGCCAGCACATGAACGTCGAGCGGCAACGTAAAATCGTCCGCGATCTTGAAATCTGAGTCGCCCGCCGGAATCTTCAGCGCGCCGTCATGCTCGAGTTGAATCAGCATCGGAAACTGCGTCTGGGGATGATCCGTGAAGTACAGCCCGATCGACGGCTGCAACTCCTCCGGCTTGCCGCTTGGTTGAACATGGACATTCAAAATCAGGTCGTTGCCCGGGTCGAGTCTCCATGCCATACCATCGGGTTCAACTTGCGGCGCGCTGCCCGGCTTCCAAAAGAGAAAGTGACTGTCGGGATCGAATGTGTCCGCCTCAATTGTCAGGTCCATGCCCGGAAACCCGCTCCCGGGATGCGCCTCTTTCACACGCGACGACCGCGTGCGGTCGACAAGCAGATTCGCGTGGTGAATCAATCGCCGGTTGCCGGGTTTAATCTCGACAGCCTTCACCCAACGTGTCGATGTCACCGGCGGTGTAAGGATGAAATTCCAGAAGACGTCTTTGCCGTTTCCCGGAACATTGTACGGCTCTCGCGCGGTGACGATCAGGTCCGGTTGCCCAAGCTGCCAGCCCTCCGCAAAATGAGGTTCTGGCGGTGCCGGTCCCGAGCCCTCCTGAGCGCCCTCTTCGACCCATCGCTGAATCAAATCGATCTGCTCATTCGTCAGCCGCTGCTCGCCGGCAAAATCGCCGAAGCCTTGCTCCGGCAGCCACGGCGGCATGTAGCGCGATTTCGTTACGGCCGCAATCTGACGCGCATGTTTCTTCGCATCGGCATACGTTAGCAGCGGAAACGGTCCCGCTTCTCCCGGGCGATGGCACGAGGCACAATGCTCGTACAGAACCTGAGCAACATCATGGTTATAAGTGACAGAGGCTCGAGACGCGAAGACCGCGATCGCGCAACACCCGGCGAGCACAGTAAGAACACACCACCGAATCATTGAAGATCGGCAAGATAGCAGCCAATCGCTCGCGTCTCCGCCACCGATACCGCGCGGCCTTCCAGCACTTCAGAAATAGCGATCTCCAAATCGTGGCGGCTCGCTTCCTGCCTCGATTTCCCGAACGCAACCCAACGATCGTCGATGCGCCCGTGATAACGCAACCGGCCCGCCGCATCAAACACGGCCGCTTCCGGCGCAACCGTCGCCTTCGCGTAGCGCTCGAGAACACGATCCGGATCGCGCAGCGGTGTTCCTGGAAAACCATAGTCTTCGATGTGCTTTTGAATCTCTTCCGCAGTCTCGCTCCGGTCCGGGTAAACCAGCCAGAACTTGACGCCCTTGTCCGCAAACTCCTGCGCCACCCTCTTTAACTCCGGCGCATACCGATTTGTCACAGGACAATCGATACGCGCAAAAACGAACACGTTCACCTTTGCCGAATCCGAAAGCGGATACACCGAACGGTTGGAAAGGTCCGGCGCCACCGGTCCTACCCTCGTCGGCAGATTGGCGCCGAACGCTACGCACGCGATCACACTGCACGCGAGCGCTCTAATCCTGCATCCCGTCGCCATTCGATGCCATGATACCTCTGGACTTTGGACATTTTGGCACAGTACCGCGTGGCGCATGCTTCAGCGTGCAGCGGTGAACTTTAGTTCACCGTCTGGAGTTTGGACATTTCAGCTCAAGCTGCCGCGGTGAGGCCGAGCGATTTCCAGCCGA
>JBAUZG010000395.1:0-4765 GCA_049585195.1 Bryobacteraceae bacterium | reverse complement strand
CACTTTCCCGGCGAGGTCTGTAGCAGGTGATTCGGCGGCGGAAGATCCTTTCGATTCCGTAGGCGCTCGATGCCTTCATTTCCATGCTCATCGAAATCGAGATAGATATGCCGAATTTCGGCGACATTGGCCTTGGTTCGACCTTGGGCATGCTTGTGCAGGGCATTCACGGAAAGATATATTTCATAGCGTTTACTGTTCATGTGCCGAAGCCAGGCCTGGAAGGGGTTCGGAGGCAATATGGGCCGCCGAGGTAATTCTCTGTTTCACGTCGCCGGTAGCCTTTTGGAGGAGCACGACAGCGAGCCGGTCATCCGGAAGGAAGTTGGCATGGATGTATTGAACGGGAGTGCTGGTATCCATCGGTTTTCTCTTTCAGTCCAGGAGCGGACAACTCGATGCGTCGGCTCTTGAAGACCTTTAGGTTGTTTTCGGCTGTTCGTAGCGGTAGAGTTGCGAGAGCTGGAACTGGCGATTTTCGAACTCGTCGACGCGGACGACCTCCCGCACACGCCGGATTCCATCGGGATAGAGGCGCAAGTGAATGACGTAATGGATGACATCGGCTACGTCTTCCGCCGCTACATCAAAGCCGTCTTCGGCTTTAATCAAATGAGCGAAGCGCCGCAGAGCTTTTCGGCAATCATCGGCGTGGATGGTGGACATCGAACCCTCGTGTCCGGTGTTCAGCGCTTGCAGCAATTCCAATGCTTCTTCGCGCCGCCGGATCTCACCGAGAATGACGCGGTTTGGGCTATGCCGCAATGCCGCGTGGCAAAGCATCTGCTGGGTGATTTCGGGAACGGTGTCATCGTAAGAATGCCGCGCCTCGAAGCGCACCACGTTGATCTGTTCTGGAGCGAGGCGGATTTCGCTCGGTCCTTCGACCAGCAGAATGCGCTCGACTGGGTCAATCTCCCGCGCGAGTGCACCGAGCAGCGTGGTTTTCCCGGAATTCGTGGCGCCGGCGATCAGGACATTACGGCGCTCACGAATGATGGAGATAAGTTGCCAACGTGTTTCTTGCGCCAGGCTACCGAGCGCAACCATTTCGTCGAGCGATAGCACGTGCTTTGTAAATTTCCGGATCGTCATGGTGGGACCGCCCACGCTACAGGAAGCGTGGACCAGCGCCACGCGCGAGCCATCGGGCAGGCGCGCGTCGACGATCGGGTATTGCCGCGAAAAGGGGGTGTTCTGATAGCGAGCGGCGATCTTGTGACCGGCGGCATTTACCTGTTCGGTTGTGATGCGAATCTCGGGACGGTTCCGGAGCACTCCGCGGCTCATGGAGAAGACGCGGCCGGCGGCATTCACCTGGATCTCGCTAATTGCGTCGTCATGAATTAAATGCCAGATGGGTTGAAGATCGTCGCGCAACCGCTCCCATTCGAAAAGGGCCTTGTCTTGGGCGGCGTCGAGTTCCGAGTCGAGTATTCCGGTCAAGCAATCTTCTCCTTTCGGGTCCGGTATGCCTCGATTTCTTCGCTCGGCAGCGCTTTCGCTTTGTCCCGAGTGATCGACAACGCCACAGCCAGTTGCTTCGCATCGTCGGTAAACACCTGCAGCTCGTAGCGCGGCCTGGTAAAAGCCACATTGGCCAGGGTCTGGTCGATCAACTGCCGGCATCCGGAGTCCCTGGGCGACATCGCGGAAATTGCCGAGTACATCCATGACGAAGACAAACCCGCCGTACTTGGCATAGAGCGTGGCCGCGAGTTGCAGAAAGAAGGTTTTCCCGCTGCCTTGGGAGCCGATGACCAGCGCTGTTAATACATCGCGCTCGTGGAGGTTTAGGTAATAGACCGTGTGGTGATTTGTCTCGAGCGGTAGCAGATACTCATCCCTTAGGTGCTTGTTGCGCTCATTGCCGCCGGGTACCGCGAAAATGGGGCTACACTCGGCCGAAGCCGATACCGGTAGCACGAGTTTGCGCCGATTGCTGAACTCATAGTTGCCGGGAAGAATCGCGAGCAGATGAAGATACGCGCCGAGCGTCTCTTCGACCAACGCCGCTTCTTTCTCATCCACCAGCCCGATCAGGTCGGTCTTAGCTTTGCGCAGCTCTCGGGGTCGCTTGCATAGAGAACCGCCGTGAAGCGGTAATCGCCGAAGTAGTTTCCTTCATCCAACAGATACTTGCCAGCGGTCTTTAACTGCTGGATATTGCCTTCGGCTTCCTGGTCCGACAGCAGATCCATGCGCTGGACGTTCGGATCGGCATTCGGCCCGTTCAGCTTCTGTTGGACGAGGGAGTACCAGTTGAAGAGGTTGGCGTAATGGAAGAAGATTTTCCGCTTGATCATCCGGCGGCTTTTTCCTTTGGCATGTCGCCGCCATTCCGAGCAGAGAATCATGTTGATGGGCAGTTCCCGGATCTTGCGGTAGAGATCGAGTCCGCGCCGTTTGGGAGTCTCGACCAGGGTCAAAACCGCGATCTGCTGGCAGCCCTGCCGCAACAGCAGATTGTCTTTGTCGAAGTCGAGGCTCGAGCCCGCAAGCTGCTTGTCGACGTGGATTTCGCTATGGAGCCTCACAGCGTGAGCGTTACCCGGCTCAAGATTCGAAAGCTCGCGAAGGAAGTGAAAGCTTTCGTCTTTCGCCGGAAGCACTTGCGCGTCCAATAGACTGCTGGTCTGCTTCAAAAAGCTTCGGACCCGCATCCAGAGCGAGGTATGGACAGTCCGTCCCGTATTGCCGATTACGTCCTGCGCCAGCAATGCCGGCGCATTCAAAATCAAGGCCAAGCCCGCAACCCCCAGTTGCGTGGCCATCGTTTTCAGTCGTTGCAATTCAAATCAACTCCTTTGCTCAAGAATTCGGGAAAACAACGGAATGCGCGTCCTGCGCGCGGACAAATAGTGTCGATAGGACCTCCTGCGGACGGGTTGTCGAGTTGTGCCTTGAAAGGGACCCAACTCGAGTTTTCAGAACTTGGGAATGAGAGGCGGTGAGATGAAAGATCGGCCCGAGTAGCGGCTAGTTCACTTGTGTCCCGGACGAGCCCCAGAACAGGGAAAGGGAGGTATTTCAGGACAAATAAGGGCTCAAGTGGATCCGTTTGGGAAAAACGGGAAAAGGCGATCTGGACACTGCCCGTTAGCGCCCAATTCAGGCTGAGAGCGCCCAGATTTCGCCCAAAGGAACGAACGGAAAATGAATGGTTTACGAGCTGTTGTGATGAGGCCCTAGGCCGTAATCTTCCTTGGTAAGGAAGAGGTCATCGGTTCAATCCCGATCAACGGCTCCAGTCTTCGTTGAACTAACCCTGAACTAACCCAACTTCGTCACAACCACTCCCTCGCGGTCGTGGCTCGGAAACGAAGCCTGTGGATGCAACTGTTTGGCCGAGCCGCGCACGCAAGTAAGCGGTCCGGTGACGAAGTTCGGCTAAGAGATTAGTCCTTGGTCTGGCCCCGGTTGCTGCGTGGTTGACTGCTCGGGGGCACCATGCCTTTCATCCGCAAATAGGTGACCATGTTCCCGTAGTGCTCGTCAGCGTGCGCCGTATTCACTGAAAGGACGGTAAGCCTTGCCAGGTCGAAATTCATGAACTTTACCATCTGGCCCCCTTGCGCGTCAGTCATGCTGCTATACGTTTTATCGCAGTAGGCTACGGCATCCTTCAGCGACGCCAGTAGCTCAGCCTTCGAGGTCTTGGTTTTCTCGATTCCCTCTTTCATTGGATTCGGCTCCCCGGCAGCGATCGAGCAGAACATGTATTGGGCGTCCGCCACGTGGCCGACCAATTGGCCAAAGGAGCGAACATCGGGTGTCGGTTTGAAGGAGTAGTTTTGTTCCGGCATCTCTTGCGCGGCAGCAACTACTTCACCGCTGACCAATGCATAGAAGCCTTTTTCGCTCGCAGCGATCGGATTTACCGGTGTGGCCGGCGGATCCTTTGCAAGTGCAGCTACACCGGCGGCCGTCAATAGGACGAGCACGAAACACAGTCTCTTTTTCACGTGAAATCTCCTGGCAAAACGATTTTGATCCCAGGCCGGCGAAATGCTTAGAACCCTCCCCGGCCCAACCGCTCTTAACTAACGCTACTTCGATCAGGAAAGTTCTAAAAATTCTGTGGTATTATCCTGGATGGACCGGACACTGGTAGTGTGTCCGTGCTCGTCCGCGTACGCGCGACGTCCGCTGTACACCACCCAAGAAAAGAATCTATGGCGAAAGAGAAATTTGACCGGAGCAAGCCGCACGTAAATATAGGAACGATCGGGCATATCGATCACGGGAAGACCACCCTGACGGCGGCCATCACCAAGACGCTGGCCAAGCACAACCCCAAGGTCAAGATCCGGAGCTTCGATTCGATCGATAACGCGCCGGAAGAGAAAGCGCGTGGGATCACGATTGCCGTCTCGCACGTCGAGTACGAGACGGCGAACCGGCACTATGCGCACGTAGATTGCCCGGGACACGCCGATTACATCAAGAACATGATCACCGGGGCGGCGCAGATGGATGGCGCGATTCTGGTGGTCGCCGCCACCGACGGGCCGATGCCCCAGACCCGCGAGCATATTCTGCTGGCGCGTCAGGTGGGAGTGCCCTACATCGTGGTGGCATTGAACAAAGTGGACATGGTGGATGACGCCGAACTGCTCGAGCTGGTCGAGCTCGAGGTGCGGGAACTGCTCAAGAGCTATCAGTTTCCGGGCGACGATCTGCCGGTAGTGCGGGTGAGCGCGCTCGGAGCCTTGAACGGCGACGAAAAGTGGGAAAAGACGATCGACGAATTGATGGACAAGGT
>JBAUZG010000394.1:0-28578 GCA_049585195.1 Bryobacteraceae bacterium | reverse complement strand
GCAGTAGGTTTTCGGGTCCCACTCCGCTGTTCCCGCTTTCGTGATCGATGATCGAATCGTTCCAGCCCAGGTTTTCGTCGGGTTTCGCCATTGGGCGAACAACTATCCGTCCCGCGACCGTGCTTGCTCCCATGGCCGGCGTCACCGACACCGTGTTTCGCAGGCTGATCCGTAACCAGGGAGGCTGCGGGCTGCTGATGACCGAGTTCACTAGCTCGCACGGCGTCGTAAGCACCCGCACGGCTCGGCGCCCTACACGCAATTTCCGCTACCTGTACTTTGAGCCGGAAGAGCATCCCATCACCTGCCAGCTCTTCGGCTCCGATCCAGACGTTCTCGCCGATGCCGCTCGCATTTGCGAAGAGCGCGGCTTCGATTTCGTCGATATCAACTTCGGTTGCCCCGTCAACAAGGTGGTGAAGTGCAACGGCGGCTCGGGTCTGCTTCGCGATCTTCCGTTGGTACGCGTAATTCTTGAAAAAGTGCGCTCAGCGATCGCCATTCCGCTGACCTGCAAATTCCGCGCCGGTTGGAACGACCACGAGCTTGTGTTCGTTGAGTTCGCCAAAATTGCGCAAGAATCCGGTTTGGCCGCCATTGCCCTACATCCGCGCACTCGTGAACAAGGTTATAGCGGGCGAGCGGACTGGTCTCGAATTGCAGCCGTGAAGGCAGCCGTCCGAATTCCCGTGATAGGAAACGGCGACATCACCACGCCCGAAGAGGCCGCCCGCATGCAGCAGTTGACTGGCTGCGATGCCGTCATGATCGGGCGGGCCGCCTCGTACAACCCATGGATCTTTCAACAGATTGAAGAATATCTGGGAACCGGAACCTATACGCTTCCAACCGACAGCGAGCGCTATCAAATCATGAAAAAGTACTACCTGATGTTGCAAGCCGCCGCTGAAAAGGACACTGTAGGCAAGATGAAGCAGTTCGCCACTTACTTCACTCACGGAATACGTAACGGATCGAAACTCCGCACCGATATCTATCGCGCGCAGGACGCCCCAGCGATTCTCGATCTCGTCGACCGATTCTTCGAAAGCCAATCCGAAGGCTTCAACCGGCCTGAGCTTCTCGAGTCCGAAACAGCTTCTGAATTTGACTGTGCCACCTGCTGACGAGTCTGCCACAACTCCTGTGAAGCATGTGCAACTCATCACTGATGGGGCGTGTCTGGGCAATCCTGGTCCTGGCGGATGGGCCTTTATTCTTCGTTATGGCCAGCTAAGAAAGGAGGCATTCGGCTGCTCGGCTCACACCACCAACAACCGGATGGAGCTTAGCGCCGTGATCGAGGGGCTGAAGCGCCTGAAAGAGCCTTGCCAAGTCGAAATCGTGACCGACTCGCAATACGTGAAAAACGGCATCACCCAGTGGATACATAACTGGAAGCGTAAGGGGTGGCTGACGGGTGACAAGAAGCCGGTTCTCAATAAAGATCTGTGGCTCGAGCTGGATGAACTTGTGGATTGTCATCAAACCACCTGGCAGTGGACCAAGGGACACGCTTCTCACGAAGACAACAACCGTTGCGATGAGCTGGCGAGCGAAGCGGCGCGCCGGCAGATCTGGAGCGACAAGGCGGCCAGGACGAAGTGAGTTCTCTCCCCGCGAGTCCCGTCGCGCGGCGCATCTGCCTGTTCGGCGGCACCTTCGACCCCATACACCAGGCTCACCTGCGCATCGCCGCCGAAGCCGTGAGCGCTCATCACCTCGATCGAGTTCTTTTTGTGCCAGCGGCACACCCGCCGCACAAGCTCAACGCGGACGTAGCCCCATTTGAAGATCGCTTCCGCATGGTGGAGCTTGCCTGCCAGGGTTGGCCCCTGTTTGAGGCCTCGCGGCTCGAAGAGGCGGAGGGAGTTAATTACAGCATTGATACGGTCGAGCGTTTGAAACCCTCATTGCGCCCCGCCGACACGCTGTTTTTCCTGATCGGATCGGATGCTTTCGATGAAATCCGCACCTGGCATCGGTGGCAGGATCTTGTGCGAGAGGTCGAGTTTATCGTAGTGTCCCGTCCGGGCGCAGAATTCCAGGTTGCGCCAGGAGCCCGCGTTCATCGCCTCGAAGGATTGGCGCTCACCGTTTCGAGCACCGATATTCGCGACCGGATTGCCCGCGGCGAACCAACGCCCGAATTGCCGCCGGCCGTACGCGCCTATATCAACCAGCGCCATTTGTATGGAGCGCCGTGAATCCGTTTTTACGGCAAATATGCCGTCGAACGTGGATTCGTACCCGCCATGACCATCTCGCGTCTGCTTTGCAATTGCTCGACCCGAACATAGGCGAGAGCCGCCACTTCACCGAGCGCAGGCGACCATGCGGCTGACGTGATCTCAGCCACCTCTTTGCCTTCCGCGCTCAGTTTTGTGCCCGGAGCTGGCGCGGCTTGTGACCGAATACGAACGGGACTCAGCATCCGGTGAAGCTGCGCGCGCGATCGAACCCGCTCCACAATTTCCTGCCCCAAATAACAGCCTTTCCCAAACGCGACGGCATGCATCTGGTTCGTTTCCTGGGCGAGATTCCGCTCGGTGATGTCATCCCCGTATCGCGGCTTGCCATGTTCCAGGCGCACGACGATCGCTTCGAGGCTGCTTGCCTCCGGCACCTCCATTTCCTTTAGCTTTGAAATGAGTTGCGCTTTCTCACTGGCGGGCACGGCAATCCGAGCGCCTTCCGCGCCAGTCGATGAAACGGCGGCCACGAAGCCGCCATCCCATGCGGCGAAAGCCCACGGCTCGTCGAGCACAGGTGCATTAAGCCTTCTCAGTACTTCGCCGTTTTGCGGTCCTTCCACCACGATCATGCCCCACTGCGCGCGTTCGTCCGTCAAAGTGACGTCGTCGGCAATGATGTATTTGTCGAGATGATCGTGCAATTTGCCGCCTAATTCGGGCTCCGTGTCAAGCAGATACGAATCGTCGAACGCGAATACGTTGGCGTCCGCCAAAATGCGTCCTTGCGCATTCAGAAAAAAGGTGTAGCATCCCCCGCCTGCCTCGAGCTTCTGTATGTCGTTCGTTGTCATGGCCTGCAGTAAGCGCGTCCGGTCCTCACCGGTCATCCGGATCATTCCTCGATCTGAAAGATCGAACCACGCCGCGCCCGATCGCAAACCTTCATACCCTGTCATCTTTAAGTTCCCTAAAGACCATTGCTGGTCAGGTACCGCAAATAGTCGCCTATAAAAATAGTGATGAAGCCTGAGATCACAAGACTCAGCAAACGGCGTTTTCCCTTACCCTCGACGGCTATGTCGCCATAGGGAGAGGTGGCCCACAAGATTGCGGTCGCAAGAATATGGAGAACAAACAGCATCTTGATGCCGAACCATATCTGCCACTGCCTGCCGTGAACCGGAGCGCCGGGTCCGAAGCCGTTATACAGTCCTGAGGCGACGACGAGCAACAATAGCGTGAACAAAATGCCTCGGAACTTCTCCTGCGCAGTCCGAGCAGACTGTGCGCGTTCCGCCGCTGGAAGTGCATTTAGAGCCGGTACAACTGCAAGGCGTGCGTACAATGCTCCGCCCACCAAGCCCGCTACGGAACCAATATGCAAGAAACGGACGACGATGGAGACCACCGCGGATATGTTCATATGTCCCCGAGTATAGCCGCCAACAAATTCCTTCCGGTTATACTTTGAGCGCAATGATTCACAAGATTCTTCCAGTCGGCATGCTGCAGTGCAATTGTTCCATCTTTGGCGATGAATCTACAAGAGAAGCCATCGTGATCGATCCTGGCGACGAAGTGGAAGAAATTGAGCGCGTCCTTCATAAGCATCGGTTAAAGGTGAAAGCGATCGTCGTGACCCACGCTCACATCGACCATGTGGCGGGTGCAAAAAAACTGAAGGAGAAGACCAAAGCTCCCGTTTACATGAATGCCAATGACGCCGATCTGCTGGCTGCGCTCGACGAGCAGGCACGATGGCTGGGCGTGCCAATGCCCGAACGCGTAGAAGTCGATATCGATGCGCGCGACTCGGTGTCGCTGCGCCTGGGTGAATCGGACTTTCACGTTATCGACACACCGGGTCACACGCAGGGCAGTATTAGCTTATATATTCCACATGAATCGAAGCTCATTGCCGGAGACACGCTGTTTCGCGATTCGATCGGCCGGACCGATCTGCCCGGAGGCAACAGCCGTCAGATTCTTTCGTCTATTAAGACGCGCTTACTGGTCTTGCCTGAAGAGACCGCCGTATTTCCGGGACATGGTCCCTCCACCACAATTAGCCGCGAAAAACAGCGGAATCCGTTTGTGCGGAACCTCTGACGCCGAGTTACTCATATCGCAACGCCACCATCGGATCGACCGAAGCGGCGCGATGAGCCGGAATATAGCTCGCGACTAGCACAATGGCGATCAAGCCCACGAGTCCGAAGATCACAGTCGTGGGATCGCCCGGCCCAACACCGAAAAGCATCGATCGCAGGAGCCGCGTACCGGCCAGTGCCAATGGCAAACCCGCCGCAATGCCGATTGCGCAGACGGTCAGGCTCTCTTTGAGCACCATCCACAACACCTGGCTCCGCTGCGCCCCAAGCGCCATGCGGACGCCAACTTCCGCCGTCCTTCGCGTGACGGCGTAGGATAGTGTGCCGTAAAGGCCCGTTGCGACGAGCAGAGCCGCCAGTAGACCGAAGAAAATAGCAAGCCGGGCAATCAGCCGCTCGGTCGAAAACGAAGAATCGAATTGAGCTTGCTGCGTCATCGGCTCAAGCAGCGGAAGATCGGGCGCGAATTCTCTGACAGCTCGCTCGATCGCGGGCAAAAAGCTGGCCGGATTACCGACGGTCCGAACTTCGACGTGCATCGTGCCGATCCCTTCGACTTGTTTGTAGGGGAAATAGGCCATGGGCGTCGGCGGTTCCTGGACTCCGCGATACTTGGCATCGGCTGCAACGCCAACCACTGTGTACTGAGGCGCGTGCTTTTCGTCCGACAGTCCCACTTGATGACCCAGCGGGTTCAGCTCCTTCAGATAGCGGTCAGCAAATGTCTGGTTGATAACGACCACTTTCGGCGCTTTCGAGGAATCGGCTTCGGTGAGGTCGCGACCGAACAAGATCGGCGTCTCAAGCGTCGAAAAATAACCGGAGCCGACAGCGTTCCAACGCATGTGCGCCTCTTTGTCTGGAGGCATTCTTCCGTCTACGTATGGTGTAGTGTTGTTACTCCAGCCCGATCCGATCCGATTCTGCATCAGCGTCACGGAAAGAACACCGGGTAGCCCACGAATTCGGTTGGTAAGAGATTCGTAAAAGCGAATGGCTTCCGAATCGGAATGCTGCTGAGGACTAATGCCGAAGACCAACAGGCCGGATGTGCGCATTCCCAGATTGACGTTTTCCAGATTCTGCAGCGTCCGTAACAGCAATCCGGCCGACACCAGTAGCGTAAGACACAAGCAGACTTGCAAAGCCACGACAAGCTTTCTTCCGCGCACCCGGCCGCGATCCTGGAATGATGTTGCCGAAGATGTTTTCAGTGCAAGCCCGATCGGCGTATTCACCGCGCCTCCGAGCGGCGCAAGCCCAAATAGAAGCGCTGCGGCTGCCGTCACACCCAGCGTAAATAGAAGCACCGTGCGGTCCGGCGACAGGCTCTCATTCAATGCCGACCAAACACTCAGCGCGCGCGTGGCGGCGAGAGCGAACAACCATCCGAGTACTGCTCCCGCGGCAACCAGCAACACGCTCTCCGCTAGAAGCTGCCGAAACAATCGCATCCTGCTGCCGCCAATCGCCAGCCGCACGCTGAATTCGCGCTGACGTGACGCGTTCCGCGCGTTCAGCATCATGGCCACATTGCCGCACGCGATTACCAGAATCAAACTGACCATCGCCAGCAGCACTCGTAGAGGCGTCTGATAATCTTCCCTTGCCCCAGGAATACCCTTTGTTGTCGCGAAATACAGGTTCGGCATCTTTTCGCCGCGCTGCGGCTTACCAATTGGGGCATACGCCGCGCGCTGAAACAAAGGATTAAGCTGTGCTATCGCGGCCCGTTCGCTAATGCCCGGCTTCAGGCGCCCCATCAGCATCAGGCACCACCAGTCCGTCTCACCATAAAATGTCTTCCCAAGTGTGTACCCATCCTGGTTAGCCCATGCATTCAGATCCGGCCGGTTTTGCAACGGGATCCAAACGTCGGTAGTTCCGCCGTTGTCTCGGCTTTCGACGCCGGCGAATCGCGAGGCTGCCACGCCGACGATGGTAAATGGAACGCCCTGCACATACAGCGGCTTTCCAATGACTGAACAAGTCTGTCCGAATCGCCGCGTCCAATATGCATACGACAGTACAGCCACTTGCGTGTGTTTCTTCTCATCGTCGTCTGCGAACGTGCGGCCGCAGATGGGCTGGACGCCCAGGCCCGTAAAGAAATTGCCGCTGACCATGTCCGCCGCCGCTTCCTCGGGTTCGTGGCCGTAGCGCACGGCCGCATTTGGAAGCGCCACCGGCACATACGCGATCACGTCCGAGAGCACGTTATGATCGGCGCGCAACTGTTCATACACGCCGATGCTGAATGACGAACCATAATCCCCGGTATTTCCCGTGTTGTTCGGCTGCCTGGTGCAGTGCAGGAACACAACACGCTGTGGATCGCGAACCGGCAGCGACCGTAACACCACGGCATTCATCACGCTGAAAATCGCGGTGTTCGCGCCAATGCCGAGAGCGAGCGTCAGCACAATAATGCCCGTGAATGCCGGGCTCGATCGTAACAAGCGCCAGGCATAGCGTGCGTCTTTTAAGAAATCGTCAAGCCAGTTGGAGCGGAGCATGTCTTGTAGTTTACGGCGTTTTCGAGCTGAGTGGCACAGTAACGCTGCCCGCGCGATCGCCGGCGCTGTCCTTGACGCTTATCCTCACGCTTTTAGCTCCGCGCAGCATCGGAACCACCAGGTCCATCGAAACCAAAGCTTGCCGCAAGCGCTGATGATCGGCATCTGAAATCTCAGCGCGTTTGGCTTCAGGAGTTCCATCGCCGACAGTCACGGCGACATCGGCCCGCCACTTGTCTCCTGTCCGTTGCCACGCGACGTCGCCGCCTGCGATAAACAACTTCATGTGAATCGCTCCCTCGGCATCCACCTTGCCCGACGGCAGCACGCTCAACCCGATCCCTGGCGAATCGAATCCTTTGTCCTCAGGGCCAACGAAATCTCCAGCGAAATACGCAGCCTTAGTCATCACGTTCGCGTCTCGGATAGAGGTAGTGATACGCAATTTGTGAAGCTTGCCATCCCACGCCGCATCCGGCACATCAAACACAAGCTCATACGCGGACCGGCTCGCTTCCATTGCGTCGAACATGGCTTCGGCCAGCTGGCTTCGATTCGCTATGGCCTTGCCGCCCGTTGCGCGCGCAAGCGTGACCACGCTCGAAACCAACGCAGGCGAAAGAGCCCGTTTTCGACGTCCTGGAATCGCCTGAAGATGTCCCGGCGGTACCTTGTTGAACGGCTCTGGGCCGATCTCGCTACGCACATCCACCGGATAAACCGCCACATCCCCTCTCAAGAGCGCGAGCACCATCGCAGTGCAGCTTGCGGCCGTGGCATCGGGTTGTTTATCGACTTTATCTCCGAACGGCGGAAAGTCCGCAGACACCCAAAGTAGATTCTTGCGACCACTAAACTCTCCCAGATACCGCGCCATACCCGCCACGGCCCGGCAAGTCGATTCATAACGCCCAGCCCGGAGCGCCGAGTTGCGGCCCTCGCTCTCGAATTCTTCCGCCGTCTCGTTCTCAACCGGCTGAATTGATTCGGGCCGCAATTCCGCTCGCCCACTCTCCCGCGATAGCGCGCCAGGCACAATTGAGGTGCTCAGCGCCCGTGCGTCATTCGAAAACTCATGCAACAGAACGAATCCGCGCTTGCTCAACTGATACACGGCGACATCCTCGCCCTGCCGCAGCATAGTGAAGAAGCGAATCGATTGCGCTTCTTGCCAGCGTTGAAATTCGGGATCTGTATCGCGCGTATCGAGCAATAGGACAGTCGTGGGCTGCGGAGAGTTGAAGGCCGCCATCGGCCGGTTTGACACGATATAGCCTTCCGGCGGCCTACTGGTGATCAGTTCCTTCGATGGCCCAAGATAGCGGAACCCCGCAATGGGCCGCGCCTCACCGTTATCGACAATCTCGAAATCGCCGCTCTTCAGACTGGAAATCGGGCGCCCCTCGCTATCGCGAACGAGGGCAGTAAGCGTGATCGCGTGGTTAGCCGCGGCGGCCGGCGACAGGGCGAATAGAGCAGTGAGAAGACTACATAAGCTCTGTGCCCGCCGAGTCACTGCCCGTGTTTGGCGTTCGATGATTGCGCGAGCAATTGCTCCGCTGTCTTCTCTGGAATCGAGAGAGAAACGTGCGTGGCGGCGCCGTCTGTCGTTAACTGCATAGCATTGAGAGACGGAGCTAATAAAGCCAGCTGGGCTTGATCCTGGGCTTGCGTCTGCGCCATGCCGGCCAAGAACCGTATCACGTCTGAAAGCGACTGCGCGTCCTTGTCCGACCTTGTAACCGCGTCGAAATTGATGTTCAACGCATCGGAAGCGAAGTGTACGCCTCCCGAAGATTCGAGCACGCCTTGAAGTACTGCGCCGTTGATTTGCTGGCCATTCAAGTTCAAATCGGCTTTCGCCGGAATATCCGTTCCAGGCACGATCGAGGCAAACCACGCCTCATTGCCTGAGCTCACGGCCTCCATGCGCTTTGCAAGCTCTGGATCAAGCGTCGTGGGCGTGTCGCGGTTTTGAATCAGCGTGTGCAAAACTGTGCGGCTTCCGAGTACTGCCAGTGTCGCGTCCAGAAACGCGACGCCTCCGTTGTCTCCTTGCTTGCCCGAGAGTATGTCAACGCCTTGAAATGTCTCCACCTGGCCGCCCTTCGCCGTCACCGCAGCCTTCACCCGCTGCGGATCGAAACTGCCCCGGGCAATTATGAGCGGACGAGAGTGCGTTCCGGCCGATCCTCCGTTCGCCGCAAAAAGAACCTCTTGCAAATCGCTTCGCGGATCGAATCCGGTATCGTCCAGCAGCTTCTGGAATTGCGGGTCTTGTTTCTGAGCTTGTTGAAGAAGATATTGACCAAAAGGCGAAACTTTGCCTTGAGTTACCTGAATGCCGGCCAGAATCCTGGTGCCCGCCGGCACCAGATTCAAAAGACCTTGATCAACTTGGGCAAAGGCCTGCAGCCCTGCCCCTAAAGTAGCCGCTAGTACAACCGCCGAACAGCGCATGAAAACCTCTCTGCCCACTGTACGCTGTTTCCTCTAAAGAGGTTCCAACTTTCGACATTCACACCCTAACCCAACACTCTTTCTGCCACGATTCAATGCCTTTTTCGGCCAGTTCCACCCCCTTTGCTCCTTCGAGCAGATTCCACCGGAACGGCTCGTTCGCGACCACGTGGCGCAAGAAAAGTTCCCATTGCACTTTGAAGGCATTGTCGAACGTCTGCTGCTCGGGCACTTTTTGCCACTGCTCAAAGTAGTTCAGAGGGCTATCGACATCTGGATTCCAGACCGGCCGTGGCGTACTCCCGTAAGGCTGTATCCAGCAATGACGAAGCCCAGCCACGGCCGATCCTTTGGTCCCATCTACATGCAGCGTCAGCAAATCGTCGCGGCGAACCCGCGTTGCCCACGAGGAGTTGAAGTGCGCGATCACTCCGCCCGTAAGCTTAAAAGTCGCGTAAGCGGAATCGTCTGCGGTGCAGCGATATTCGTTGCCCGATTCGTCCCACCGCTTCTCTATGTGGGTTGCACCAAGGCACGAAACTGCTTCCACATTTCCGAAGAGGTTGTCCAGAACATAGCGCCAGTGGCACAGCATGTCCAGAATCATGCCGCCGCCATCTTCTTTGCGGTAGTTCCACGATGGGCGCTGAGACGGAACGATATCGCCTTCAAAAACCCAATACCCGAATTCGCCCCGCACTGACAAGATGCGGCCAAAAAATCCAAGTTCGCGCAACGCTTTCAGTTTCAAGAGTCCGGGAAGCCAAAGCTTGTCCTGAACAACTCCATTCTTGAGACCGGCCTTCTGCGCCAGCTCGAATAATTCATGGGCGGCCTTCGAATCCGTCGCCGTGGGCTTCTCGCAATAAATATGTTTCCCGGCTTCAATTGCCTCCTTCACGGCGTCCGCGCGCCGGTCCGTTGTCTGTGCGTCGAAATAGATCGAGTAGCCCGGCTCGGCGAGCGCGCTTCGAAGGTCCGTCGACCACATCAGGCCGCCATGCGCCTTCGATATGGCTTCGAGCTTTTGGGCGTTGCGGCCCACTAATAACACTTCCGGCATAATCGCTTCCCCATCCGGCAAAGCGACGCCGCCTTGTTCGCGTATCGCCAAAATCGACCGCCTCAAGTGCTGGTTCAAACCCATGCGGCCGGTAACCCCATTCATGATGATGCCGGCCGTGTGTATTTTCGTTGTCTCCATTGAGTAGCCTAATCGTGAAATGTACTTACACACTGCGGCCGCGCGTCCGCAGGCAAAGACGGCGCTTGTTCGCCGGCGCGAGGAAGCGTTCCTTCAAGTTCCTGACGCCAGTGCGCCACGTCGCCTGCCGGTCCATAGCAATAGATCATCTTCAGCGGCGTCTGGCCTACGTTGGTCAACTGGTGAAACACGCCCGAAGGAATATAAACCGCCTGGCCGGTCGACACGATCTGGCGTTCAGCGCCGAGACACATCTCGCCAGTGCCCTCCGCAATGAAATAGATCTCCTCCTGCTCCTGGTTATGCCACGGCACTTGTCCGCCTTCGGGTTCAAGCGTGACATAACCGAGCGCGAAATTCTGCGCTTGAATCGGGCTTGCGCCGCCTACAATATTTTTCGTCAAACGCCGCGCAGGATACGAGCGGCCCGCAATAGTGCTGAGATCGGCTATGGTCATCGGTTCAAATTGCTCCAAAAAGTGAGGTATGGCTGCGCTCGATCGAGCCGCAAAATGTAAAGTGCGAGTTCGAGAGCGTGATAATCGCCCCACATGCACGCTTCGCCGCAAGGTATCTTTCTTCCCTGTGGAATATGATCCCAGCCGTTTGGCCGGTGGTAGACCGAATGGAGAATCAATCCCTGATGCCTGCCGTCCGTCGATAGATACGGCGTGTCGAACGCCGCGGCGGCAATGGTGAGACCGGCGTGCCAATAGTCTCCTCTGTTCAGAAAGCGGCCCAACCGTAACAATCCCTGCGCGGCGATCACGGCCGCCGAACTATCCACAGGTTCGTACTCGTTCAAAGGGTCGGCCTCGCGTTCCCGCCAGTCTCCGAGATTCGCCAGCCCCGGAGCGCCCGTGTCCCAGTACGGAATTCCGTCCGCCGCCGAATTCTCGATGTAGAAATCGCTAGCCGCCTCAGCCGCCCGCAGAAGCAGCTTCCGTATCCCATCCTTGCCGCCGAATTCTTTCAGATCTTCTCGGCCAATCGCCTCGATAAATTCGAGCTGTTCCGCAAATCCGCACATCGCCCAGGCCAGCCCTCGGGTCCAGGTGCTGAATGCCGAATACCCTTGCTGAGCATTGGGGCAGCGAAAATTTCCGTCGTTCGGATTGAAAATGCATTCATGCGCCACGCGGCCGCGCCGATCGTAGATATCCCGGCCCTCGCCGTAGTACACCGAGTAAAGCGCTGTCGTGCGGGCATGTTCAATCAGCCGGGAAAGCAGCGACACCGAACGATCGTTTTCGCTCATCAACACGTGCCCCAAAATATGCGCCGCCGCGAGCGATCGCAGCGACCGGATCGTATCGACGAACAACGAGTGTGGACCATTGAAAGAATAAATGTATCCACCGCCTGAAGCTGTCGGCGACCATCGCGCTGCCTGTACAGCGCCCGAACACTTCAGCGCCACTTCATAGAAATGGCGTTCCCAATCCTCTGAGGAGAGACGTTTTTCGTGCCACAACCGCAATAAGTTCCCATAGGTGCTGATGTTGTTGAACCCGTGGTCGTGGACGCCGGTGTGCGTCAGATGCTTGGCCATCAATTCCACCGTGCGCGTGCGGCCCATCTCGAGAAAGCGACGTTCCTCCGTAGCGTCAAATTGCAGAATCGCAGAGCCAAACTGAAACCCTTGCGTCCACTCGGTCCACCCGCGGCTCGTGTACTTTCCTTCGATGGTAAACACGGGCGAACCGTTCGCCGGATTCCAGTTTTGCTCTAACGCGTCGATTTTTGCGGCCGAGGCTTCAAAAACGGCCTCCGCTTTTCGCGCTACGCCACAGAGGGTCAAATCCCTACGGATTTTCATACGGCCAATGCGCGCCCCACGGCCGCAACGAAAGTAGGATAATAGAACGTCGAACGGTCATGTATTTTCCGGTGCGGCCAGTCTCGATTGTGTTGTTTTGTCTTAGCCTGTCTGTTTTGCGCGCGCAGCTCGGTCCGCAAATTCCGCTCCCTCATCGGCACAAATCCCCTTCCCAGCAGTCCTCGAGTCAAGGACCCTCGATCGAAGCCCAGGGCATCGTGCGCTCGAATGACGGAAAGACCATCGCTGTGGACTCGGACGACGGCCGAACCTTCACTCTCAATTTGAACGACAAAACCACTTATTCGCGCAGCGGCAATACTATTCCGGCCAGCACTATTTTACAAGGCGCCACCATTCATTTTGAGGCTACGGCTGACGATCAGGACAACTTAACGGCGGTCAAAGTGGATCTGTTGAAAGACCCACCGCGACAGTCGGCAAATGCCTCAAACGCTCAGGCGGAAGGCTCGCCTCCGGAGGACAACGAGCCTCGCGCCACCATACTCCAGTCTCCAGTCGATGCTCCCAATAGGCCGGTCTTGCATCACGGAGCATCGCACCAACAGACCTCATCCAGTGACAGTAATTCGACCCAAGCGTCAAGCGGCGGCTCGTCCAATGTAAGCACGGCTTCAAATCGACCCGTCTATAAGGACGATGACATTACGGTTGAACCCGACTCGGCGCCTGCCTCCGCCCCCGCCAAGCCAAAATCTGAAGATTTGGTGGAACGGGCCCGTGAGTGGGTCGGCTCGTTTACCGAATCGCTGCCCAACTACGTCTGCCAGCAATCAACCACACGGTACGTGGAACAGTCGAGGCAATCGGGATGGCAGGCGCTCGACCTGGTTACGGCCCAAGTGGTTTATGAGGACGGTAAGGAGAGCTACCGTGATATCACGGTTGGCGGCAGAAAGACGAACAAGAGCATGATGGAGCTCGGCGGCTCGACTTCCACCGGTGAGTTCGCCAGCACTTTACGTGGAGTGTTCGCACCCCAAAGCGAAGCTAAATTCAAATTCGCTCAGACCGCGCGCGCCGGCGGCAGCGAGGCTGCGCTCTACGATTTTAGAGTCGATCTCCACCATTCGGACTGGCAGATTCGTGTCGGAGGACAAACCCTGAGACCCGCGTATAGCGGCACAGTATGGATCGATAAGAACACCGCGCAGGTTCGCCGCATCGAAATGCAGGCCGATAACGTTCCGCCCGATTTTCCGCTCGATACCGTCGAGTGGGCGGTTGATTACGACAAAGTCATGTTGGGAACCGGCTCATTCTTCCTGCCCGTCCACGCGGAGAACCTGGGTTGCCAGCGCGGCAGCTCCATTTGCTCAAAAAACGCGATCGACTTCCGCAACTACCATAAGTTCTCAGGCGAAAGCACCATCAAGTTCGGCCAATAAGCCGGCACGAGCTAGCCGAACTCCACACCGGACCGCTTACTTGCGTGCGCGGCTCGGCCCAACAGTTGAATCCACAAGCGTCGCTTCCGAGCCACGACCGCGAGGGAGTGGTTGTGACAAAGTTCGGCTAGCTCTCGGCTAGCTCGCCGACCGCATCGCCTTCCACCCGATTCGGTTGAACACAACCGAGCCGGAGCGGATCACCATACCCACGTGATTGATCCCGAATTGCCGCGGCAGTTCCCGATAGTCCCCCAGGTTCAGCAAAAGAAGATCGGCTTCCTTTTGGAATTCGAGACTGCCCGTTTTTAAGCCCAGCCCGCTGGCATGCGCCGCGTTGATGGTTGCTGCCGTGATTGCTTCTTCGGTTGTCAGTTTCATCTGCAGAACCGCCTGTGCAATTGCCATCTGCATGTTGAATACGGGCGATGCGGCTGGGTCGTAGCCGCTCGCGAGCGCCACCGCTCCACCGGAGTCGACGAGCGCCCGAATGCACGCCTGATCATTCCTATTCCAGACGTGATTTCCGGCCGTGAACACGAACATCGTGCCCGACGCTGCCAGTCCCGGCGTCTGCTCCATCTCCGATTGTTCCAAGCCCGATACGGCGTGAAATAAGCGTTGCGAAAGCATGCCGGCCAGCGCTTGGCCCACATGGCCGCGCCAGTGAAGTTTGCAGGCGATGTTACGCTCGGAAGCCGCCGTCGCCACTGCCTGCGCCGCCTCTGCGCTCTCCTCCGTGGCCACCACTTCGATGAAACCGTTTTTCACTCGCTTTCGCATCCACCCAAAAGCAGCTTCACGCGCCTGAACAGCGGTCTCTGGCGTCTCGATCGACGCGGCGTTTACGAGCCACGTACGTACCAGATCGTCGCCGTCGGGGTCTAACCGCTTTGTTTGACGGAGAAAACGCAACTCTTCCGCTGGCGTGCTGCCGCCTACTTTGATCTCGGCTCGCGTCGTGCCGTGTTGTAGAGCCGATCGAAGAACTGCCGTGGCGTCCTGAACAATCCTCCCGATAGGCCGGTTTTTCGTGGACGGCATCGCTCCCCCAACCATTAAGTGAAGCGCCGGATCGACAAATCCGGGCAGCACCAGTCTTCCCGCCGCTGGTATTACGGCTGCGTTCCTCGCCTCCTTCAAATTTTCCAACCGCCGAGTGGGACCTACCGCCGCAATCTCGGAGTTTCTGATTAAAACCGCGCCATCTTCGATGATCCCCAGATGGTTCATGGCCCGGCCCCGGCGTATGCCGGGAGGTCCATGCAGAGTGAGCAATTGCCGCGCCCCCCTGATCAGGATGTAATTATCCAACTATTTCTAGTATCGAATAAAATTAATGTCGGAAAAGTGGCCTAAATATCTTGGACGTTATTCTGACAACCGCGACTGAATTGCCAGGAAAAATCGAAATTCCTGCAGAAAACAATAGAGCGTCAATACGATCGCCAATCCGGCGAGCGTCTGCACTACGCGCTCCCGCGGAGAACCCGGCAAGCCCGGCAGCCCGGCCAGATATCCGCCGATGAAACCGCCCGCCAAGCCCCCGAGATGCGCTGCGATATCGATATGTAATCCCGGCATGAAACTGAAGATCAGACCGTAAATCGCCCATCTCCGGTAATAGCTTCGAACGGCATGTGACATGGGATCGGAGCGGCGGCGCAAGCCGATTGCCATCATCGCTCCGATCAGCCCAAAACACGCTGCCGATGCTCCGATCGACACCGTTCCTGGAGCCCATAATAGGCTCAGAAAAAAACCTGCGATTGTGGAAAATACGTATATAATCACCAGCCGGCTTGAACCATAAAACTGCTCGACTTCCGCCACCAAGTCAAACATTACCCACATGTTCATCCCGATGTGGAGCAGGCTGCCATGCAGGAAACCAGCCATCAACAGCCGCCACCATTGGCCATATTGATAAATCGTCGGACCATACTTGCCGCCGAAGATTAGCAACACCTGGCTGCTAAATCCCTGCCACACTCCGCCTAAGCTTTGCGCGATTGAGCCCTGGCTCATATGAACCGTGAAAGCTGCCATCGCGACATAGAAGGCAACATTCAAAACGAGGATGATCATGCTCGACGAATACGCATGGGGAATAAGTCCATGCATCACTTCCGCCGAACGCAGATCGATGGCCCGAGGTCCCAGTTGAACCTCGCAGTATGGACAGACACGGTCGCTTGAGGAGATAAAGGCCCGACAGTTGGGGCACATTCGACGTTTTTCCACGATTCTCCAATTCTAGCGGTGCCTCGCAATTTTCCCCGCTTGCTCCGTTCAGGGGCAATCGCGCGATAACGCCTGACTGCTTGCCGTCGCTGGCGAGCGGTCTTCGAGTCTCGTTCACGTGCGCACCTCAGTTCCATGTCGCTTGCTGGTAAAATCGAGGCTTTAGTAGATGAAGACCGAACAGGAACATCGAGAGGAGATCATTCGGGTCTGTCGCCTGATTTATGAAAAGGGCTGGGTGGCGGCCAATGACGGCAACGTGAGCGTTCGGCTGGCCGAAAATCGCATTCTTTGCACTCCTACCTCGATCAGCAAGGGCATGGTTTCTTCCGGCGATCTAATTGTTTGCGACTTGAATGGCAACAAAATCGAAGGCCGGCTCGACCGCACCAGTGAAATCGCGATGCATAACACGATTTATTGCTTGCGGCCGGACGTCTGGGGTGTGGTTCACGCCCACCCGCCCGTTGCCACGGGCTTCGCCACTGCCGGACGCGCGCTCGACAAAGCCCTCCTGCCCGAAGTCGTCATCCATCTCGGAGCCGTGCCCCTAGCCTCTTATGGCCTTCCCGGCACACCCGCCCTCACCGAGGGTATGATCCCCTTGATTCCCAACTACGACGCGCTACTGATGGAAAATCATGGTTGCGTCTCCTACGGACGCGATGTCTGGCAGGCCTTCTTCCGCATGGAAATGGTTGAACATTTCGCGCGTATTACGTTCGTAGCTGAAATGCTCGGCGGTGCGCGGCCTTTACCACGCGAAGAAGTTGAAAAATTATTCAACGCCCGTAGCCGCTATAACGTCAGTTCTCGAGCGCGTATGGAACCTGGAATGCCCATCGTCGCAGAAGATCTGTATCAGCATCAAAGCTAACATTCAACGTATCATCCGTTACTTTGGATTGCTATAATCCCTTGACTGCCTGGGATTCTATGCTCTTATATCTTTTGCTGTCTGCCCTGGTTTCCCAGGATGACAGTGAACTTATCAAGCGGCTAAAAGAACGGGATCCCGAGGCAATGAAAGACTTGTACGATCGATTCGGGAAAGTCGCCTTAGCCATCATTACCCGTATCGTGCGCGATCGTGCAATCGCCGAAGACCTTCTTCAAGAAACGTTCTTGAAAGTCTGGAACAGAGTGGCTGGCTTCGATGTCGAGCGCGGCGCGCTCGGACCTTGGGTACTAACTATCGCCAGGAATCGTGCGATCGACTATCGGCGCTCCACCAGCTCGCGTTTCGCCCAAGCCGGCTACGATGTCGAAAAGCTCGACCGTCCGTTTCTATTTATCGATCTCGAAGAGCAATACGCCGATCGCGACCGCCTTCGCCACATTCAGCTTGCCTTCTCGAAGCTGACGGACAACCAAAAATCGGTTCTCGAAATGGCCTATTTTGAAGGGCTCACGCAAAGCGAAATGGCCGACCGCCTGAAGCAGCCTCTCGGCACAGTGAAGACATGGGTACGCACTGCCTTGCAAATTCTCCGCCAGGAACTCGGAGAAGCCGCCGCCAAGGCGTAACGATGTAGGGCGGATCCCGGTCCGCAGCGGGCCTCCGCGTTTGCCTATTCAATCCGCTTCTTCGCCTCCGCCAGCCACGTCTTAATCGCAATAGCGCCGATGATCAACAGCGCAATATATAACGCGTCGCCGTGCAGAGTCATCAAGCAAACAACCGCGAGCACAGCATAGGCAGCCATCGCACCGCGATACGAGATCAGAGGCTTTCCCTCTTCGAGCGGCTTCTCGTCCTCCAGCCCGTCTTTCTCTTCCGGATCGTGCGGCGTCATCACAGCGCCGGCACATTGTAATTGAACGAGAACTGCAGCCGGACAAATTCGCCCTTGAAGTCCGCCGGTAGAGGCGGCAACGGGTTCGACATACTCATTCCCGCAACTGCGGCACGGTCTAATGGCTGCAGGCCTGATGAATCGGCAATCACCAGTTTGGGGATTGAGCCGTCCTTGTTGACGACAAACTGAATCGTAGTCCGGCCTCGAAGCATCCCAGCCCGCGCGCTCGAGGGCAGAACACTGAACCAGTTTCTCCGGACGATTGCGAGAATCTCCTTGAGATACGGCCTGAAATCCGCGCCCTGTGGGTCCGACTGCAGCTCGATGGCTGAGTTTAGGTGCCCCTGCAGAGCCTGCTGTCCCGGTTCGGAAGGAAGGCCTCGAGGTGAGCCTTGGTCCGTGACGACGACTTTCGAATCCGAGTTTCCATGTGCCATCTGCTGAAGTATGTCGGATACAGAATTCTTGGGTGGCGCGAGCTTATGCGTGTTCTGTGCGGATGGTTCGGTGCCTGCCGGCGGAGTGGGGTGGGCCGTGGGTACCGGAGGCGGTGGCACCGGCCCAAGAACAGAATCCGCGACTCCGGGAGGCGGCGGCTGATTTCCCGCGATTACCTTCGGCGGCTCCGCCGAAATCTGAGGAGTGGGTAGCTTTGCCGACGGTTTTGCGTTTTCCTTCGGCAGCTGCAGGCGGCGAACGCTTCCAGGCGCTGGCGCAGCTACACGGCGGCGCTCTTGCTGTGCCGCCAAAAAATCGGCCAAATCGAAGTTCTTCGAAATTTCGGCCTTATTAGGCGATCGCTGCGTTACAAGATTGGGTGGCATATAGAGCGGGGTTACCGTTCGCTTGACGACGGGTTCTGCGCTCGAGTTGTGGATCAAGCTTCCTATCCTGAGTCCCGCCGAAAACAAGATGACGTGAAGCGTGACGGATGCGATAAAACTCCGCCGCCAGCGTGCCGAATATTGATCCTCCGGCCAGGGAAACAGCAGGTTTAGATCCGCCGGTGCGGAATCCTGAGGAAGGCTCTGGTCCGGCGCCCGCTCCCCTCCAACCTCGCCCAAGGAACCCGGAGTGTTCGCCATACTTCCTGGAATGTTACTGACGGCCTGAAAACATCCTTGGTTGCCTCTGCCGAAACAATCCTTACATTTGCCGTCGAATTGTCTCGGCTACGAGATCCCCGTGCTCTTTGATTTTATCAATGATAGCTTCCGCGGTTTGAAGCACTTGCGTAGCCTCCCAGCCGTCAACCAGGGGCTGAGTGCGATCCCTAACGCATTGAAAGAACGCGGTCAACTCCTGTTGCAATGGCTCGGCCTTTTCGACTCGAATCGGATCGAACGCAATTTTCGGCGATGTCGTGCCGGTGCCCAGACGTGCGCGATCGGCCCCTCCGATCGAAAACGAAACAGCGGCTTGCCGGGCGTAATCGAGTGAAATATACTGCCCTGGCTGGAATACACGTAGCTTGCGAACCTGCTCGGTCGATACGCGGCTCGCCGTCAAATTGGCTATGCAGCCGCTGGGAAATGCAAGGCGAACATTGGCGATATCGACTTTGGGCGAAAGCACCGAGATTCCGGCGGCCCGGATTTCGACAGGCATCTGTTTTGCCATGCTCAGCACGATATCGAGATCGTGAATCATTAAATCGAGCACGACGTCGATATCGAGACTGCGGGGCGTGAACATGCTGAGCCGGTGGACTTCAAAAAACAAGGGAACTGTGATCATCGTGTCGAGCGCCATGACAGCAGGATTGAATCGCTCGAGATGGCCGGCCTGCAGAATGCGGCCGCGCGTTTCGGCAAGCCGGCTCAGGCGCTTGCCCGCCTCCGATGAATCCGCAATTGGTTTCTCGACCAGGACGTCAATACCAGCTTCGAGCAATCGGGTTGCGATTGCTTCGTGAGTATGCGTCGGTGTGGCGACAATTGCCGCGTCCACTGCGCCAGCGAGTGAATCGAGATTGCCGAACCGTTTGATGACCGGATTGATCTTCAACTCCGCGAGTTTCTGCGGATCCGAATCGACGATAGCCCATAGCTCTACACCCGGTGTTTGACTGATCACTCGGATATGATGCTGTCCGAATGTGCCCGCTCCGATGACGGCGACTCGAAGCGGATTCACTTCGATTCGTCCTCCGGCGGAAAACCGACGATCGTGATGCCGGCCCGATTGGCCACTTCGATCATCTCTGCTTTGTCGATGAGAAGCGTCCGCCCGGAATCGAGCGCCAAAGCGGTTGTGCCGGTTTCCAGCATGGTTTCGATGGTTCCCGGTCCTGCTACCGGAACATCAAAGAGCATATGGGCCCTTCCGCGCGAAACCTTCACCAGTCGTAGAGGCTTCCCGTTTGCAAGAGCGCACGCGCGCCTGAGCATGGCGTCTGTTCCTTCCATGGCCTCCGCGGCGACGCAGGCCTTCTCGCTGATGGCGACGCTTTGGCCCACGTCGACAGACGCAAGAACATGCGCCACGCGCCGGCCATATCGGATGTCGCTCTCTTCCTCTTTAGTCGGCTTTCGTTTGGTAAGAACCCCCTCGCCTGCAAGCAGCGGCTTCAACAGAGCGGTCGAATCAACCAGCTCGATTCCTTCGTCGCGAAGCACCCGTTGCACGCCGCCGATCAGCGCGCTCGTGTTCTTCTCTTTCAACGAGGCGAGCAGCTTGAACAAACGCCAATCGGGTTGAAGCGCGGAAAAAATACTTACATGCTTCACCTGCCCGGTCATCATGACCTCGCGAATTCCTTCCTGCTTCAAAATGTCGATCAGCTTCCCTAGCTGGGCGATCGTAATCCAATGAACCGGCGCGCCGCATTCCTCGATCTCCGCTGCAGCTTCGTCTTGTATGGCAATGACAACCACTTCGTGCCCCAGGCTTTTTGCCGTCTGCAACGCGAGTAGAGGGAAACGGCCATTGCCTGCAATCAGCCCGTAGCGGCTACTTGATGAATCCATGTTTTGAGTTGCGGATGAATTCGAGTAGCTCCGCGACTTCGCTTGTCGCCGAAATCTCCTCTTCGATGCGTGCTATCGCTTGTGAAGTATTCAAACCGGAGCGCGTGAGTATGCGGAATGCATTTTGAAGAGGCTCGATCTGGTCTGAATTGAGCCCGCGGCGTTCGAGGCCCACCCGGTTCGCACCATAGACGCCCATGTTGTGCGATGCCGCTGTTTTGGAAAAGGGCAGCACGTCCTGGCTAATGACGCTGTAACTGCCGATCATAGCGTGACGACCGATGCGGCAGAACTGGTGGATGCCGGTATGCCCGCCGATATTCGCATATGAGCCCACACAAACATGGCCCGCGAATGTTACGGCATTCGCGAGAATGATGTGATTTTCGAGAATAACGTCGTGCGCGATATGAACATAAGCCATCAACAGATTGTCGTTGCCGATCGATGTAAGCATGCCGCCGCCGGTCGTGCCGCGATTGATTGTCACAAACTCTCGAATCTTATTTCGATTTCCGATGCGTGTTTCCGAATCTTCCCCTCTGTACTTCAAATCCTGCGGCGCGACGCCAACGCTCGAATAGGGATAAAAAATATTGTCTTCGCCTATTTGAAGTCTGCCTTCGAGAAAGTTGTGCGCCATTAACCGGGTGCGCGCGCCGATTTTCACTCGCGGGCCAATAATGCAATAGGGACCGATCTCGGCGTCAGGCGAAATTTCAGCGTGCCGGTCGACTATGGCAGTCGGATGAATCGCCATCCTGAGTGAGCGGCCTCAGGCAAGCTGGGGCTCAGGAACCTCGGATCGATCTGGAACGCCTGAAGCCGGCCGGTCCGCCAGTTTACACATCACGACTGCTTCTGCGACAACTGTTCCATCAACTGTCGCCACCCCGCGCATCTTCGCTACCGTGGCTTTGCGGCGCGTGACCGTCATCTCAATCCGCAATTGATCGCCGGGGACGACTGGTTTGCGAAACTTCGCTTCTTCGACCGAAGCAAGCAACACCAGCTTCTGATGACGGCCGCCAATCGATTTCAGCACCAGCACGCCTGCGACCTGGGCCATTGCCTCCACTACCAGCACGCCCGGCATAACCGGGAAATCGGGGAAGTGGCCTACAAAGAACGGCTCGTTCACCGTTACATTCTTGATTCCGACGATGCGCTCTTCCTCCATTTCGAGAATGCGGTCCACCATCAGGAACGGGTAGCGATGAGGGAGAATGTCACGGATTTCCTGAATATCCATCAACGCCATTGAGCCGCTATTATAACAGCCAATGCATCCTGTTTTGAGCTATGCGATTGAAAGGCAAAAAGATATTATCGATTTCATTGGCGAGCTTGTTCGCTCGGAGTCGCCTAGCGACGCGCCCTCATCCATTAATCGCTTCCAGGACTTGCTCGCGGACCGTTCAAAAGACATTGCCGAAGCGGAAATATTTCCGTCGTCGAGATTCGGGCAGCACTTAAAGCTCCGGTTTAAGTTGTCGGGCGCAAAAAAGCAAGGGCAGATTCTGGGGTTGGGGCATTCCGATACCGTGTGGCCTCTAGGGTCGCTTAAGGACATGCCGTTCCGCGAAGAGAACGGCCGTCTGTGGGGGCCCGGAGTGCTTGATATGAAGGCGGGGCTCGCCTTCTTCATTTTTGCCGTGCGAGCCTGCCACGATCTGAATCTTAGTGTGAAGCGGCCGGTCGCGCTGCTAGTTGTTTCAGACGAAGAGGTGGGCAGCGAAACATCGCGTGAGTTGACCGAACGAGAGGCAGCCAAGAGCGCCGCTGTGTTGGTGCTTGAACCCGGTACGGGACTCGCGGGCAAGCTGAAGACGGCGAGAAAGGGAGTTGGCGCTTACACCATCCGAGTGAAAGGGCGAGCATCGCACGCCGGTGTAGATTTTTCATCCGGCGCAAACGCAATTGTCGAGCTGGCCCGGCAGATTGAGCGGGTGGCGGATTTTACGGACATTCGGCGGGGAATCACAGTAAATCCAGGCGTCATCCGCGGCGGCACTCGCTCCAATGTAGTGGCCGCTGAAGCGGAAGCTCACATCGACATTCGCGTTGTCAAGCCCGGCGACGTTATTCGGCTTGACCGGAAATTTCGCGCATTGAAGCCGTACGACGGCCGCTGCGAGGTGATGGTCGAAGGCGGCTTGAACCGGCCTCCGATGGAACGGACGAGGCAGGTACGAGCTCTATTTCGAAAGGCCCGAACGTTAGGAAAGGAACTCGGCGTCAAACTGGAGGAATCGGCAACCGGCGGTGGCTCGGACGGAAATTTTACCGCAGCGCTCGGGATTCCAACCTTGGACGGTCTGGGAGGTGTGGGGGAGGGAGCGCATGCTCCACACGAGAGCATTGTCATCGACCGAATTGCCGATCGGACTGCTTTACTTGCCGGGTTGCTGGCTGAATTGTAGGTTCTGCGGTAGGGAGCGGACGGAAAGAACTACTGAACGCGCATCCGGTGCTTCTCTTTCCACACCAGCTCGTCAAAAATCGCCAAAACTTTCTTGCGATATAGGTACATTCTCCGCAGCGAGTCCCGAAAATCCGTTTCGTACCGTCGCGGTTGCAGCCACTTGTTCAGAATCGGCCTGGGCACGTCAATATCCCGCCTCAGCGCCTCCGCCGAGTGCCCGCGCAGAAAGAGCCCATAGAACATGGCGGCTTCCCGCTGCGGTGCGAGGGGATCGAATTCGTCCCGGCCCAAGAACATAATCAAGCCACAATCGTACAACGAATTCAGCCGGTTTGAAAAGTCCGCACCGACACCAGAAATTCCCGGAACAACGCTTCGGCCAATTCGTTTATCATTGTGGGGCGGACCGCCTGGTCCGCGGCGAGCCGCCTGGCTTGCCTGATTGACTTAAACCATGACCTTCTGCACGAATTGCGGTACCCAGCTGAATGACGACGCCCGCTTTTGCGTCAACTGTGGCCGCCAGCTTGATTCCTCCGTTGCAACGGACAACGCCGCGCCTCCGCTCGAGCCGCTAGATTACTCCATCGAAGGACATAACCTCCAAATTGCGCGCGTCCACTTGAAGCCTGGGCAGGAGATCTACGCCGAAGCCGGCAAGATGGTCTACAAGTCCGTCAACATCAGCTGGGAAACCAGAATGAGCGGCAACAGTCTCGGCCAGAAAATTCTCGGTGCCATCAAACGCCGCCTCATGGGCGAATCGATCATGATGACGTATTTCCACGGCCAGATGCCCGGTGAAGTTGGTTTCGCCGGCCACTACCCGGGCAAAATTCATGTCTTCGAATTAGCGCCAGGGCAAAGCATCTTTGTGCAACGCGATGGCTTCCTGTTTGCTCAGTCTTCCGTTCAACTCGATATCGCGCTCGTCAGAAAACTCGGAGCCGGTCTGCTCGGTGGCGAAGGCTTCATCCTCGAAAAACTAACAGGACCAGGTCCCGTGTTCGTCCATGCGGGCGGCGACTTCGTCGAATTCAACCTCGCGTCCGGGGAGCAGCTGCAGGTGCAAACCGGCCATCTGGTTGCCTTCGATCCGACGGTCGAATACGACATACAAACGGTCGGCAGTATCCGCACAGCCATTTTTGGCGGCGAGGGTATTTTCCTTGCTACGCTTACCGGACCCGGCAAGGTTGTGCTTCAAAGCCTCACGCTCGAACGGCTCCGGCACGAGCTATCTCCCTCGATGCATGGCGGCGATGAACATCGTCCCCTCGAGGCGCTCGGCGGCGGAGTGGGCGGCGTCATCGGCGGAATCGGCTCTATCTTCTCGAGCGACGACTGACTGTCCCGCATCTCCTGCTACTCTGTCAACGTTAGCCATTCAAACGTTGTTGCCAGGAGGTAGCAGCCCTGCAGATTGCGGCCGGAGTAGATCTTGGCGGAACCGCCATTAACTTCACCCTGTTAAACGCTCAGGAACAGTTCCTTATCGAGAGACTATGCGAACATCCTGCCCGGTCGCGCGAAGGCCCCGATATCTGCCTCCAGCAGATCGCGGATGGTCTCGAAATCGCTGTCGATCTGGCCGGCGCCCAGCTTGACGACGTGGTGGTTGTCGGCCTGGATACTCCCGGCCCAGCGAGTTCAGCCGGTGTTCTCAGCGCCCGCGGTTCCACCAATTTTGTGCATCCCGATTGGGCCGGCTTCGACATTCGCGATCATCTCGCTAGGCGTCTCGGCAAACCTGTTACCTACCTGAACGATGGTAATGCCGGCGCTCTCTGGGGGCACTTTGTTCTTTTTGGAGCGACGAGTCTCGCCACATCGGTTTCCGCCATCATCGGCACCGGACTCGGTGGCGGGGTCATTACCGAGGGCTTGGTGATTAAGGGTAGAAAAGGATTTGGCGGAGAATTGGGGCACGTTCTCATCCCGTTTCAAAACATCCCTGGCATTGATGGCCTGCATCCTGAATGCAATTGCGGACGTCTTGGCGATCTCGAAGCGCTGTGTTCTCTCACCGCCATTGGAAAAACGCTGCTCCCCTATTTTTTGGCGCGTTATCCCCATCACGAGCTTGCCAAAATTGGCGAGCTCCGCCAAGCCGCTAAGTTGGTCCGCGGATTGGCAGAGAAAGGCGACGCCATGTGCCGCGAAATTTTCCGAGTTCAGGCTCGCGCGCTCGGCCTGTTCTTCGATCAGATGGTCAACACCTTCGATCCCGACGCCCTTATCGTCGGCGGAGGAGCTATCGAAACGGACCAGGACTTCCAGTGTTGGTTTCTCGAAGAAATCCGCGCCGGCATGCCGGCCCAACGCGAAGAGCAGATCGATATTCCCATCCGCATCATGCCCAATGGCGATACTGCGAGCGCGCGCGGCGCAGCCCTTGAAGCGCTAGCTTTCGCGCGTCAGAGCGGCCTGATGTGACCGGGCCACGCTATAAGCTGGAATGCCGCACTTGGCGACAGCCTGAAGAAATATGGAATCGCTCTGCGCAAGGGCGATTCCGTCATGATCACCATAGTGCATCAGCCCTCACGCCGCGCCTCGCCGATTCACGCTCGCTCTCCGCTGCCCTGCACAAAGGCATGTCGGAGGCCCACGACACCAGCGCCGCCGGCAATGCGGCAACAAGAAACGCGAAATACATCAGCAGCATGGACATCGTGGAATGCACCTACCAGCTGCCTGACGGTAGCCTCAACGCGCAATTCGTGAACCGCGTCCTTACCAGCTACACCCTCTCCTCCCGCTAGCCGGTCGGGCAGGCTCTCAGCCCCGCCCGCTCAAAAAATCACCATCTCGTGCCTTTTCCGCCATCTTTCCCCCAAATCGCTGGGATAGTCCAAGTTATTGAAAGAACGTAACTTAGAAACAGAGCAACGGACGAACCCAAGCTCAGAAACTAAACCAGAAATCGAAAAGGATACTTACACAATGTTCTCGACAATCATCAAGAAAGCTTCTTTTGCCCCTGCTCTCGCGCTGCTGGCCGGCTCGGTTCTCGCAGTTCCCGCCGCTCACGCCGAGACGCCAAATGGACCGGTAACCATCATCCTCGTTACCTCCGAATACTCGTCCGCTCAGCTTGAAGTCACCGATCTGCTGAAGCAGGTTCGAGCGAGCGCCGCGGAGCTCTCGAAAGATGGCGATCAACTCACTGGCCTGATGCGCTCCAATGTCAGCCGCGCATCATATGCCGCTTCTCTCGACCGCATCAAGTCTCATATCAATAAGACCGGCGACCAATTAGCCCAGCTCGAGGAACTCAAAAATGAAGCCGCCCCCTGGCAGCAGGATGCAATTGACCGCATCACGCCGCTGGCCCGCGAGATAGCTACCAATACGGAATTGGCTATCAACCATATCAACGAAGTCCCTAACAACTTCTATGCGCAAAGCTACAAGGACACTTTGCAGGCAATTGCCGACGACGCAAAGCAAATGAAGCAGAACGTGAGCGATTTTCTCGACATGGCCGCGGCCCAACAGAAAGCCGACGAGCTCCAGATGAAGCTCGCCTCTTCCAATTCCTAAACCGATGCAACCTGTTTGAAAGGAGCCGGCAGCCAAGGTCTCGCGGCTCCTTAGGATAAGAGAAATAATAACAATAAATTAGAAAGGAAAGATCATGTTTCGCATTAGTTTATTTCGCAGCTTTAATTCTACCCTCAGGTTAGGCGTAGTCTTGGCGGCAGCCGCAGTCACTGTGCTTCCCATCGATGCTGATACGCACGACGAAAACGTCCAATCTCTCGCCGCGGAGAATCAGAAGAAGGTTCTCCAAATCGCCGAGCAGATCCGCAAAAATATTGTCACGTTGCCGAACTATGGCGTGTTCGACGACCTCAAATTCACGATCCAGGGCGGGGAAGTCACTCTAATGGGCTATGCCTCCCGGCCCACACTCAAGAGCTCGGCGGAAAAAGTTGTCCGCTCGGTCGAAGGCGTCGATTCGGTGGTGAATAAAGTCGAAGTGCTGCCGCTCTCGCGTTTCGACGACCAGATCCGACTCAAAACCTACGTTGCCATTTATATGAACCCGAACCTGCGGAAATATAGCTCCGGCCGTCCCTTTATGCCGATGCTGACGCCATTGTGGGCTAATGGTGGCATCACCAACGATCCGCCCACCGGCTGGAATCCGATTCACATCATCGTGAAGAATGGAAATGTGACCCTAACGGGTGTCGTTGATCGCGATATGGATAAGCAGATCATCGGCATGGCGGCCAACCGTGTGCCCGGCGTCTTTTCCGTCGCGAATGATCTCGCGGTGGTAGCGCCGAACCAGGCGAAAGCGAAACCCGCCGCTCAATCGTAAGGATAAGCGGCTACGAAGCAAGATGCGACTCCGAACCTTACCTGTGTTAGGCGCAATCTTTGGCATCCTGCTGGCGTTGATCGTCGTTACCTCTGCCAGCGTCTTCGTCAAGAGCGCCCAGTTTCAGGACCAATTCGCGGCTGCGGAACGTTCCTACCACCGCGCCGCGAATGTCCTGATTGCCGTTCGGTCCGACATCTACGCTTCCATGTTCACAGTCCAGCAGTACTTGCTCGATCCCACCAGCGCCTCGCGTAGCCGCGCCGTCGAAGAGCTCTCGAAAATCCGGCAGTCTTCGAACGCTCACCTCAACGACCTCAAGCAGCGCTTTGCCCCCGAGGCCAGCCACAACATCCAGCGGTTAAACGACGAATTGCAGCGGCACTGGCGCTCGGTCGGCGATGCCCTCAATACGGTGAACTCCCGCGAGCCACCATCGCGGAGGCTCTCGGAAGGATTCGCAGCTCTCGATGAAGCCCTCCGCGCAACGCGTAACATGGATGAGGTTAACGCCGCGAACCTTCACGAAGAGCGGCTCGAGCTCGATCGGAATCGCAGGTCCTTTGGCCGCTTCCTGATTTTTATAACCCTCTTCACCGTGGCGCTCGGCATCCTGGTCTCGATAACGAGCCTCGCCGGACTCCGCCGCTACGAACGGCAAACCGAGCTCGAGCGCGAGAACCGGCAGCGCGCAGAATTCGAGCTGCGTACTCTTTCCCACCAACTCTTGAATGCTCAGGAGGAGGAGCGCAAGAACATCTCTCGCGAACTTCACGACGAAGTCGGGCAATTGCTGACCGGGCTCCGCATCGAGCTTGGTAATCTCCAGCGCACCTCCGGCGGCGGCCCTGCCTTTGAGACTCGCATCCAGGAAGCCAAAGCTCTCGCCGAACAGGCCTTACGCTCTATCCGAAATCTGGCAATGCTGCTGCGTCCCTCCATGCTCGACGATCAGGGCCTCGAACCCGCGCTGAAATGGCAAGCCCGTGAATTCTCGCGCCGCTTCGAAATTCCGGTCAACGTTCAGATCGACGGCGAAATGGATAAAGTTCCGGCCCAGCACGGCGTCTGCCTCTATCGCGTCATCCAGGAAG
>JBAUZG010000393.1:0-1905 GCA_049585195.1 Bryobacteraceae bacterium | reverse complement strand
CCGAAGACCACGTGGTCCACGTCTTTGGGATCGATGCCCGCGCGAACCACGGCTTCTCTTGTGACGATTGCCGCGAGGTCCGACGGCGATTTATCCTTCAGACTTCCTCCATACTTGCCCACCGCCGTCCGCACCGCGCTCAGAACCACCACATCACTCGTGCCGTTCATAAAACCTCCTTCGCGTCCTTCATCTTTTTTTGATTACTGTGTGAGCAATCGTGCAACCAAAGCGCACAGGCGCTGGGCGCCGTTGTGCGCGATGCAAGAAAAGTTTACTGCCTGTAGAGTTAAAAAGAGGGTTGAAGCCCGCAGCCAGCCGCATGTCTGCTCCCAGCGTTGTCATCAAAAAATACGAGAACCGCCGTCTCTACGACACTTCGAACAGCCGTTACGTCAATCTGGACGACATCGCGCAGATGGTGCGCGAAGGGACCGAGATTCGCGTCATCGATGCGGCCACGGGCGAAGATCTCACGCGTCTGGTGCTCACACAAATCATCATGGAAAGCGCCAAGGTCCCCGACTCTGCTTTTCCGGTGGACATGCTGCGGCAAATGGTGATCGCGTCGGGCCGTCTCAGCCAGGAAGGGCTGCGCGCCTACATGAAAACGATGCTCGACCTGTATCAAAACACCTATCGTGCTTTTGCGCCAGGACTATCTCCTCTCGGAGCGACTCAGCCTGAAGCGGCTGCTGCAGCCTCGATGTCTAAAGAAAGCGGTACGACTCCTGGCTCCCAGGATGCTCCGGTCGACGAGCTGCGTCGAAGGATCGAAGATTTGGAGCGGTTGGTCGCAAAAACGAGCGGCGCTCGTCCGCGAGCAAAACGCAAACCGCGCTCCCGGCCTAAGAACTAATTTACTGCGCGAATTGGCTCATTGCTACGTTATGGCTGCGTCGATTGGCGCAGGAGCTTAAGGCGTTTTCAATCCAAAGCGAACGACTCGCCTCGTGACGGGCATGCCACGTCCAGCCGGAGTTGCTCCGCCAATACCGACGCAAGTGCTTGTTGCGCGCCGGGCTCGCCATGTACCAGGAACGTCTTCTTCAGTTTGGGCGCAATGGGCCGAACCCATTCGACAAGATCCTGCTGATCCGCGTGGCCACTCAGTTCATTAAGAGCCGATACTTCAGCCCGCAATCGCATCGGCTCGCCAAAAATTTTCACCTCAGACTGCCGTTCGACGAGCCGCCTTCCCAAGGTATTGGCCGCCTGAAATCCGGTAATGAGAATCAGATTGCGGGGGTCCTCGATGCCATTCCACAGATGATGAAGAACCCTTCCGCCCTCACACATTCCCGAGGCCGAGATCACCACAAACGGAGTCCGCAGATCGTTAAGCGCCTTGCTCTCTGAAGCCTCACGCATATAGCGCAAGCGATGAAAGCCAAAAGCATCGCCGCCGCCTTGAACGAATGTTGCCGCCTCGGAATTAAATTCCTCCGGATGCCGCCGGAACACGTCCGTGACGTTGATCGCTAAAGGGCTATCGACGAAAATCGGGATATCGGGAAGAAGTTTCTTTTCGACCAGCCGGTGCAGAATCAGCACGAGTTGCTGTGTGCGCCCGACGGCAAATGCTGGAACAATCACGTGACCGCCTCTGGCGATCGTTTTGCTCACCAGTTGCAGCAGCTTCTCTTCTACATTGCCGAGCGGTTGATGAAGGCGATCGCCATAGGTGCTCTCGAGGATCAGATAATCGGCTTCGGGGGCGGGATCGGGCTCGCGCAGAATCGGAACGCCTGCGCGCCCGAGATCGCCAGAGAACAGAATCTTTATCGTCCGGCCATTCCGCGCACACTCGAGGAGAACGAACGCCGAGCCAAGAATGTGCCCGGCGTTGTGGAGTTCAATCTGCAGGCCGTCCCCGATCGTCTTCTTCTCGTCGAGGACACAAGT
>JBAUZG010000392.1:0-18478 GCA_049585195.1 Bryobacteraceae bacterium | reverse complement strand
ACCCGAGCCTCGTAACCTTCGATGCGCCCAGCCGCGAGTTCTGCACCATTCGCCGCGTCCGGACGAATACCCCGTTGCAAGCGTTGACAGCGCTCAACGATCCATATTTCTTCGATGCGGCCCGCGCCCTCGCTAAGCGAATGGTAACTGAAGGCGGAACAGACGACGCAAGCCGCATCACATATGGTTTCAGGTTGACCGTTTCGCGAAAACCAACGCAAGGCGAGCTTGATCGCGTGCTGAGCTTCTACCAGCAGCAGCTTCAACGCTACCGGCAGGACTCGGCTGCGGCTCTTCAGACCGTCAACGCGGATCCTTCAGACAACGGTTCACAGGCTCCCGAACTTGCAGCCTGGACCATGGTGGCAAATGTCCTGTTGAACATGGACGAGACAATCAGTAAGGAGTAAAGCGATGAAAGACCCGGCACTCGATCCATCCGTAGAATTGCTCAGATCGGAGACCCGGCGGCATTTCTTTCGCCAGGCGGGATTCGGCATTGGCGCGTCCGCGCTAACCAGTTTGCTGAACCAATCGTTATTTGCCTCCGGCGGCATCGACAGCACAAATCCACTGGCGGCGAAGGCGCCGATGTTCCCGGCCAAGGCCAAGAGCATCATTTATTTGTTCATGGCGGGCGCGCCGTCGCAAGTGGATCTGCTCGACCCGAAGCCCACGCTGCAAAAATATGACGGCCAAAACGTGCCGCAGGAGCTCATGAAAGGCCAGCGATTCGCCTTCATTAAAGGCACGCCAAAGCTGCTCGGTTCGCCCTACGAGTTCAAGCGATGCGGCCAATCGGGCGCCGAGATCTCGGAACTGCTTCCACACTTGCAGGAGATTGCGGACAAAATCGCGATCGTCCGCTCCGTTCACACGACGCAGTTCAATCATGCTCCCGCGCAGATCTTCATGAACACAGGTTTCCAGATCATCGGCCGGCCGAGCATGGGTGCGTGGATGACCTATGGCTTGGGAAGCGAATGCAAAAATCTGCCGGGTTTTGTCGTCTTGATCTCCGGTGAAAATCAGCCAGACGGCGGAAAGGCGTGCTGGGGCAGCGGATTTTTGCCGACCGTGTATCAAGGCGTCGAGTTTCGTTCGCAGGGCAGCCCGGTCCTGTTCCTCAATAATCCCGGCGGGGTTTCCGAACAAACGCGGCGGGAATCGCTCGACCTGTTGAAGAATCTGAACGAGATGCATCTGGCCGCGAACGGCGATCCGGAAATTGTTACGCGAATCGCTTCATATGAAATGGCCTACCGCATGCAGTCGAGCGTGCCGGAACTGGTGGATATTTCGAAGGAACCGGCCGCCATTCATGAGATGTATGGGACGGCGCCGGGCAAGAAATCGTTTGCCAATAACTGCCTGCTGGCGCGGCGGCTGGTTGAGCGCGGCGTGCGGTTCGTTCAGCTTTACCATCGCGGCTGGGACAACCATGGCACCTCCAGCCACGACGATATTGTGAACCGCCTACCCAGTCTGTGCCAGGAGACCGATCGCGCCGCGGCGGCTTTGATCACCGACCTCGAACAGAGAGGACTGCTAGACAGCACACTAGTCGTCTGGGGCGGCGAATTCGGCCGTACGCCCATGAACGAAGCCCGCAACAATTCAAAATTCCTGGGGCGCGACCATCATCCGCGTGCGTTCACGATGTGGATGGCGGGCGGAGGCATTAAACCAGGCATCACGGTTGGCAAGACGGACGAATTGGGCTACAACATCGCCGAAGATCCCATAGAGGTCCACGACATTCACGCCACGATCTTGAACCAAATGGGAATCGACCACACAAAGCTCGTCTACCGGTTCCAGGGGCGCGATTTCCGCTTGACGGATGTCTCGGGCAATGTTGTAAAACCGTTGATCGCCTAGCAGTACGTGCTGTAAGGGCAAATCAAGCCGGAATCAGCCTTCTCTTTAGCACGGGAACCGCGTTGATCACGCGCATGGCTGTCTTGGCAATCTTGAAGCCTGAATTACTCTTTTCACCAACTGCTTGCTCCATCGATTTCAGCGAGGCCTTCACAGCGGCAAATGCGTACTTGCGCATCTCCCGTTCGTACTCGCCAATGGCGTCTATCAGCGGCGTTTTACCCGAATCGGCCGCCGCAAGCTTCGAAGAGAGGAGCGCGGCATCTTTGAGCGCAATATTGGCGCCGATCCCCCGATAGGGCGTCATGCTGTGGATCGCGTCACCCAGTAACGTGATCCGCGTCGTCTTCCACGGAGCCGGCTCCACGGAGGTTCGCAGTGGCGTTATCGACATCTCGCGTTCGTCGGCCATCTCCACGAGCTTGCGCAAGTTCGGGTGCCAGCGCGCAGCTCTACGGCGCATCACATCTTTGAGTGCCTTACCGTTCGAAGAATCCACGCGCTCGAGACCCAGAAATTCCGGCTTTCCGCCTAATCCCAAAATCATATAGTTTTCGTCGCCTTGCGGCAGCTCCTCGATCCCCAGGTGCCGCAGTGGCTCCTGAGCCGCCGCCGACCGCTTCCACATCGCCATGAACAGACTACACGGTTCCGGAGGCAATACCATGACCGGGCCGTCCAACAGCCGCACCGGCGCCAGCGACATCACGCCGGCGCTCAGCGGCACTTTTCCGCCGAGAGCCACTACTCCTGTATCCACGGGATTCAGCTCCGGCAGATACTGCTTGCGCACAGCCGAATGGACGCCGTCCGCACCTATCAGCACGTCGCCCAGCGCGCTGCTCCCATCTTCAAGCATTGCCTGGAGACGGCCGTCAGCCATCTCTTCATAACGCACGAAACGCTTGTTGAAGTGAACCGAGTCTTCCAGGCCAGCCCGGAGTACATGCCGCAGCGTGATGCGGCTAATGGAGCGATGCCGCGCAATTCCCTCGGCCGGACGTTCGCCGTTCACGCCCATGGTGAGCAATTCCTCGAGTTGCTCGGTTAACACGCTGAATCCTTGTGAGAAATCGCCGCCCGTCGCGTCGAAAATCTCCCAGAGATCCGCCGGCAGGCACTCATGCAAAGCTGTGCTGCCTTGCGGATCGATATGAATTCGGAACCCTTGCAGGCGCGATGATGGAGTTTCGTCGCGTTCGTAGACGCTCGCGCGGACGCCCGCCTTCTTCAGACCCTGCGCCAGGCACAATCCTCCGAGCCCGCCGCCGATAATGATCGCATGAAGTGCATGCTCGCTCATTTCTTTCCTCTCTTTCCTTTCTTTCCTCTCATGTGACTCCGTTGAACGTTGGGCGAAACCAGCCACGCTTCGACGCTGCGGCGGATCGCATCTATCTGCTTTGAGCCGGCTGCCGCTATCCCGGCAAAAATCGCCATCAGCACAGACAGGGTTTCGTGCGGATCCAAACCCTCGCGAAACGTCCCATCCGCGATCCCTGCTTCGAGCATTTGCTCTAAGCCCTGCCGCCAGTAACGGCCCATTACATCGACAATCTTTTGCACCTCGGGATCGCGCTGGCCGCGAATCCAGAACTCCTGCATGACAAGAAGCATCTTCGGTTGCTGCTCGATGTAGTACCGGCCATCTGAAAACTCCTGCCGCAAGCGGTCTAGTGCCGGATAGCCGGAGGGCGCAGGCGCGGGTCCATGTTCAGTCGAAAACTTCGCCCCGATGAATTGAGCCAGGCCTTCGATCAGCGATTGCTTGGTGGCGAAATAGTAGTGGAGGGTGGCTATATTCACACCTGCCCGGTCCGCCACGGCGCGCGTCCGCAGCCCCTCAAACCCCACTTCGGCAAGGACATCGAAGGCCGCCTGAAGAAGCGCTGTGCGGCGTTTTCCGTGCTCATCGTGAGGCTTGAGCGCGCGGGTCTGCCAGGAAACGGCTGAAGAATCGCTCACTCTTCAATCTTAATCAAGTGATTGATTAAAGTCAAGCAACTGATTGATGGAACCGGCCTCCTAACTGAAGGCCTCCCTACCACGTTCCTGATGGCCCGGTTGCCATACTGGAACTGTGACGGCTTCCCAGTCCGATTCGCGAAAAGCCGTTTGCCTGTTGAGCGGCGGCCTCGATTCGTCTACCTGCCTTGCGATCGCCTGGCAGGCGGGCTTCGAATGCTACTGCCTTTCGTTCGATTACGGTCAGCGCCACAAAATCGAGCTGGATGCCGCAGCTCGGGTGGCCCGAAATCTGGGAGCGCGCGATCATCGCGTCGCCGTAATTGACCTCCGCGCTTTCGGACGCTCGGCGCTTACGGACGAGATCGAGGTGCCCAAGAGGCGCAGCCTCGAGCACATGGGGAGCGGGATTCCGATCACCTACGTTCCAGCACGCAACACAATTTTTCTGTCATTCGCGCTCGCTTATGCCGAAGTGCTCGAGGCCTCCGACGTATTTATCGGCGTAAATGCGCTCGATTATTCCGGCTATCCGGATTGCCGCCCGGAATTCATCGAAGCGTTCGAGAAGATGGCGAATCTGGCTACGAAAGCCGGTGTCGAGGGCCGCACGCGTCTGCGCATCCACACTCCGCTCGCTGCCATGACGAAGGCTGACATCGCACGCAAAGCAGTTGAGCTCGGTGTCGACCTCGCGTTGACCCATAGCTGTTACGACCCGGATGAACAGGGGCGCTCGTGCGGTGAATGTGATGCCTGTCTTCTGCGCAAGAAGGGATTCGCTGAAGCCGGGCTTGAGGACGCGGTGGCGTACGTCAGATAACGTCCCACGGGAGTGCAGGTCCAAGTGAAGATCTCCGAAATCTTCTATTCGATTCAGGGCGAGGGCTCTCTGGTGGGAGTGCCCTCCGTGTTCATTCGGACAAGCGGATGCAACCTGCGTTGTGTCTGGTGCGATACCCCCGACACATCCTGGAGCCCTAAAGGCGAGGACCGGAGCATCGAGCAGATCATCGCGGAGGTCGAGCCCTTCTGCGCTTCTCATGTGGTGGTCACCGGAGGAGAACCGATGATTGCGCAGGAAATCGCGGCGCTCACCTCGCGGCTCTGCGAAATGGGGCTTCATATCACGATTGAGACCGCCGGAACCGTGTATCACCCGGTTTCCTGCGACCTGATGAGCATCAGTCCGAAACTTCGAAATTCCATTCCGTACGACCGTGACGAAGGCCGCTGGGCAGCGCAACACGACCGTCTCCGTTACCAACCGGAGGTCTTAAAGCGCCTGGCATCCGAATACAACCATCAATTGAAATTTGTGGTCGCGAGCCGTGAGGATCTTGACGAAATCGAGGAGCTCCAAGCCGAACTACACATAGAGTCACGCAATATCATTCTGATGCCGGAAGGCACCGACCCGGCTGTTTTGTATAAGCGTGCGCAGTGGATCGTCGATATCTGCAAACGGAAGCAATATCGTTTCAGTCCCCGTGTGCACATCGATCTGTGGGGCGCGCAGCGCGGCGTATAGAACAAAATAGTTCTTCATGCATTTGCTCGAGCCAAGCACTCCGGAAGAAACTGCAGAGCAGTTGCGGGAATGCGCCTCTAGAAAGCAAACCATCCGGCTCGGCGGCCGTGAGAGCAAATCCAGTATGGCGGGGCCTATTCAAGCCGCCGACGTTATGCTCTCGACAAGGAACCTGCGAAAGGTTCTGCTGTATGAACCTCGAGACTTGACAGTGAGCGTCGAGGCCGGCTGCCCGTTCTCGGAACTACAATCGCTGCTCGCGCAGAACGGGCAAATGATTGCGCTCGATCCGCCGTTTTCTGGCGAAGCCTCGATAGGCGGAATTGCTGCCTCAAATTGCAGTGGGCCCATGCGCCGCGCCTATGGGACGGCGAGAGACCTGGTGATTGGAATGAAATTCGCCACACTCGAGGGCAAATTCGTTCAGGCCGGCGGCATGGTAGTAAAAAACGTGGCAGGGCTCGACATGGCGAAGATCATGATCGGAAGTTTCGGAACGCTCGCCGCGATTACAAGCCTGAACTTCCGTCTGCATTCGCTGCCGGCAGGCACGGAAACGTACCTGTATTCGCGACCAGACTTCGAACAGGCGCTCGAGAAGCGAAGCTGCATTCTGAAAAGTGTTTTGCAGCCTGTGGCGATTGATCTTTTGTCTCCAGCACTGGCCCTACGGTTCGGCCTTCGGGGACACGTGCTGGCGATAAGGGTCGCTGGACCCGAGAACCTACTGGCCCGATACCGAAGCGAATTTAACGGCGCGGAACGTTTGGCGGAATCGGAGGACCACACGTTCTGGAGCGGGATTCAAGAGTTCACGCCGAATTTCCTGGCTGAGCATCGGGAAGGTGTTGTCGCGCGCGTGTCGACCACGCTCGGAGGAATCGGCTCGTTGCCGAAAACGGTCGCCGGGGCTTTCATAGCGAGGGCGGCGGCCGGCGTAAGCTATTTTTACTTTCCTGGCTGGAATGCGATGGCGCCGTGGTGGCGGAAGATCGAAGAGCAGGGCTTAACGGCCGTCATAGAGCATGCCCCAGAAGATATTCGCGCAAAAGAGAACCTGTGGAGCGGCCCGCGAACGGCGCCGGCAAACGAAGCATTTGTCATGATGGAGAAGATCAAACGAATGTTTGACTCCAATTGTTTGTTGAACCGAAAACGGTTGTATGGCAGAATCTGAAGTCTCAGATGCCGCACTCGACGCGCCGCCCGGTCCCGCGCAATCGGATCTAGACAAATGCGTTCATTGCGGCCTATGTTTAAACGCGTGCCCCACGTACCGTGAGCTCGGCGTCGAAATGGATTCGCCGCGCGGGCGCATTCAGCAAATGATCCGCGTCGCCGGCGGCGGCACAATCGACTCTTCCTATATCGAGCACATGGAACTCTGTCTCGCCTGCCGTGGCTGCGAAACCGCCTGCCCCTCGGGTGTCCCATACGGACGTCTGATCGAGGCCGCGCGAGCTGGCATTGAAGCAAGCCGCGAGTACGCCTGGCCCATTCGCGAGCTTCGCAATTTCGTCTTCCATCGCCTCCTTCCTTCGCCGCGCATGCTCGAGGCCGTGGGCGCGGGTCTCTTCTTATATCAGGCCTCCGGGTTGCAGCGGCTTGTCCGAGCATCCGGAGTACTCAAGCTCATGGGCAAGATCGGCCGCATTGAGGCGCTCGCGCCGGCTATCGAGGCGCCGTTCTTCTTTTCCCGCATCGGAAAAACTTATCCGGCCGAAGGCCGCGAACGTTATCGGGTCGCTTTCCTCGCCGGGTGTATCGCCAATCTCACATTCTGTAGATTGAACGAGGCTACGGTCCGCGTCTTACAGAAGAACGGCTGTGAAGTGACGCTTCCTCGCGGCCAGGGCTGCTGCGGAGCCCTTCACGTTCATTCCGGCCTGAAGAAAGAAGCGCAGGCTCTGGCACGTCGTAACATCGATGCAATACTGGACGCCGGCTTCGATGCGATTATCACCAACGCCGCCGGCTGCGGGTCAACTCTGAAGGAATATGGCGAGCTGCTTCACGATGACGAGGCGTATCGGGAAAAAGCGGAGCGTTTCTCGAGATTGATGAAAGACGTCAACGAATTTCTGGCATCGATCGAATTGACCGCAGCGATGCGCTCGTTACCATATTCGGTTACCTACCAGGATTCGTGCCACTTACTGCATGGCCAAAAAATTAGGACCGCTCCTCGAAAGCTGCTCCGTTCGATTCCCGGGCTGGTGTTCCGCGAAATGCCGAATTCTGACATCTGCTGCGGAAGCGCAGGGATCTACAACGTAGTCCAGAACGATATGGCGATGCGTCTTCTGGACCGCAAAATGGAAGCAGTCCAACTCACACAAGCCGAAGTGATCGCCACGGCGAATCCGGGCTGCATATTGCAGTTGCGCGCCGGCGTGGAGCGGAAAGGTTCCGGACAACGCGTTATGCACATTGTCGAGCTGCTCGACGAGGCTTACTCTACGCAAAAAAAAGGGGTATGACGCAGCTTTCTCGCGACTTCTTTCGCCCGGCATTCATCTCTTGAATGCGAGAATCGAGTGTATGGCGAAGCCGGCGCTACTAGCTGTCGACGACGAACCCGAGGTGTTGCGCTCCGTGGACAGGGATCTGCGGCGCAAATACGGCCAGCAGTTTCGCATACTGAGGGCGGAATCGGGGGCCAGTGCCCTTGATGCCGTCAACAGACTAAAAGAGAGAACTGAAACGGTTGCCTTATTTCTGGCAGACCAGCGCATGCCTGTTATGTCGGGTGTCGACTTCCTGGCTGCCGCAACCCGCATCTTCCCGGCCGCGAAGAAGGTGCTGTTGACTGCATATGCCGACACGAACGCGGCAATAGCGGCCATTAACGAAGTAAAACTCGATTACTATTTGCTGAAGCCATGGGACCCTCCGGAAACCAATCTGTATCCCGTGTTGGACGATCTTCTCGACGATTGGCGGGCGCACTACCGGCCTCCATTCGGTGGGTTGCGTGTCGTAGGCTATCGCTGGTCTCCGGCCAGCCATGCCGTGAAAGATTTTCTGGGAAGAAATTCGTTTCCTTATGAATGGATCGATCTGACCAATCGCGACGGCGATGCCGATATGCAACGGCTGCTGAGCAATGAGCTGAAAGATGCAGCCAACTTTCCGGTTGTCCTGTTCCCCGATGGGTCACGAATCGAGCGCCCGACGCCGGCCTTGCTCGCCGACCGGCTTGGCTTAAGAACTAGCGCAGGTACCTCGTTCTACGATTTGCTGATTGTTGGGGGCGGTCCAGCCGGGTTGGCGGCCGCCGTTTACGGCGCTTCCGAAGGCTTGAAAACAGCGCTGGTCGAGGCGGAAGCTCCCGGGGGCCAAGCGGGTATGAGCTCGAGAATCGAGAATTATTTGGGCTTCCCCTCGGGGCTTAGCGGCGGCGATCTGGCGCGGCGCGCCCTTACTCAAGCTAAGCGGTTTGGAGTGGAAATTATCAGCCCTCAGAGTGCGGTAAGCCTCCGCCTCGAAGATCCGTACCGGATCGTGAAGCTCGGCGACGGCAGTGAGATCAGTTGCCACGCCCTTCTGATTGCGACGGGCCTCGCGTGGCGCAAACTGGATGTGCCTGGGCTCGACCGCCTCACCGGAACCGGCGTCTACTATGGGGCGGCGCTCACAGAAGCCATCTCCTGCCGCGATGAGCATGTCTTCGTCGTGGGCGGCGCGAATTCCGCTGGCCAGGCGGCTATTCACTTTTCGCAGTATGCCAGTAAGGTGACCATGGTGGTTCGAGCCGATTCCCTGGCAAAAAGCATGTCTCGTTATTTGGTCGACCAGATCGAAGTAGCAGAGAATATCGAGGTGCTCACTAACTCCGAGATCGTGTCGGCGCTGGGCGAAGAGCATCTCGAGTGCATCACGATTCGCGATAATCGGAGTGTCCAAACGCAGAACATGCCAACCTCGGCTGTGTTTATCTTCATCGGCGCGAAACCTCATACAAAATGGCTGGCGGATCTGATCGCGAGGGACGATCACGGATTCATCTACACCGGTCCGGAGCTGCCGAAACCGGAGGGCAGCCAGGTTCCCCAGGGATGGAAGCTCGAGCGGCAACCGTTTTTGTTGGAGACAAATGTACCGGGCATATTCGCTGCCGGAGATGTGCGGCATGCTTCCATCAAGCGAGTGGCATCGGCAGTGGGGGCGGGTTCAATTTGCGTGCAAATGATTCACGAGCATCTGGCAGCACTGAGCGGTCTGGCGGAGCGGGCGGCGTCGGCATAAATTACGGCCATGTTGCAAGACCCCAAAAACCGTAAGCTCTTTCCCAAGCTCACGGGAAGCGACATCGATTCATTGAGAAGTAAGGGAGAGGTTCTCGAGTTTAGGAACGGCGATATCATTCAGCGCGAGGGCGACGAAACCCGTGGATTGTTTGTCGTGCTCGAGGGTGCAGTTCGTGTCTCGCGTCGCGTCGCGGGCGCAGAAGAATTATTGGGCTTTCACGCGGCCGGAGAATTTACCGGCGATTTAAGTGTCCTGACAAGCGACCCGCTCGTTTTCTGTCTTCAGGCGTGCGACCGCACTAAGCTGCTGCGGCTTGACGCGTCCGGCGTTCGAACACTGATTGCAAGCGGCTCGCCGCTGGCCGAGCTGGTGCTTAAGACGCTCTCACGGCGGGCGAGGCAGGCAGATAACTACCTTGTCCAGGAAGAAAAGCTCGCCGCCCTCGGCAAAATGGCGGCGGGTTTGGCGCACGAGTTGAACAATCCGGCAACCGCGGCGCGGCGCGCAGCCAAGCTGATGCTTGAGGCTGTGATTGAAACGCCTGCGCGAATGGCAAAGGCGGACGTAAATTTCACAATCGAGGAACGTGAACGCCTGATTGGTTTCGCGAACCTGATTACGAGCCGGCCGGTATCGTCGACGGACCCGCTCGAGTTGAGCGACCGCGAGGAAGCGCTACTCGGCTGGCTGGAACAGCTATCGGTTCCGAGGGCCGAAGAAGTCGCTCCGGTTTTAGCCGAGTCTGGTCTCACCGCCGATCAGCTAAGCGCTTGGACTGCAGTGGCTGGAAAGAATTTGGTCAAAGGCATTTACTGGCTCGAGACAGTGACACGCCTTACCGCTTTGGCGCGCGACATTGAGAGCAGCACCAATCGAATTGCGGAGCTGGTGTCAGCGCTGAAAGAATACTCGTATATGGATCAAGCCCGCTTCCAGGAAGTGGACATTCATCGGGGACTCGAGAACACGCTGAAAATCATGCACCATAAGCTGAAGAAAGGCGTCACGGTGAAGCGTGAGTACAGCTCCGATCTTCCTAAAGTGTGCGCGTATCCCGGCGAATTGAATCAGGTGTGGACCAATCTGATCGACAACGCGATTGACGCCATGGACGGATGCGGTACTCTGACCATTCGGACGCGCCCAGCGGAGCAAAGTGTTGTCGTGGAAGTTAACGATACAGGAAAGGGTATACCTGAAACGATTCAAAGCCGCGTCTTTGAACCCTTCTTTACCACCAAGCCTCAGGGCAAAGGAACAGGTTTAGGTCTCGACATCACCTATCGCGTTGTCGTCTACCGTCACGGCGGCCACATCCGTGTCCGGTCCAAACCTGGCGACACCACCTTTGAAATCGAACTTCCAGTGCAGCCACCCAAAGAAGCCGAAATTCTCGCTTCAATCGAGGAGCGCGAACTCGTTCAATGGTCGTGAGCGCTTCACGGGATTCATTCGATCTCAAACTGCTGGCGAACCTCCGCCGATTTCTTTCCAATAAGGTCGTGGAGCCGGATAACAAGCGTGTATTCGCCGTGAAGCAAGTCGCTTGTCGTTGTGACGCTTAATTCGCCAGGCACAAATTGAGGCGGATAGAAGAGCCCGTTCAGCTCATTCGTCGCCGCGTTTTTCTGATCGAAAACCGTTTTTCCATCCGGGCGAAGGACCGACACGTCATATTCGAGATCCACCTTGTTCGCCGGACCAACCGCAAAGCCCGTCATATCGAACCGCGCCCAGATTGTGTCTCCGGGCCGATAAGCGGCAACTTCCAAACCGGGTCCGTCCTGCTCGGTCCGCAGAAAACGCAGATTCTGTAGTCCAAGGGTCGGACTCGGCTCAATTTTTCTTCCGCCAATAAGAAAAGGAAAATCGCGCTCGACTTCGGTTTTGCCAAGCAGGTCCCGCACCGAGAGCCTTACATGGTAGGTTCCATGGGCGACATACGACGGCAGCAGAAACGATGCCCTCCGCTTCGGCGCCCAGTCCTTATCCTGGGGTGTGATCTCTTGCGCAATTTCGTCTTTCGCCGCCGGAGCAAGCAAAACACCCTTGTCGTCCAAGGCTTCGACTGTATAGGCAAGCGAGATATGCCGCCCGCTATTATCGTCTTTTCCTAAAATCTTAAAGCCGGCAATCTCGAATTGAAAGTAGAGAAAATCGCCCGGCATGAATTCGTAACTAGCCGCCACACTGGGAGCGTCTTCCGAGCTTTCTACGGCGGCGTCCACAATGGCAAGCGGTTTCGGCGGCGCTGTTTGTGCCGCCATCAGCACCGGAAAAAGCGCGAGCGCAAGACTACTGAACCGCCACATCCGGGAGCGTAGGCGTGGCCTAGCCCGCCGCGGCCAGCTTCTCCTGTTCCGAATCGTAGCTTTCGCCATAAATGGCGGGCACCTTGCCCCCCATTGGACGCAGATAGACCGACAGTTGCCCGCGATGATGAACAATATGATTGATGTTGAAAGTGAGGAAGGCCACGGCAGGCAATTGAAACATGCCGCGGAAATCCATTACCGTCGCAAGTTGCTCACCGGATAGCTGCTTGATGGCCGAAACATTTTTCGAAAAGTTGCTCGTATAGAACGTAATGACCTCGGAAAGCTCTGCCGGTTTCGGAATGGGATCGAAGCTAAAATGACCGCTTGCGACCGCCGCAAGAAAACGCGTCTCGGCTATTGCAATGTGCCAAGCCAGATCAAACGCGCTCTTCGCGTTCGGGTCAGGCTGGTAGTCTGCCTGCCCGGCCGGGATCGCTTTAAGCACTTTGGTTGTCAAACGATGCTCGTTCTCAAGTGTGGGCAAAACGGCGTGCAAAAGGAACACTGCCTGGTCAGCTGAAATTTGCATATAGTCCCTGGCAGACACGAGTATATCCAAATAAGCCGATCTTGACACGGGGGGAGCGGGCCTCGCACCTGCCATGCTGCCATTCCTGGCGTCCAATTCTATAAGCGACGTTTAGGAGCGGCAACAATCAAGTAGCTGCTCGGTAAATTGAAAGCTTGATGAAAATCCGAATTAAACGCCTACACCCTGAGGCTCATTTGCCCACCTATGCCCACGGTCCACTAGAAGATGCGGGCCTGGACGTTCGCGCGGTTGAAACGCTGCTTCTCGAGCCCGGCCATCCGGTTGCCGTGGCTACCGGTCTCGCTTTAGAAATTCCGCCTGGGTGCGAAGTTCAGGTGCGGCCGCGCAGCGGCCTGGCGCTCAAGCATGCCATCATCCTTCCCAATTCACCGGCTACAATCGACCCCGGTTATCGCGGCGAGCTGAAGGTGATTCTTCTTAACCTCGGCAAGGCGCCATACCGGATCCATGTGGGCGACCGTATTGCGCAGCTTGTCGTCGCACGCTATGAAGCGGTGGAATGGGAAGAGGGCGAACTCGCGGAATCGGTGCGTGGCGAGGGCGGTTTCGGGTCGTCTGGACGATGACCGTGCTCACTTCCCTACCCGGTCGTTTCGATATACTTTCCCCTGTTTCATTACGAAGAAGACGCTCTGCGTCACTTTGATATCTTCAAGTGGATTTCCGGGAACGGCCACGACGTCGGCCAGCTTCCCTGCTTCGAGCGTTCCGAGCTTCGCCGATAACCCGAGCAGATCGGCCGCTGATGACGTCCCCGCGCGCAAGGCCTGCGCAAGCGGCATTCCATCAGCCGCCATCAATACAAATTCGACGGCGTTATTACCGTGTGGATAGACGGCGGCATCGGTGCCAAGGGCGATTTTCACTCCATTGGCGAGGGCTCGGCGTACCATGTTGTCCTGCTGCTTCAGCGCCAGGTCGGCCTTCGCCCGCACTTGTGGCGGCAGCTTCATTTCCGCGATGCCGGTGCGAGTGGCGAGCGTCGGCACGAGGTACGTACCATGCTCGCGCATCATTCTCAGTCCTTCGTCGTCCAGAAATGTTCCGTGCTCAATCGAGTCGATCCCCGCTTTGATCGCTCGCTTTGCTCCCGTCGCACCGTGCGCATGCGCGGCTGTTTTTCTCCGCAAGGCATGCGCTTCGTCGACCAGCGCATCAAGCTCTTCTTGCGTCAACTGCGGCGTATCCACGTCATCGGTCAAGGAAAGTACGCCACCTGTTGCGCAGGTTTTAATCACATCAGCCCCGTACTTAATGTTGAACCGCACCGCATCCCGCGCTTCCCAGGGCGAATTGATGACGCCATCGGCGACTCCTGTTTCATGGCCGAACAGGCCGAAGCGAAATCCCGCGCTGTCGTCGCAATGCCCGCCCGTTGCGCCGATCGCATGGACCGAGACAAGCATTCGAGGTCCATCCACAATTCCGTGGTTGATCGCGTTACGCAATCCGATATCGAGAAAGTCGCGCGACCCGACATCACGCACGGTGGTAAAGCCGGCCATCAGCGTTTTCCGCGCGTAACTGCTTGCAATCAGCGCCTGTTCGGGAATGGGTCGCTGCAGCGTGTCGATTTCCTCCCTTACGTAATCGGGGTTGAAATCCATGGTGAGATGGGTGTGGGCATCCATGAAGCCGGGCAGCAGTGTGGCATCGCCCAGATCGATTACGGTTGCGCCGGGCGGCACATTTCCGCCAACCGATTCGATTTTTCCGCCTTCCACGACGACCAGACCTGGGGTTCGCATCGCATCGCCTTTTCCGTCAAACATCCGGGCAGCTTTTAGCGCGATCACTTGTGCCTGGAGCGCGGCCGAACAGGTTAAGAGAGTGAGAAGGAAGGCGAGTCTCATGGGGATAATTTTTCGAGGATAGCACCTCCACAAGACCGCTCCCTCGCGGTCGCGGCTCGGTAGTGGTTGGTTTAGGCGGCTTCGCGCTGTTCGCGTAGTTCTTGTTCGTAGTCGGCGAAGAGATCGGGTTTGAGGTCCATGGCGCGGAGTTCGATTTCGGCGAGTGAAAATTCAAAGCCATTTTCCTTCGGATCGAAGGTGTCGTAGGAGCCGTCGTGAACGGCCGCGATGTAGTGAATGGCGGCTTCGTCGAGGCGAGCTTGGGTTTGGCGGTTGCGGAGTTCTTGAAGTTCGCGGAGAGCGGCTGAGTCTTTTTCGCGCTGGCGGCGGAGGCGGTTTTCCTGAATGCTCAAATTGTTGAGTTGGCGCTGATAAGCGATAAAAATCTTGGCTTCGATGAGGTGCTTGCGGACTTCGGGATCTTCGTGGGGGAAGAGATCTGCGAATTCGAGACGGCCGACGGCGTAGATTCCCATTTCAAGCGAGGGGATGCGGAGGAGACGCCATTCGGTGTCGGCCAGGGATTGGACGAGATTGCGTTCGTTGTCGTTGGCCGGTTTGAAGCGCTCGATGAAGTGAGATACGTGGGCTTAGTAGATTGCGGCATCGTCGCCTGGCAGCAGGACGGTGCGGCCGGTTAGACCGGTTTTGACGGCGTTTAGGGATGACTTGGCTTTACCGGTTTCGGAGGTGGGGCCGGTAGATAGTTGTGCGTTGGCTTGGTTGGCAGCGATTTGCGCAGCGGTAGACATGGCCAGAACGTAGCATGGCGGGGGCGGAAAACGGATCGGGCGGGTCGAGGAAATCGGGGTAAGTTGAAGTAAGACAGGAAGATAAAGAATTTTGTTTTTTTGTGACCGGATTTTCGGGATGCTGGTAGGAGGTAGATCTTCATGTCGCTTTCCGGTTTCGATCCGATTGTTGAACAGTGGTTTCGGGATCGCTTTGGGTCGCCGACGGAGCCGCAAGCGCTCGGCTGGCCCGAGATTTCGGCCGGACACGATACGCTCATCTGCGCGCCGACCGGTTCGGGCAAGACTCTGGCTGCCTTCCTGATTTGTTTGGATCGATTGGTTCGTGCGGCGCGCACGCAAACCTTAACTGACGAGACTCAGGTTGTCTACGTGTCGCCGTTGAAAGCGCTGAGCAACGACGTGCACCGCAATCTGGAGAGGCCGCTTGCTGAAATCGAGGCTCTGGCGAAACGAGAAGGGATAGAGTTCACGCCCATTCGAACCTCAGTCCGGACTGGCGATACTTCGGTTTCCGAACGGGCAAGGATGCTGAAGAAGCCTCCGCACATCGTGGTGACGACGCCGGAATCGCTGTTCATTCTTCTCACGGCTCAGAAATCGCGCGAGATGTTAAAAACCACGTCGACGATCATTGTTGACGAGATTCATGCGATGGCGGACGACAAGCGCGGCTCGCATTTGGCGCTGACACTCGCGCGGTTGGATGCGTTGACGGAAAAGCGGGCGCAGCGAATTGGACTGTCGGCAACAGTGAAACCGGTGGACGAAGTGGCGCGTTTTCTTGGCGCCGACACCCGAATAGTAGATGTAGGGCACCGGCGCGAGATGGAACTTGCCGTCGAGGTTCCGCGCGACGAACTCAGCGCGATAGCAAGCACGGAAATGTGGGGAGAGATCTACGATCGCATCGCCGAACTGATCCTCTCGCACCGTACAACGTTGGTGTTTGTGAATACCAGACGGCTTTCTGAGCGAGTCACACATGCGCTTGCGGAGAGGCTGGGTGAAAACGTGGTGCTACCCCACCATGGAAGTCTATCGCGCCACATGCGGCTCGAGGCCGAGTCGCGGCTTAAAGCGGGCGAACTGCGCGCCGTGGTCGCCACCGCGTCTCTCGAACTAGGCATCGATATTGGAACGATCGATTTAGTCTGCCAGATTGGCTCGCCGCGCTCGATTGCGGTGACACTTCAGCGGGTCGGGAGATCGGGACACTGGGTGGGCGCCAAACCGAAGGGCCGTTTGTTTACAACTACGCGCGATGAGCTCATTGAATGCGCCGCGCTGGTTTCGGCGATTCACAAGGGTGATCTCGAGCGGATCGAGATTCCACAGAACGCGCTGGATATTCTGGCGCAGCAGATTGTTGCGGCTGCCGCGGCGGAGCCGTGGAAGGAGGACGATCTCTACAGTCTTTTCCGTTCGGCTTTTCCGTACCGCAATCTTTCTCGCGAAGATTTCGATGCGGTGATTGAAATGCTTTCGGAAGGCGTGGCGACTTCGCGCGGTAGAAGCGGTGCGCTGCTGCATCGCGACCGCGTGAACGGACGGGTGAAAGGTAGGCGCGGCGCTCGTCTCGCCGCAATTACATCGGGCGGCGCCATTCCGGAGAATGCGAATTATGCTGTGATTGCTGAACCGGATGGCAAGACGATTGGCACGCTCGACGAGGATTTTGCGATTGAAAGCCTGGCGGGCGACGTTTTTCTGCTGGGAACGCATTCCTGGCGTATTAAGCGCGTGGAGCCGGGACGCGTCCGGGTTGAGGATGCGCATGGCGCTGCGCCCACCATCCCGTTTTGGCTGGGCGAGGCTCCGGGCCGCTCGAAAGAATTGTCCGGGGAGGTGTCTTCTCTTCGCGAGCGGATCGTCGCCGATCCGGAAGGCGCGCAGGCGCTTCTCATTTCCGATTGCGGACTGGATGAAGCCGGAGCGAGGCAGGCCGCAGCGTATGTCCGCGCCGGGACCGCTGAATTGGGTTCGCTGCCTTCCCAGAAGACGGTGGTGGCGGAGCGGTTTTTCGATCAGGCGGGAGGGATGCAATTCGTCTTACATGCACCCTTCGGATCGCGCATCACGCGCGCGTGGGGACTCGCGCTACGGAAACGCTTTTGCCGCACGTTCAATTTCGAGTTACAGGCCGCGGCGACGGACAACGGGCTCGTACTATCGCTAAGTGACCAGCACTCGTTTCCGCTTGAGCTGGTATTCGGATTCCTGAAGCCAGGGACAGTTGAAGATGTGTTGCGGCAAGCGCTGCTGCCCGCGCCCATGTTCGGCGCTCGGTGGCGATGGAACACAACGCGAGCTCTAGCCATTCTGCGGTTCGGGGGCGGAAGGCGAGTACCGACCCCGATACAGCGCATGCGGGCAAACGATCTGTTGGCGGCTGTTTTTCCCGACCAGGTCGCTTGCGCTGAAAATCTTACAGGTCCGATACGCATACCGGACCATCCACTCGTCAAGGAGACAATTGAGAACTGTCTGTACGAGGCGATGGACCTGGATGGGCTGCGGCAGATTTTACAGGATATTGAGGACGGGCACGTCCGCACGGTGGCGATAGATACAGCGCAAGCATCGCAGTTTTCGCACGAGATTCTGAACGCGAACCCGTATGCGTTTTTGGACGATGCTCCGCTTGAAGAGCGCCGGACAAGAGCCGTTCAATTGCGCCAGACGCTCGGAACAGACGTGACGGGCGGAGAAGGCATCCTCGACCCAGCTGTTATCGCCGAGATTTCAGCGGAGGCGTGGCCGGAAGCGCGCGACGCGGACGAATTGCACGACGCGCTGCTTACTTTGGTGCGGTTGGCGCCGGTTCAGGATTGGCAGCAGTGGTTTGACGAACTGGCTACGGACGGGCGGGCGTCGCTCGCGACGCGGGCGGGCGCGACGTTCTGGGTTGCGACGGAACGCGCTTCGATGGTCGATGACGCGAGCGTGGTGGTATCGGGCTGGATGGAGTCGATTGGACCGGTGACGATACCGGAACTGGCGGAGAAGATCGCGTTCCCTCGCGATGAGGTGGAAGCGGCGCTGTTTCAGCTCGAGGCGCAAGGCCAAGTGCTGAGAGGGCATTTTCGCAACTCAGCAGGCGAGATGGAGTGGTGCAATCGCCGAATTCTGGCGCGCATACATCGGGCGACGCTGGGCCGCTTGAGGCGCGAAATAGAGCCGGTCACCGCGCTTGATTTCGAGGCATTTCTGCAAACGTGGCAGCATGTGGCTCCTGGAACACAATTGCATGGCGCCGACGGGACGCTTCACGTTATCCGGCAACTGCAGGGCTACGAGATTCCTGCCGCGGCTTGGGAAACGGAGATTCTTGGGCGCAGGATTGCGAAATACGAACCCGATTTTCTGGATGA
>JBAUZG010000391.1:0-3314 GCA_049585195.1 Bryobacteraceae bacterium | reverse complement strand
GCACGCCATCGAGGCCCACCGGAAAAACAATACGGATACGCGAGCCGGGATTGACCTTCACGGTAGGCGGAACATTCAGGTACCGGTCAAGAATGCGAACGCCTTCGTTGCCAGCTTGAGAACCAATACCGTTATAGATTCCGGTGCGCGGGCTATAGATGCTCACGCCTACGTTGCCGAACTGCGACAAGCCTTCGATGACCCCGACGACGGCGGCGATGCCGATGGTCCGCATCCAGTGATTGCTGACGGAATCGGCCAGGCCGGTTTCGCCTTGCTGATTCATGGCCAGGAATTGATCGAGGTTGATCGAGTAGCCGTTTGGCTCAATGGCCAGATCGAAAGTGACTTTTAAGCGGGGCTGGTTCAGGCTGGTCACGGGAGCAGCTTCGCCCACGAGCTGTGTACCGGCGGGAATCAATACCGGGCCGAGAAGATTATTCGTGTGCACGTCGCGCGTGAAATGCGCGAGCACCACGCCGGTCATACTCCCTTCGAGCGCCGTGTCGAGCGCCGCTTCGACCACCGTTCCCGGAAAGATCTTGTGGAATGGTCCGGTTGCCTGGTTCAATTCGATGTTCTTTTGCTTCTGAGCTTCTTGAGTGTTCAGAGTAGTTGGCTGCGGAGCGGGCGCTATATTCGGAGCTAGCCCAGCCACCTGGCTGTTCTGGAGGGCCTGCTGCGCTTCGAAGTAGCGCTTCAACTGGGCGTTCTGCTGCGGCGACAAGCCGGATAGATCAACTCCCGAGAGATCGGAAGTTCCGGGCTGCGGCACAAACTGTGCCACTTTGCCCGTGGGCGCGCTCTCGGCGAAGATGGGCGAGGCGAAAGCTTCCATTCGATGCCGGCGCTTCTCTTCGGCGATCTGCTGCGCCAAATCGTTCCCGCCACTCTGGGATCCGGTTGAGTCCTGCTCGACTTGGGGTTGGGTTTCCTGTGCCTCCGAGCGGAAGGGGGAGGCAGGTCTGCGCAGGTTCCCGCGAATATCCTGCCGCAACTCGCCGACGCTTGCCTCGCGTCCGCCGGATGGCTGGAAGGCCGTCTTTACAACTGACGCGGTGCGGCTGATGAGAACAACGGCGGCAAACGCAATGACGCCGGCGGGCCAGAGATAACTCTGCACCCAGCGCCGCTTCCACCACGGGTTCCCCGCGAACTTGCGGTAATCGGGTGTCGCGTTCCTGCTGGCGGACTGCTGTTCTTCCTGTTCCTCTTTCGGCTCGCCGGCGTCGGGCGTTGGCACGGATGATTCACGATCGTCCGGCATTCAGTTCCCCTTCCAGTGAAAAACCGTCTTCTGCTTTTTTCCGACCGCCAGATAACCGTCCGTCAACGGAGCCGGCACGATCATCAACCCACCGTCGTACTTCGCCTCAACAAGCGAAGGCTTGCCATCGCGAATTTCGTAAAGAGCGGGAATCTCGCTCGGATGACGGAACCACAGCAGGGTGTAATCATCCAGCCGGGCAATCTCCTCTAAGCCGAACGGGTTGTTTCGGCTGAATTCATACTGGGGCAACAAGCGTTTCGGAAAGTCACGTTTGAATCTCTCGATCTGTTCGGCTACCTGAGCCTGGCTTTTCCGGCGCTCATCCTCAAGTTGCGCCTTTACTCGTGCGACTTCGTCTTCGGCGAGCTTCAAGGCGTCTGCCGTGACGTATTTTGGATGGGCTGTTGCTTCTTTCATCCCGTCGTCGGCTAGCTCGACGGAAACGCGCAGGTCAGGCGGCGTTTTCGTTCGCGACACGTCCACGAGTTGGAAGCTGTAAACATTGCCCGATTGCATGATGACGTGCATGGAGGTCTGCGGACACGGGTTGTCCTTACCTTCCGTCAGCGTCTTAATCAGTAGATGGTTTTTGGCGGCATCCGTAAGAAAAGCCGCCGCCCAGTCTTTCGAGTCCCCGAGCGGGGCTTTCATGATCTGTTCGGCTCCGTCGAAGTCGATCTCGCACACTTGCCCTTGCGAGCAGTTAATGGTCGGGATCTCGCCTCGACGCAGCCGAATTGTTTTGCTTTCCAGCGACTGGCCAAATATCGCTACCGCCACGCCGGTCACTAGCACAGAAGCAAATGCGATAGTTTTCAACGGTGTGCTCCTTTCATCAGGCGGATTGTGCAAAAGCTCTCTCGCTTCTCTGTGTTTGCTCGATCAACAGATCCAACGCGCGGCTCAGGCCGTATCGTTCCGCCAGTTCCATGCGTGCTTGGTGCTCGTGCGGCTCGGTCGAAAGCATTAAGCGTGTCCGTTCATCGACATTGAGATTCAAAACCACGGCGGGTTCATCGCCCTTACGCAATAAGAACTGCTGTTTCGACTGCATCGTTGCCGCCGCCTGAGCTTCTTTTTCGTTCAGGCAGAGCCGCTCCTGATAGGCGGCCGCGTTCATCCGCTCGGTCGGGAAGATCAAATGCGTCTTAAACGTCTCGAAAACCAGCTCGCGGTTCCCCTTTTCGCTATAAGCGCGGCCCAACTTGTCGAAATCCAAAGCCGATTGCGAAGCGAGGACAATCCCGCCATTGAAGTTGCGGGCTACTTTCGCGAACTCGATCACATAGTGGGCGATCGCCTCGTTCGCCGCGAGCAGAAACACCTCGTCTCCGATCACAAGCTTGGGCAGATGCAGGTATTCCGGCTTGCGGCAGATTCGGTCGATGAAGTGCGTCACATAGAAAATCACCGGAGCTATGACGCGTTTGTCGTTCTGCAAAGACCCGAAATCGAAGCTCAGTACGCGTACTTCCTTCAGATCGTCAGTTTCGTTGTCGAAAATACTGCCCAGCCAGGACGCCATCCGCTCGGCCAGCTCGCCGGTGAGGAAACTGGCGAACATCGCGAGCCGCCGCATCCTCGGATTCGAGTGGCGGACGGTCCAGGCGATCGCCTGGCGCACTTCGTCTTTCTGCGCTGCGGTCATCGAGTACTTGCCGCTCGACTCAATCCACAGCGCCGCCAGCGTTTCGAGCATGGCAATGTTCTGAGCCGTCGGCTCGAGAAGAAACGGATTGAGCCGGATTTGGTCGCGGTCGTTCACCAGGCTGGTGTGAACCCCGCCGAGCATCCGCGCCACGTCGCGGAAATTGCCGAGGATATCCATCAGGAACAGGAATCCGCCGTACTTCGCGTACAGCGTGACAATCAATTGCAGAAAGAACGTTTTCCCACTGCCTTGCGAGCCGATGACGAGCGCGGTAAGCACGTCGCGCTCGTGCAGGTTCAGGTAATACACCGTGTTGTGGTTTGTCTCGAGCGGAATCAGATACTCATCGCGCAGATGCTCGTTACGCACATTGCCGCTGGGAACCGAAAAGAT
>JBAUZG010000390.1:0-4987 GCA_049585195.1 Bryobacteraceae bacterium | reverse complement strand
CTGAGGTGATGGAGGTACTGAAACGCTATGATTGGCCGGGCAACATCCGAGAACTACAAAATGTAATCGAGCGCGGAGTAATCATGACGACCGGTTCCGTACTGAGCACGCAAACGACGGAGCATTTGACACAAGGTGACGTGGAGTCCGTGCCAGTCAGGACGCTCGCCGACGCCCAGCGGGCGCACATCACCGCGACGCTTCGTGAAACCAATTGGGTTATCGGGGGACGGCGTGGAGCTGCCGCCCGACTTGGGCTGGCGAGGACGACCCTCGTCACCATGATGCAGCGGCACGGAATCTCCCGCGAGACATTGGGACAGCGAACAGGAGACTCGGATCGGTTATTTGAAACAGTGCCGATCGCGCACCCGCATGCGTCGCACGGAACCCAGGAACACTGGGCCGTTGCTGCCGGTCGCGGGTAATCTTCGAATTCCACGCTCTACGCTAGTGTTCGGGGCCGCGTATAATGTTAACCGCCTGTATGCCAGCCCAGGCTGCAGTTCTCCGGCGAACGGCCGATTTGCTTCCTAATAAACGCACAACGGTATACACTGGCTCGTGTTCCCCGTACTGGTTTCTTGCTCATCGCAGCAGGAGATGAGAAATAAGCATGCAACCTCCCGACGTCGAAGACCGTTTCCAGCGCCTGGTCGAGAGCGTCGAGGATTGCGCCATCTTCATGCTGGACCCAGACGGGCGCATCATCGCTTGGAATGTAGGAGCTGAACGCCTCGAAGGGTATCGCGATGACGAGATTCTCGGCCGGCACTGCTCTCTTTTTTATCCCCAGGAAGAGATCGATCGAGGGCAGCCAGAAGCGGACTTGCGGACCGCGGCCAATGAAGGCCGGCATGAAGCAGAAGGTTGGCGTCTGCGAAAAGGTGGTTCGCGGTTTTGGGCAAGTGTCATTACGAAGCCAATTCGCGATCAGCATGGGACGCTTGCTGGATTCTCGAAGGTCGTTCGAGATCTCACCGAGCGCAAACGCTCCGAGGAGGTTCTCAGACTCCAGGTAGGCGTGCTGCAGTACATGCCGGCCATGGCATGGACGCTCACTCCAGAGGGGAGATGCGATTTTGTCAACCGTCAATGGTTGGAATACACCGGGCAAACCCCGGAATTCGTCTACTCCTCTCCAGAGGCCTGGATGGAGGCGCTGCACCCGGAAGACCGCGCGGCGGCCTTGACATGCTTTTGGGACGGCATCCGTTCTGGGCAGGCCTTCACAATGGAGACTCGCTTCCGGCGGGCATGCGACGGGCTGTATCGTTGGCACTTGAGCCGTGGTGTGCCCCTGCGTGACGAAAGTGGCCAAGTCGTCAAGTTTGTAGGAACTTCTACCGACATCGAAGAGTTGAAACAAGCCGAAGGAGAACGGCGGAAAGCCGACGAGCGGATTCACTTGATCGTCGATTCGGCTCTGGACGCCGTCGTCGCCATGGATGCAGATGGAATCATCACGGACTGGAACAAGCAGGCTGAAGAAATTTTCGGATGGACGCGGTCGGAGGCCATGGGCCGGCGGATATCGGAGACAATCATTCCGACGCAATATCGTGTGTCGCATGAAAGAGGTCTGCGGCACTTCTTCAAGACTGGTCAAGGCCCACTTCTGAACCGGCGGATCGAAATCACCGCTCTCCGTCGCGACGGCACGGAATTTCCAGTCGAGCTGACTGTTACGCCATTGAAATCTGGCGATAGCTGGACGTTTAGCTCCTTTATCCGCGACATCAGTGAACGAAAACAGGCGGAGGAAATGCGAGCAGCGCAAGCCCGCCAGGTCGCTGTTCGGGCTGACGTGAGTATTGCTTTCGGTAGGGAAGGAAGTTTGAAAACGATTTTGGGTGAGTGCGCCGAATCCATTGTGCGCCACCTCGATGCGGCATTTGCGCGGATTTGGACTCTAAGTGGCGATGGGAAAATGTTGGAGTTGCAGGCCAGCTCGGGTATGTACACGCATCTTGACGGAGCTCACAGCCGCGTGCCGCTGGGAAAAGTCAAAATTGGAATGATTGCACAGGAACGGAAACCGCACCTGACCAACGATGTCCTCAATGATCCCCGAATCGGTGACAGAGAGTGGGCAAAGAAGGAGGGGATGGCCAGCTTCGCCGGCCACCCATTGATCGTCGGAGACCGTACCCTAGGCGTGATGGCCATGTTCTCTCGAAAGCCTGTCACGCCAGGAACAGCAGAGACGCTGGCGTCTACTGCGGATGTGATCGCTCAAGGAATTGAGCGAAAGATAGCGGAGGATAGGCTCCGCGATAGCGAGTCCCGCCTGCGCCAGCTAACTGAGACCATTCCGGAGATGCTTTGGAGCGCCGAGGTAGACGGTGCGATTACTTATTGTAATCAGCGTGTACTGGACTACACAGGCTTATCCGCGGAACAGGTCCATGGCGCTGGCTGGATGAAGGCTGTTCATCAGGATGACGTTGAGAAAATGGGGCAGGCTTGGACACATGCAGTCTCAACGGGTGAGCCGTTTCAGTACGAATTTCGCTGCCTGCGCTCCTCAGACGGCATGTACCGGTGGTGCGTGTCCAGCGCACTGGCGTTGCGCGCCTCCGATGGGGGCATTCTGAAGTGGTATGGCACCGTCGTCGACTTCCACGATCGGAGGCAGGCTCAGGAAGACCTGCGCAACACGCAGGCTGAGCTTGCACATGTGAATCGGGTGATGACGATGGGTGAGCTTACGGCGTCGATTGCTCACGAGGTGAGCCAGCCGCTCGCCGCGATCGTCGCTAGTGGTGACAGTTGTACGGCGTGGTTGGCGAGTGAGCCTCCAAACCTCGACAAAGCCCGCGCTGCCGCAAGCCGCGTGGTTCAGGCCGCGACACAGGCCAGCGAAATTGTGCAGCGTGTTCGCGCCCTCTTTAAGAAAACGCCTTCAGTCACTGCGTCAGTAGACGTGAACGAGCTGATCGAAGAGACAATCTCTTTTGTACACGGAGAGGCACAACGGAAGAATGTCTCCCTGCGCACCGAGCTCGACGGCGCGCTTCCAACGGTGAGTGGCGACCGGGTTCAGTTGGAGCAAGTCATTCTCAACCTGACGATGAACGGTATTGAGTCCATGGCTAGCCTTGATAGCGAACCCAAGCGCGTCCTGATTCGATCGGCATTTCCCAATCCAGGCGAACTTCTGGTATCCGTTGCAGATACGGGGCCAGGAATCGATGCACAACATGCGGGGCGGTTGTTTGCGCCTTTCTTCACCACCAAAAAACAGGGCATTGGAATGGGACTACCGATTAGCCGGTCGATCATCGAGGCGCACGGCGGGCGGCTCTGGGTCGCGAATAACGAGCCGCGTGGCGCTGTGTTCCATTTCATCCTGCCGGTCAAAACTCCAAGCGAATGAGCGATCCGAACTGCATCGTGTTCGTTGTCGACGACGATCCATTGGTTCGCGATTCCATCGCAGACCTACTTGGTTCGGCCGGGTTCGCGGTGCAGACGTTCGGATCGGCAACAGAGTTCATTCAGACCAAGCGTCCGGAAATTTCGGCCTGCTTGATTCTTGACGTTGAACTCCCCGATCTTGGCGGTCTCGATCTTCAAATCGAGATGGCCAAGTCGGGCATTGAGGTACCCATCATCTTTCTCACCGGACACGGGGATATCCCAATGACCGTGCGAGCCATGAAGGCGGGTGCGGTAGAGTTTTTGACGAAGCCATTCCGCGCACAGGAGCTGATCGACGCCATCAAGCAGGCTCTAGCGCGCGATGGCGAGTTTCGCAAGCAAAGATCGGAGACCTCGGAGCTCCGAGAACGGCTCGGAGCCTTGACTCCGCGCGAGCGTCAAGTCCTGGCGCTGGTTGTTGCCGGCCTCTTAAACAAGCAGATCGCCGGCGAGCTTGGCATCGCCGAATTGACTGTCAAAGTCCACCGGGGCCGCGTCATGCGCAAAATGCAAGCGGCCTCGCTGGCTGACCTCGTTCGGATGGCCGAGAAACTCGAGATCTCTCCGGCGTAGCGGCCAAGTTCTACTAAAGTAGTATCTACCAAAGTGGAATAGACCTCAAATTGCAACGCAGCTAATATTCGGATTGAGGATTGTGGAACCTCAGTGAAATGGCTGGCATAAATGAAAAAGCATCGAAAACTCACATTGCGATTGTTGAAGATGACCCGCTGGTGCGTGAATCCCTGTGCGACTGTATGGAATCGGCCGGATATTCGGTTGAGGGCTTCACTTCAGCCGAGGAATTTTTGGCGTCGAATTCCGGGCAGAACGCTGCTTGTTTAGTCTTAGACATAGCTTGTTTGATCCTAGACATACAACTGCCCGGCATTACTGGCCTTGAGCTTCAGCGACGGCTAGGCGATAACTCTCGTCCCCCAATCGTATTCGTCACCGCGAACGCAACGGACGTGAACCGCGAGACAGCGCTGAAACTGGGTGCGAAAGGGTTTTTGTCCAAGCCTGTCCGCTGCCAAGAACTAAGGAACGCTGTCAGAGCCGCAATTCCCTCTTAAACAATGGCCGGCATCGCCGCATTTGTTTCTGGAAAAACTCGGTAATCGATCACTTGGTGTTAGGAACGGCCCAAGTCGTTCGGGGAAAGGAGCAAAACGATGTCTACGTCGGAATTGATAGGAGTCAGTCCGAAGTTCCGGGCTGTACTTGAAGCCGTGGGAATAGTAGCGTCCGGAGATTGCGCCGTGCTTGTCCAGGGCGAAACGGGGACTGGCAAGGAGGTGATCGCGCAAGCGATTCACAACGCCGGCCCTCGCCGCCACAACCGTTTTGTGGCCCTCAACTGCGCGGCGATTCCGAGCATGTTGCTTGAAAGCGAACTATTCGGCCATGAACGAGGCGCCTTCACGGGTGCGGTGACTCAGACCATGGGACGCTTTCAAGCGGCTGACCGCGGAACACTGTTTCTGGATGAAATTGGAGATCTTCCTCTCGAGCTGCAGCCAAAACTTCTTCGCGCTCTTCAGGAAAAGCAGTTCGAGCGCTT
>JBAUZG010000389.1:0-6812 GCA_049585195.1 Bryobacteraceae bacterium | reverse complement strand
GGGTGTGGTGACCTACAACACGGCATCCGGGACAAACCAATATCACGGCGACGGCTTCGAAATCATCCGAAACAATTTCTTCGATGCACGAGGCGCCTACAATACAACGGTACCGATTGACAAAGCGAATAACTATGGCTTCAGCCTCGGCGGCCCGGTCATTATTCCGCATGTCTACAACGGAAAAGACCGCACATTTTTCCACGTCAGCATGGAATGGTACCGGCAGAATCAGACCAATACGAATTTCATGTCGCTGCCGACCGCGGCCGAGAAGGCAGGCGATTTCAGCGAGCTGAACACAGTAATTTGGAATCCCGCTAACAGCGGCTGCAACGCTAACGGGAACACGCCCGGAACGCCGTTTCGCGGCAATATCATTCCGCAGGCTTGCTTTAGCCCGTTATCGGCAAGCCTTCTGCAATACATGCCCAATCCATCCCTCCCCGGTATCACGAATAACCAGGAATCGCTGCAGGGCGTGCTTCCGACGCGGCAAAATCCCTGGGGTTATACCATCGACCACAACATAACCGACAAGCAAGTGATTCATTGGTCGCACTGGCGGGACAACCAATCGTCTTACGCCACGGAAACCGGCTCCTACCTGCCGACGAGCAACCCGCTTACCAGCAATACTTTCAATCCCGATCTCGGCACCGTGTTCATCGCCAACTACTCATACACAATTTCGCCAAGTCTGGTGATGACGGCTGGCGCAAGCTGGCTGGGCGAATTAAACGACCAGATCAGCCAGCGGACCTCGGCACCTAACTTCTCAGCGGCGCCCGGTGCGCCTCAGATTTCGGAATTGAATTTCGAAGGTCCCAACTCGCCAACCCAGCTCGGCTCGCCCTGGATTCAGTCAATTAACCGGAAGCTTGGCATTGTTGTAGAAAACAACTGGCTATGGATCGATGGGCGGCATACATTTAATATCGGCGCCGAATTCCGCCGCACCTATCAGGACGACAACGAATGCCAGAAGTGCGCGGGAACGTTTAACTTCAGTAACAACTCGACGGCCGATCCAAATAATCTGAGCAATACAGGAAACGCATTCGCCAGTTACCTGCTGGGCGTCGCGGATAGCGCCAACCGCGTGGGTTCGCAGGAAGAGAAGCTGCGAAACCGAGACTTCTCGCCCTATATTCAGGACGACATCAAGATCAATCCGCGCCTCACCATGAATATTGGCGTCAGGTGGGACATTATGGTGCCGTTCACGGCCGTGGGGAACTACATCGTCTACTTCAATTCCACCATTCCCAACCCAGGAGCCGGCAACCTCCCTGGAGCTGCAACGAAATTCGGGAACTGCACCGGATGCGCCGGACTGGACCGAGCGTCCATACATTGGGGACATTTCAGCCCGCGCCTCGGCTACTCTTACGAGCTGAATAACAAGACGGTTCTGCAGGGGGGATTCTCGATGAATTATCTCGATGGCGGAGCCTACGAGTATGGCACGAGCAAGGTTGCGGTGAACTACGGCAATCTACTGCTCGGCTCCTTCAATCGCAACTCGACGGGTTCGACGGTTCCGGGCTTCGGCTCGTGGGACACTAACGTGCTTCCCAACCCGGCGCCGACCCCGTTCAGCTCATCGCTTGGAATCGGGCAGCAGATTAATGCGTTCGATCCCGCAACCGATGGAATTGCGCCATACGATATTGTCTGGAACATTGGCGTTCAGCGGGAACTGCCCTATCAGATGTTTCTGTCGGCCGCCTATACTGGCAATCGCGCCAATTTTTTGCCGGCGCAATTGAATCCTATCAATCAGCTAAACCCGGCTTATCTGAATCAGTATGGGAGCCTGCTGGGCAATTCCATCACTTCTGTGCCGGGCGTCGCAATTCCTTTCCCGAGCTTTCTCAGCACCTACGGATCGAGCGCGACCCTGCTGCAAGCCCTCCGGCCCTATCCCCAGTACTCGAATATCTTCAATAATTTCGACAATACGGGATCGTCATTCTACAACGCGATGCAGATCCAGGTCGAGAAGCGCTATACCAACGGTCTTAGCTTCCTGGTCGCGTACAATTTGTCGCGCATGATGTCGAATACAAGTTCCGGTTTCACTTCGTTTGCGTCGAATTCGCTAAATAAAAATAATCAAGCCTCGGAATGGACCGTCGACAACAACGATCAGACCAACGCGATCAATATTGCGGGCACGTATGAGTTGCCGTTCGGCAAAGGCCGCACCTTTATGAACCAGGGCGGTTGGAAGGATGAGGTATTCGGCGGCTGGCAGATCAGCCCGCTGCTGACTTACGCGACGGGAACGCCCCTGTTGACCGGAACGGGAGGGCCAGTTGTCGTGAATGGTGATCCGCTTGGCAACAATTGCGCTCCCTGCAATCGCGCGAACGTCGTTTCGTACTCGAACATGATGTTTTCGTATAGCAACGTGTATAAAGGGCTGCCCGTCATTAACAAAGCCGATTTCAGTGACCCCGGACCGTGGGTGCTGGGTAATTCGCCACGCGTACTCGGGCAACTGCGAAATCCATTTAACTACAATGAAAACATTGCGCTCGCCAAGTACTTCGCCATCGGTGAACATGTGAAGCTGAAGCTTGAAATTCAATATTTCAATATTTTGAATCGCGTGGTCTTCGGGTCTCCTGACGAGAATTTCTTCGACTCAAACTTTGGCAAGGTAATCAATAGCCAGAGCAATACGCAGAGGCAGGGGCAGGGACTGATACAGATCCAATTCTGACCCTTCGTTACTCGGAGTGCGCGCCGGCGAGAGCGATATAACGTTCGCTTTCCTGCTTGGCTTTGTCGGTCATGCCGCGCCGCCGGTATACCTGCGCCAGCATGAAATGCGTGGGCGCGTATTGCGGGGCAAGCTGAACGCTGCGCTCGAGTTCGGCCTGCGCTTTGTCGAGCTCGTCGAGATGCAGGTAGGCTTTGCCTAGCTCGCGGTGCGCGCGCACATCATCCGGCGCGAGCGCTGCTGCTTCGAGCAGATGGGGAATCGCCTCTCGAGGGCGGTCGTTATCGACAAACAGCGTGCCCAAGTCAATATAGGGACCTGAATCTTTTTGCTTTGCATTGGTTTGCCATGCGATGGCGGCGCGAAAGGCCGCGATAGCGCCGTCGAGCCGGCCGAGGCCTTGATACGATAGCCCGAGATTGTCTTCGGCCTTCACGTTTTTCGGCTCGAGTTTCAGGCATTCAAGGAACACGCTCACCGCCTCCTCGAAGCGATTTTCGTTATATTTCGTGCGGCCGAGGTAATAGAGAGCCTGAAAGTTTCTGGGGTTCCATTCGACTGATTTGGTAAACCACTTGTCGGCGTCGGCGTAGTCATGAAGCAGAACGTAATCGCCGCCGACAACTTCCAGGTCGTAAGCGCTGGGTGTGCGGAATTTTGCGCCTTCGGTGTATTCCTCAAGCGAGGCTTTGGCTTGCTGCTTCTTGAAGAGGATATAGCCCAAGAGAAAGTGGCCGTCAGCCGAGGCGTGGTTGGTTGCGAGATAACCGCGGGCCGCGGCTTCTGCATCGTTCAGCTTACCGCTCTCGGCTAAGGACCGGGCAGCGGCTAAGGCTGGGTCTTGGATTTGCGAGCTGGCGGCTGCAATCAGCACGAGCGGCAAGAGCCATGGCAGTCGGGGATACATTGAGGAACGGGGCTTTGCCATGGTTGTACCACAGCGGGACTAAAGTCCCGTGCGGGCTGAAGCCCACCCTCCAAGACGCTATTCCGGTTCGTTTATTTTTACGATCTGGTCTGCTTTCATGTTACTTAGTGTTTGCCGTTTCCCGCTTGGCCATCGAATCTCGATACGCCCGGCAACGTTGTCTGGTCCGAGGCCGAAATGCAGGCGCTTATCGCTGGATGAAAGATAACTGCTCGCTGTGGTTACTGTGCCGTACTGCGCGCCGTGCGCTGTAACCAATTTCACCACGGCTCCGATTCCGTCGCGATTGCTTTTGTGGCCGATTAGTGAGAGCGTCAACCAGTGGTTACCGCTGTCGGTTTCGTTGTGAATCAGGTGCGCGGCTCCGCCGTTCGTCGTAACAATAAAGTCCACGCGTCCGTCATTGTCGAAATCGCCTGTTGCGAGGCCGCGCCCCAGCCATGGTTTTTGAAAAACTTCGCCGGAACGCGCCGACATATCTTCAAAACCCTTTCCTGAGTTGCGCAGAAGCAGCATAGGCTCTCTGTAATGCAGGTGGGGCGAAGTTTTTTCGATAGTGTCGAGATCGTGCCCCTGCGCGATGATAAGGTCTTTCCAGCCGTCGTTATCGTAATCGAAAAACCGGAGACCCCAACCCGAATGCAACAGCGTGATGCGGCCCAGGCCGGTGGTTTGCGTCACGTACGCGAAGCTGCCATCACGATTATTCCGGTACAGCGCGTATTTTTGATTGGCCAAGTTATCGACGACGATATCGGGATAGCCGTCGTTGTCGTAATCGGCGAAATCGGTCCCCATGCCGGCGTAGGTCTGGCCGTCGTCGTCCACCGCTACTTGCGACACTAGTCCCGTTTCCTCGAACGTTCCATTGCCTTTGTTGTGATAGAGAAATTCCATCATCGAATCGTTCGCGACGAACAGATCGATGTGCCCGTCGCGATCGTAATCGGCTAGCGCGATACCGAGGCCTTTGCCGGGCTTAGCGAATCCGATTTGTTCTGCGACTTCGTGAAAATGGCCATTTCCGTCATTGTGGAAGACAACCGGAGTTATGGGCTGGAAAGTGTCGGGATGGCAGTACGCCCGGCCGCCCTCGGTATGCTCGCCGCAAAAGATATCGTTGAAATCCCACTTCACATAGCGCAGAACCACTAAATCCAGGCGCCCGTCGTTGTCGAGATCGACCCAGGCGGCGCTGGTGGACCAGCCGCTCGCGCCCGTGCCGGACTCCTTCGTGACATCGGTGAACGTGCCATTGCCATTGTTGTGATACAGCTTATTGCCGCCGTAAGCTGTGACATAGAGATCTTCATATCCATCGTTATCGTAATCGCCCACGGCCGCGCCCATGCCATAGCCGGTTCCCTGCAAGCCCGCTTTCTCGGTTGCGTCTTCGAAATTTCCATCCGGCTTCTGATGATAGAGCCGGTTCCAGCATTCCGGTCCGTTCTTTGCAGGAATTGTTCCTGCGGGAGTCGGGTCGGCGAGCGGAGCGCCATTAACAAAGAAGATATCGAGACGGCCGTCGTTATCGTAATCGAACAGCGCTACGCCCGAGCCCATGGTTTCTAGGAGATATTTTTTGGACGTGTGCGAGGCTACCCCTTGAAAGTGGATGCCGCGTTCGGCGGTTACGTCGGTGAAGTTTCCGGCTGGCGTCGGGACGAGTGTCGCCGCCCAAAGCGCGCACATGAAGATGAAACCTGCGAGACCAACTAGAGCTTTCAACTTACTTTGGTTCCTCGATCGTCACGTAGCGGTTCACCGTCACATCTCGCAGCGTCTGCGTAGTTCCTCTCGGCCACTTGATCGTTACTTTATCCACTTTGCCGCATGCGCCTAAGCCAAAGTGTAAACGAGGATCGTTTCGCGAAACGTAGCTGCCGCCGCTGCGCACTTCATCCCATTGCTGTTGGCCGCATGCTTCGACGGTGACGGTCGCGCCGATTGCGTCGCGATTGCTTTTCGTGCCGCGGAGCGCTAGGCCCAGCCAGCCGTTTTGATTGCTTGTGTCATTTCTCAATAGAACGGGCGAGCCCGAGATGGGAAGTATCAACAGATCCTCTTTGCCGTCGTTGTTATAGTCGCCCGCGCAGCCGCCACGGTAAGAATTGGACGGCGTCGGCGGATATGAATAAATGAGCGATGCTTTGCCGCCGACGCTCCCGAAAATTGTAATTGGCTCAAAATAGCTGCTATCTGCCGGATAAACGTGACCGTTAGCGGTCCAGAACTGGCGGGTTCCGGAATTAGCAAAATCGGTCAAGCCGCAGGCCCAGCCGAGATACGTACTAGTGATGGTTGCGAGGCCGGCAGACGAAGCCACTTCGTCGAACATGCCCGATTTATTCTTGCGAAACAGCGGAAAGTAGTCTTTATTGAACGTGGTAGTGAGCAGATCTTGGCTGCCGCTTTTGCCGAACTCGCCCACGGCCACGCCCATGTTCGATTGTGTGCGGCCATCGGCATTGAATGCCACTCCATTTTCGAGCGCTGACTCTTTGAATGTGCCATCGCCTTGGTTGAGAAACAGGTAATTGGGATCGGAGTCGTTTGCAACGAAGACATCCAGCTTTCCGTCTCCGTTGAAGTCTCCTGTGATGGGTGTGAATCCGTGCGCCGGGGGCGCATGTCCGACGCCAGAAGCCATCGTGACATCGGTGAACGTTCCATTGCCGTTGTTGTGATAAACAACGCTTCGTTCCCCTTTCAACCCGATCGGGCCACAGAAAACATGCTGCCCGAAATAATCGCAGGCCGGAGCCGGTTTATCGAAAGCGAGCGTTTGAATATCCACATAACCGGTGATGAAGAGATCGAGCTTGCCATCGCCATCGAAATCGCCAAACGCGCTGCCAGTGTGCCAGGCAACGGTCTGGCTTAAACCAGCCTGCTTGCTTACCTCGGTAAAAGTGCCGTTCCCGTTGTTGCGATACAGCAGATCGCGGCCGATGGTGGTAATGAGGATGTCGGTAAAGCCGTCGTTGTCGTAATCGGCCGCATTGGCGCCCGTTCCCCAATACGGATTTTCGAGTCCCGCGCGTGCCGTGACATCCTCGAAGCGGCCGCCTCCGAGATTGTGAAACAGATAGACGCCGCCGGGCGAAGGCGCCGGCGTCGAACCGGCGACAATCTTCCGCAACTGGTCCATAG
>JBAUZG010000388.1:0-12277 GCA_049585195.1 Bryobacteraceae bacterium | reverse complement strand
CGCGGTGCAATGTTGGACGGCGCTCGAAGAGTATTTCGGCGTGGTGCCTTGCACGTTGATGAGCATGATGAGCAACGAACTGATGTCGAGCGCCTGCGAAGTGGACATTTGCGGCGTAATCGGCATGCATGCGTTGCGCCTCGCTTCGGGAACTCCAAGCGCTCTCCTCGATTGGAATAACAACTACGGAGACGACCCCAATAAAGCGGTGTGCTTCCATTGCAGCAACCTCCCTAAGCACTTCTTCGCCGATGTCCGCATGGATTTTCAAGAAATCATCGCCGGCACGGTGGGGAAGGAAAATACGTTTGGCACGTGCGTAGGGCGTGTAAAGGCTGGGCCAATGTCGTACGCGCGATTCTCGACGAACGACCGGACGGGTAAAATTCGGGGCTACGTGGGCGACGGCAAATTTACAAACGATCCTCTCGAGACGTTTGGAGGAGCAGGAGTCGTCGAAATCCCTCATATGCAGAATCTGCTTCGCTACATTTGCCAAAACGGATTTGAGCATCATGTGGCGGCGAATCTGGCTCCTGTCAGCTCGATCGTGTACGAAGCGGCGACACGCTATCTCGGCTGGGACACCTACTGGCATAACTAGGAAATTCGATGGGAACGATTGTCGCCGGAGTCGATTTCGGAACGCTCAGCGTGCGCGTGTCGGTCTTTGACAGCGAGAAGGGCCGGCTCGGCTCGGGAACGGCCGAATATCCGCTGCACCGCAAGCGAAGCGATCCCGATCATTGCACGCAGAGCCATGCCGATCACATGTCGGCACTGGCCTTGGCATCGAAGCGGGCGCTCTCAGCGGCTCAGGTTAACGGGTCGCAAGTCGCCGCAATTGCGCTCGATACAACCGGCTCGAGCGTTGTGCCGGTGGGTGAAGGGATGGCGCCGCTCGACGATTACTATCTGTGGTGCGATCACCGGTCCTGGCGGGAAGCCGCGGAAATTACAGCCAAAGCACATGAGTATGGCCTCGAGGCAATTAAGTGGTGTGGCGGCGTGTATTCGTCAGAGTGGGGATTTTCGAAGCTTCTACACTGGCTGCGGCACAATCCCGCGAAACGCGCACTGCTCGCTTCCGCTTTCGAGCACTGCGATATGGTTGCGGCAGTTCTCTGCGGAATTACAGAACCAACCCAGGTGAAGCGAAGCGTGTGCGCCATGGGCCACAAGTGGATGTGGAATGCTTCTTTGGGAGGCTTGCCGCCCGAGGATTTTTTGTGCTTCGTTGACCCGTTGCTCGGAGGCGTGCGGGCGAAGCTCGCGGGGCAGTACGAAACTTCCGATAAGATAGCCGGGCATCTTTCACCTGAATGGGCGGCGGAACTCGGACTATCTGCCGGGATTCCAATCCCGGTGGGAGCTTTCGATGCTCACTGGGATGCGATCGGTGCGGGCGTCCGGCTCGGCGAGGTCGTGAATGTCATCGGCACGTCCACTTGCATCATTGGGCTAAGCGCTCAGACGCAGCTCGTTCCCGGTGTTTGCGGCGTGGTTCCCGGTTCGGTCGATCCGGCTCTGACGGGGATTGAAGCGGGTCTTTCGGCTGTGGGAGATATTTTTGAAGCAATTGCTCGACGCGCGGGCACGAATGCAGCGGCTCTCTCTGCCGAACTTGACAAATACCGGGCAGGCGAAACGGGATTGCTCCGTCTCACGTGGGATAACGGCGACCGCACGGTGCTTGTAAACCCCGAACTGGGCGGTGTGACGCTGGGGTGGAACCTGTCGCACACGGCCGAAGACGAACTGTTCGCGGCTATTGAAGGCACCGCTTTTCATACGCGCATTATTCTCGATCGAATGAGCGAGCATGGGACAGACGTGAAGCGGATTATCAATGGCGGGGGCATTCCGCAGAAGAACGAAACGTTGAACCAAGTGTACGCAAACGTTCTGAACAAGCCCATTTTGGTTCCGCAAGGCGACGTAACCAGCCTCGGCTCCGCCATCTTCGCTTTTATGGCCGCTGGAACATTTCGCTCTATCGAGGAGGCACAGAACGCGCTCTGCCCAGCCCACCGTGTGTTCCGGCCAGATCCATCGAGTGTGAGCGTCTACAACGAATTATTTCCGCTGTACCGCAAGCTGTACTTTAGTTTGGGCTGCAAAGGCTCCGAGCCTGTGGGCCTCGGCGACATTCTTCCGGCTTTACGGAATGTAGCGGAGCGAGTGCGGCAATTTGTATGAAGTTGAAACAGCTTCGCGAAGAGGTTCTGGAAGCGAACCTGGAAATCGTGAGACGCGGATTGGTTCTTTACACCTTTGGGAACGCCAGCGGTTTCGATCCGGATAGCAAGCTGGTAGTCATCAAACCGAGCGGTGTGCCTTATGAATCGTTAACGCCCGATCAACTAGTGGTGACCGATCTCCACGGAACGATCGTTGAAGGCGCATTACGCCCATCGTCCGACCTTCCCACGCACCTTGCGCTGTATCAGGCCTTCCAAGGAATCGGTGGAGTTGTTCATACGCACTCGCGGTATGCGACAGCCTGGGCGCAAGCCTGTAAGGACATTCCTTGTCTGGGGACAACGCATGCGGATTACTGCCGCGGGCCCATTCCAGTCACGGCGCACATGCCGCCAGACGAGATTCAGAGCGAGTACGAGCTGAATACGGGACACGCCATCATCCGGCGCTTTAAGAATTTGGACCCGCTCGAAACGCCAGCCGTACTCGTTGCCGGGCATGCCCCGTTCGCTTGGGGGCCGACGCCATCGGAAGCGGCGCACATGGCCGTCATTGTCGAAGAGCTCGCCCACATGGCGTACCTGACTCTGACAATTAATGCGGCCTCAAGCCCCTTGCCGGAGACGCTTCGCGAAAAACATTTTCTGCGCAAGCACGGAAGCGGCGCGTATTACGGGCAGAAGTAGGCTACGCGAAAGTTTAATGCTGCCACTTCACCTGTTCGCCTTCGCCCGGGAAAGGCCAGTTCTTATCAAGCAGCAGCTGCTGTTCGCGCTGCGCCTTGGGCACGCGGTTCACTTGGAGATTCTCGAAAAAATGGACGCCGGTTTTGCCGGCCGTGGCGATATCTAAGTCGCCGTCGCCATCAAGGTCCTGGACAATGAATTGAGTGCCCGCGCCCGCCGTGCCGCCAATCGATATGGGATAGCGCGTGAACTCGCCTTTGCTGCGGTCGATTTTGTAGTAGTAGATGACGAGAGGATCGTAAGAGCCGGGATCGGAGCCGTTATGTCCGCGATACCGCTTTCCAGCCAGTAATTCCATCTGTCCGTCGCCGTCAATATCGGCGAGCAGTAGAACGTGTACCTGTGAAAACGATTCGTCGATCGTATGTTTCACCCAGCTTCGGCCGCTCGGTCCTGCCTTTTGTTCAAGCCAATATAAGCCGTAGCTGTGCCCGCGCCCGTAAATGAGATCGGTCTTGCCGTCGTTATTCACGTCGTAGCCGATGATCGGGAATCCGCATTCCTCGAGATCCCACTCGCCATGCCACTCCCACTTGTCTTCGTTTGCGTCGATGTTCTTGAACCAGCCGTGAGGCGTCAGAAGATCGACTTTCCCGTCACCGTCGATATCCGCCATCCCAATGCCATGCCCATCCTCATCGTGGCCGCCGGCATGGTGCACTTTCGGTTCAGGTCCCGCGAAGTCGATCCAAATCACGCCCGACCGTCCATAGTGCGCCAGCGCAAGATCGGGTTTTCCATCGCCGTTTAGATCGGCCATCCAGCCGCCCTCCGTCTCGACCGAATGCGCGATCAGATGACGCTGCCACATGACGCCGTCTTTCTTCGGGTTTTCGTACCAATACACCCCATCCGTCATCCAACCGACCGTGACCACATCGGGCGCTCCGTCGTGATTGACATCAACGGCCCATTCGCCACAGTCGGATACGAACTCGCCCACTATGTCGACCGTCCGATACTGATGCCGTTTCCATTCCCCACCTTGCGGCCCAGGATTTTCATACCAGTACGCCCCACTCAGAATGTCCGGCCTCCCGTCGCCGTTCATATCGATCGTTGTAATGCCTTCGGCATGATCCGTTCCGAGGCGATGAATCACGTACGTCGATTGCGGTACTCCGCCGGGAGCGTTGCCTCGATTCTCGTTCAGTTGGCTAAAGCCGAGAATGGGAGCGATTACGGACAATGCGAAGGCGGAAAAAACTTGATAGGGCGGCACGCACATAGCCTAACAAACAGAAGTCGTGCCCGGCTCGGAGGTCAATTGATAAAACAAGGGAATGAAACGAATGGCTTTGATGGCCGCCTTGTGTGTCTCGATCTGCTCGGCTCAAGACTGGGCAAAACAGAAACTTGAAAAGTCGCCGCGGCATCGCGAATGGGTGACGGTGAAGCACGACGGCCGGTCAGTCGAGACGTTTGTCGCTTATCCCGAATCGAAGAACAAGACTCCGGTTGTGCTGGTGATACACGAAATCTTCGGCATGACCGACTGGGTCGAGGATCTTGCGGACCAGGTGGCTGCCGCCGGCTACATCGCGGTCGCGCCCGACCTGCTCTCTGGCATGGGGCCGAAGGGAGGCGGGACTTCGGATTTCCCGCAGGGCGAGGCAATGCGAGCCGTGAGTCACTTGAATCCCGATCAGGTAACGGCCGACTTGAACGCGGCTGCTTCCTACGGACTGAAGCTGCCGTCTTCCGATGGCAAGCTGTTTGTTGCTGGATTCTGTTGGGGCGGCGGCCAGAGTTTTCGATTTGCGACGAATCGGCCCGATCTCGCGGCCGCCTTCGTGTTCTATGGTCCGCCGCCGGATAAAGACGCGATGGCAAGAATCAAAGCGCCGGTATATGGGTTTTACGGCGGAAACGACGCGCGAATCGGCGCCACGATCCCTGGCGCGAAGGAAGCGATGAAAGCCGCCGGTAAAACCTACGATCCTGTCGTGTATGAAGGAGCCGGGCACGGTTTTATGCGGGCGGGAGAAGCCCCCGATGCAACACCCGCGAACAGCAAGGCCCGGGATGAAGCATGGGAACGCTGGAAGAACCTTATGAGTAAGGCTTCGTGATTCGGCGGATCACTTAAAAGAAATGAAGTCAGGGGCGAGCGGTATCGCCAGTTTCCTTACGCAGTTCAGCAAGCCGCGTCATCAATTGGTGGGTTAGGTCCGCGGCGTCAGGTTTTCCGTACAGGTTCCGCGTCTCGCTGGGGTCTACCTGTAAGTCGTACAGTTCAAATTCTTCCGGGGCGAGATAGTAATGGATCAGTTTGTAGCGCTCCGTTCGTATGCCTCTGTTGGGTCGCACTTTCTGGCTCTCCGGATATTCGTAATACTCGTATAGCCAGTCTTTGCGCCAATTCGTCTTATCGCCCTTGGCGAGGTTGACGAGGCTCTTTCCCTGGACGCGGGCCGGAATGTCGACGCCTGCGAGTTCAAGCAGCGTGGGAGCGGTATCGATGTTTATTACCATCTCATCGACGACGGTTCCTGCCTGGAAGAGTCTCGGATAACGGATCATGGTGGGTATTCGAATGGACGGCTCATGCATGAACCGCTTGTCGTACATTCGCCACTCACCTAAAAAGAACCCATGATCGGAGGAATGAAAAATGACCGTGTCGTCGAGTTGATTCGTGCTCGCTAGCCAGTCGAGTATCCGGCCGATGTTTTCGTCTACGCTCACCAGACCGCCGTAGTAGTCCTTCACCAGTTCTTCGAGCGACCGCGGATCGTCGTTGCCCAGGATCGTTGTGCCAATTTTGTTGTCGGCATCGGCAAATGCGCGAGGCTTGCCTGGATAGCCCTTTAAGTCGTCATCGAAGGTTGCCGGTTTGGGAATCGGCACGCCATTGTAGAGATCGAGATGGCGACGAGCGCGGTAAAAAGGCGCATGCGGCGCAGTAAACCAGACCAGGAGACAAAATGGCTTATTGCGGTCCTGCTTAAGCCAGTCGAGCGCACGGCCGACGACTACATCGTCGGCGTAACCGCTGTACGTCTCGGGTCCGGTAATCTTTCCCTTTCGCCCTTCCCACGCCACCGGGTGATAGTAGTTGGTTCCGGGCGCATTATAGGCGAAGTAGTAATCCCAATAGCGCTCCCGCGCTCCATTCCCAATGTGCGCCTTACCGCACAAGGCTACTTCGTACCCAGCCTTGTGAAGTAGATCGGTGAACATAGGGATATTGGCCGGCAGCGGGTCTTTTGTATGGTTGCCGAGCGCCCCCGTTGCGTGCGAGTACATCCCCGTCATCGAGGCGGCCCGGGCGGGCGCGCACAGCGCATTCATTACGAACGAATTCCGGAACTGAACGCCCTCGCGGCCAATACGGTCATGGTTCGGGGTTTTAAGAAGTGTATTGCCGGCCAGGCTCAGGGCATCGGCGCGCTGGCCTTCACCCATGAAGAAAACGATGTTGGGACGCTTACTTGTGGAGTTCTGGGCGTTTGCGGCACCCGTCGAAGACGCGAATGAACCGCCCAGCGCCATGGAACTGCCCGTCTGGAGAAATTCGCGCCGAGATGTCAAATCGGACTGTGATTCACTGGCCATTCATTTGCTCCAACGAGGTGTTCGGCCCAAGCTGAGGGTAGTTTATCTTAGTCCTGGGCCCAGCCTGCATTTGTTACAACCCGAGCACGCGAAACCGTTTAAAATGAAAGGGAAGCGCTTCTGAGCGCACTTGGCATGGTCTTGACCGGCGTCATACCCGCGCTTTTGTTCTTTGCCGCTCCTTCGCTTGGCACGAAAATCGTCAACGGTCTGTTCGACGATACATTCAACGGGATTTACCAGCTGTCGCCGTTCGATTGGGCGCTCTTAATACCCTACTTCGGCATCCTGGTTATTCTCTCGATCTATGGCTTGCACAGGTATGAGACGATGCGTCTTTACCTTAAGCACCGGAAGAAGCTGCTGACCGAACCGGCCACCCGGTTTGCCACGCTCCCTCGGGTTACGATCCAACTTCCGCTTTATAACGAGCGATTCGTTGTGGCTCGTCTGCTCGAAGAAGTTTGTAAAATCGACTATCCCAGGCATCTGCTTCAGATCCAGGTGCTCGACGATTCAACGGACGAGACTCACCCGTATACGGAGCGGCTTTCGAACGAGCTTCGAGCGATGGGCCATCCAGTGGAGTATCATCATCGCGCAAACCGCCGTGGATATAAGGCAGGCGCACTGCAGGAGGGCCTCGCCACGGCAACCGGCGAGTTCATCGCTATTTTCGACGCCGATTTTCTACCGCCGCCCGAGTTCCTGATGCGGACCATTCATTTCTTTGCCGATCCGGAAGTGGGTGTGGTGCAAACCCGCTGGAGCTACGTGAATAAGGAGTACAACCTGCTCACCCAGGTGGAAGCCATGCTGCTCGATGGGCATTTCGTTCTCGAACACGGAGCGAGGTGTGGCCGCGGATTGTTTTTCAACTTCAACGGCACGGCGGGCGTCATCCGCAAGACGATGATCGACGATGCCGGGGGATGGCAGCACGACACGCTTACCGAGGATACCGATCTCAGTTACCGCGCGCAGCTTAAAGGCTGGCGTTTTGTGTACCTGATCGGCTTGGACTGCCCCTCCGAACTTCCGGTCGAAACATACGGTTTCCAAGTGCAGCAATCGCGCTGGGCCAAAGGTCTGACGCAGGTTGCCAAAAAGCTGCTTCCCTCCATATTCAAAGCGAACCTGCCTTGGCGCGTTAAGCTCGAGGCATTTCTCCACCTGACCCCCAACATCTCGTACCCGCTCATGATCGTCGTATCGGCGCTCATGATGCCTGTCATGATTATTCGCTTTTATATGGGGTGGTTTCAGATGCTGCTGATCGATTTCCCCTTGATCCTGGCCTCATTCTTTTCCATCTCCGCCTTTTATCTGCTCGCGCAAAGAGAGCTGTTCCCCAAAAACTGGCGGCGATCGATTGTGTTCCTTCCGATGCTGTTAGCTTCGGGCGTTGCGCTCACTGTCAGCAATACCAAAGCTGTCATGGAAGCCTTATTCGGCATCCGGACCGGCTTCGCCAGGACGCCGAAATACGCCATTGGAACCGGCGAGGCGAAGACCGCCCCGAACTCGAGACCTTATATGCGGCGTAGCGGCCTGCTTCCTTATATCGAGATCGCCATCGGCACGTATTTTGTCCTGATGGTTGCCTGGGCTATCGACAGCTACAATTTCCTGTCGGTTCCATTCTTGTTGCTGTTTGTTTGCGGATACTACTGGGCCGGCTTTACGACTCTGTATCAGGAATTCCGCGACCGCCTGGCCTGGCAGCGAGAACGCAGGGTGGCGCGAGCGTGAAGGGACTCGCGGGATTCGCTCTTCGCTTTTGAAACTTTCGATCGCCGCTCGAAATCGCACTCGCTACTATAATCGGATTGCCTATGCTCGAGGCTTACGGCCTTTCCGATCCCGGCTGCCTGAGAGACAACAACGAAGACTATTTCATCAGCGACAGCGCGCAAGGCATTTTTATTGTGGCCGATGGCATGGGCGGAGCCAACGCGGGCGAGTACGCGTCGAAACTCAGTTCGGAAACCTTGTATCAACATCTCCTTGAATCCTCTCAAGACAACACGCTGAAAGGGCTCGAGCACGGTTTCCTCGAAGCCAATGCCGCGGTGAAGCGCGCCTCCGCCGAGCATCCCGGCCTCGAGGGTATGGGTACCACGCTTATTGCAGCGCGCGTCGTCAACAATCTTCACGTGCAGTTGGCCAGCGTGGGCGATAGCAGGGCTTACTGCCTATCCTCGGATGGCTTAAGCATTTTGACTAGAGATCACACTTGGGTCAAAGAGGTGGGTTCCCGGCTAGGCCTGAGCGACGAAGCCCTTCGCAAGCATCCTATGCGCCACGTCCTCACGATGGCCATCGGCGTTTCCGAGGAGGTCAGGATCGATCTGCAGGTCGTCAGTGTCCTCTCAGGGGATCAGATTCTTCTGTGTTCCGACGGTTTACATGGAGTTGTGCAGGAAAGCGTGCTTGAGAGTGTTCTGAAATCGGAGAAAAGTTTACCCGACAAGGCCCACTATCTTATCGAAGCCGCTAAGGATAGGGGTGGGCCGGATAACGTAACTGTGATCCTGATTCGCATCCCGTAGCGTGTGGCGGCTCGCCGCTACATGCGTTTCGTTCTTCGTCCTCTTAGCATCTTATTGTCCGCGATCCTCGTTGCAGGATTACCGATTCAAGCCCAGGGTCCCAGCCCAGCCGGCGATGTGCAGGAATTGCACTTACGCGCCGTGGGCGTACAAGCGCCGGTTGAACCGGGTAAACCCTCGCAACAACCTTTGATCGTCGCCGTCACCGACGAGCATGGCGCTCCTGTGCCTAGCGCCACGGTTCTCGTCCACTTGCCGGCCGACGGGGCGACAGGCGTCTTTAGCGACGGCTCGCGGGTTTCGATCTTATACACAGACCTGACAGGTCAAGCAGCTATAAAGAACATCCGTTGGGGCGCTACGACGGGCACAGCAGTCATTCGTGTCACCGCAAGTAAAGGGAGCGCTCACGCCGGGATGCTGCTCGAACAGGCGATCGGCGGCACTGCTGGCACTATTTCTTCCGCTTCCCGCACGGCTACACCATTGCCTAACAAGATCCAGAACAGCACTCAGACGAGCCAGGCGCAGGCCAGCCAGATTCAACCCGGCAAGGCGCAGCCCGGTCAACCGAAGGCCAATCAGATTCAGGAGCCGGTCCTGGTTGCTTCTACAGCCGATGCAGAGACTGTGAACACTCCTTCGGAGCCGCCCAGCGTAACGATAAATAACAATCCCGACCGGCAGGTTACGGGAGCAAGCGGCCGAACGAGCAGCAGCAAGAAGAAATGGCTATGGATTGGTATCGGCGTTGCCGCCGCTGCGGGCGCTGCCATCGCTTTCGCGGCTAAAGGCGGTTCGAGTTCTCCCTCGACACCTGCCTCGACCGCGACCACCGTCGGTTCACCCACCGTCAGCATTGGACATCCGTAATGACAAAGCAAATTCTCTGCGTGGGCGTGCTGGCATTAGCGGTACAGGCCTGCTTGGCTCAAACGAGCTCTGGTCCGCTCGGAACGCCTGTCGTCGGCATTGTCCGGGAACCCGATCATACGCTGCGGCCTGTCTACGGAGTCGCAGGCAATCTGATCACCGGCCAGCCGCTTGCTTTGCGAGATGTGCGGGCTGTTTCCTTTTCGGACGAAGCGGGTATCGTGCTCAGCTCAGGGGCGGTCAGGCTCGTCAATCTCGATGGAACGGAACGGTCTTCGTACCCCACAGCTGAATCGCAGCCTGTGCTCAGTATTTCGCAAGGTCCTGAAACCGCTGTGGCCTGGCTTCCCAGCGAGCAGAAGTTGATTCGGTGGACTAGCGCGGGTTTCGTGTCCCTGCCGGTTGACGCGTCGCAGCTTGCGGGTCCGATCGTGGCGCTACAAATGAGCGCTGCCGCGAGTGTGGACCTTTGGCTACGGGCTCAAACGGACACGATCCAGCACGTGCGCGTTTCGCTGCCTGGCGGCGCGATCGCGCCGCTTGAAACCACCGCCGTTGACTCGCCGATCTTCGTCACCGGAACCGCGCTCATCTCTTCCGGCACAGACGGGCTACAGATCCAATCTTCGCCAGCTCAGACCCATGCGCTCCCGTTGAATCTTTCCGCAGTGGAACTTGCCGCCCTGACGTTTGAACGCGCCTCTTCGCATTGGATACATATCACTTCAGCCTTGGCCGGTCGCCAGTGGATGCTGCGTCTTGGCGCACCCAGTCCAAGCCTGTGTGTTTTGCCCGCCGCTATTTCTTCAACACAAGGCATCGGGGTAAACCAGTGAAACTCATCGTCCTCATTCTGTTCGCCACGGTTGGTCTCAGCGCCCAAGGTCTCGAATTCTTTGTCCATACGCCGGGCCAGACGGCGGACGGCCCTGCGCTCGGATCGACCTACGACTTTCCAGATACCGACGTAGGCGCGAACTCGAGCGTTGTTTTGCGACTGAAAAATACATCGACGACCCAGGTCTATCTCGTTCGGACAGTTTTTGTTTCCGATCCCAACTTCTCGCTGGATGGCTCGACACTCGACGAATGCCTCGCCGCAAACGGCTTCGAAGACCTAACCGTCTCGTTTGCGCCTCAGGCAACCGGAGCGGCCTCGACCCCCGTCGAAATTGGTTATGTCGCCTACCCCGCATCTACGGGCTGCCCGAGCTCGCCACCCCAAAATGTGCAGGTCGCGACTCTGGCTACGCTCAACGGCAATGGCATCTCGGCGACGTTGACCGTCAGTGTTGCCCTAAACGGAAATACAAGCCCGATCGACGCCGGCAGTACTATTGCTTTTGGAGAAGTTCCCGTTGGCAACACCGATACTGCTACCATCACGGTGCAGAATAGCTCTTCGCTCACCCTGCCGCTGGCAACGCCCGCGGTGGTAGCGGCGGTCTTTTCGCAGCCGCCTTATACTCTTGGATCGCTGGCAAACTGGCCGACTTCCTTAGCGCCGGGCCAAAGCGCGTCGTTTACGCTGTTTTTCGCGCCTACCCAGCAAGCCCTGGTGACGGCAAGCCTGACCATCGGTTCGCGGTCCTACCCGCTCACGGGCATCGGTGTTCCCGGCGAGGGCCTTAGCTCTTTGCTTGTCAGCTATACGCTTCCAACTGGCGTGCACTACACGATTACTCCCGCTTCGCCAGTTTCTTTCGGATCGGCACTGACTGGCTCGTCGAGCACCTACATCTTCACGATTTCGAATCCGGCGACGAATATCGATCCCCAAACGATTTCCACCATCTCGCTTTCCGGGTCCGGTTTCTCGCTCACGAACCTGCCGGCTCTTCCCGTGACTGTGCAGCCCGGCGGTACGACGACCGTCAGTGTCGTGTTTGCGCCTACGCAAGCCGGCGCCGCTAGCGCGACGCTCGCCATCGGCACGCTCGACTACAGCTTAACCGGGACGGTCACGGCTCCCGCTTTGAATCCTACTTTCCAATTCACGCCCCAGACCCCGGTTAGCGATCAACAGGCTCAGCTTTCGTTTCAGTTGCCCACCGCCGCCCAGGCTACTTCCATCGGCACACTTACGATGTCGTTCTCGAGCTCGGTCACCGCAGTGACCAGCGATCCCGCCATTGTGTTCGTTTCGACCGGCGGTCTGAATACCAACGTGACTTTTGCATCGGGTTCAACGACCGGCACCTTTCCCGATGGCACGTCGTCGGTGACGTTTCAGACCGGAACCACCGCTGGAACCCTGACGTTTAAATTGTCGTTCGCCGACGGAGAATCGTATTCCAAGTCTGTCGAACTTGTTCCGGAAACCGTTCAGATCCTGTCGGCTACAGC
>JBAUZG010000387.1:0-16661 GCA_049585195.1 Bryobacteraceae bacterium | reverse complement strand
ATCTTCCCATGATCAACGACCCTGGAACCGTGGGATACTACTGTTCCGGTGGCGTTGCGGTCGTGGGTCGAATGACCGAGAATGCGGTCCAAATGCGGCTGCCGGAGTTCGCGCAGAAATACCTCTTCGGTCCCTTGGGCGTTGCGCGCACGTCTTGGACGTGGAACTACGATCTAACCAACGCCGACAAGGAGTATTCTCAGATTCATCTGCAGCCGCGCGACATGCTGAAACTGGGAGTCCTCTTCGCACAGGATGGTCGCTGGCATGGAAAGCAAGTAATCTCGCCCGCGTGGGTTCGTGCCTCGCTTGCGGAACAGAGTCATGTTGACCATGTCAGCTACGGCTATTTCTGGTGGCGCCCGTGGCTAAATGTGGCAACTGCCGGCGGTTTCGAGCACGTCGATGTTATTGCCGCCCAGGGCAATGGTGGGCAGAAGATCTATATCGTGCCCCAGTACAAGCTGGTTGCAGTGTTCACGGGTGGCGGCTACAACGCAGAGTCAACTCCGCCAAACACTATCATGGCGAAAATCATTCTTCCAACACTGATGCAAACTGTGAACAGTGCCAAGGCATCATCGCCCAATAAATGATTTGTGCTGACGGGGCATTCGTCGGTGATTGAATTCGCCGAGTCACTCACCCAGCACACCAGGACACCAGAGAACCATCCTTCAGAATTCCGGGCGGATCGCGGGCCACTCGGAACTTGAGCGGCACTCCAACCCGGCATCTACGTCGGTTTGCTCAATTGGTTGAAAAGTCGGGTTTGCTTCCATTGACCGGATCGGCTATCCAAACCGCGCAGCAAGCTCTCATTCGGTGGTAACCGGGTTTTTCGGTCAGTATCCCCTGTACGACCCATATGGGAGTCGTTTACTCATATTTTGCGGTGCGAGCCGCCTTAAAGAATTTCGCCTCCGCCCAGCATGCGTTGGCGTAAGTGCCTATGCGCTCAACCGTGTCGGCATCGTGCTCTCATCGGCCGTCCCTCTTTCTACATTGCTCAATCACTGATCTCACGTTGGATATTGCGCTCGCGTCGCACGCGAAACGAGATGTGTAACGAATCATGCGAGCGCCGGTAGGGTCACCGGCAGCACCCTCGGTGTATCAAGCATGGCATTCGGGTGAACGCGGTTAGCTCTGAGTACCGCGCGACTACGGGCGCGGCTTGGATTAGCTCTGCCCGCAGAACTAGCGCCTAAGCCACGCAGGCTTACCCAAAGGACACCGGGAGATCAGGGCGGCGAGTATTTTAACGACGTACTTCGGGAACCCGTGCGCTCGCGCAATTATTCGCGATGCAGCACATGCATCGGGTCAAGGTGAGCGGCCCGGAAAGCAGGAATGAAGCTGGCTACCACAGCAACCCCGGTGAGTACAGCCAATACAGCGCCGAGCACGCTCGGATCCGTCGGACGGACTTCATACAACAAGTTCCCAAGTACGCGAGCCGTTCCGATGGAGCCGAGAATCCCTGCGGTGAGGCCGGCCAAGACCCATTTCATACTTCCACGCACCACCATGGCGACGACCTCCGTTCCTCGCGCCCCGAGAGCCATCCGGATCCCGATTTCCTGCCTTCGCTGCATAGTGGAGTAACTCACGACTCCTGTGATTCCCACGGCTGCGAGCAGCAAAGCCACGCCCGAGAAAACGGACAGCAACACCATCGGTACCTGTCTCGAGCCGGTTGAGTTCCGTACGACATTCGCCATGGTTTCGACACCTGCGACCGGCCGGTCCGGCAAGAATGCTTTGAGTGCGTTTTTGACCGGAGCCGTAAACGCCTCAGGCGCGGAACGTGTGCGGACGACGATGTTCATAATGGGCCAGCCCGCCTGCGTATAGGGGCGCATGAACTGGCTCGCAACGGGTGCATCGAGCCCCTGATAATGCACGTCTCCCGCTATACCCACAACCGTCAACAGCGGACCGTCGGAACCACCAAACCGGATCGCTTTGCCAATCGCGTTTTGTTTCGGCCAGAATTGACGCGCCATCGCCTGATTGATAACAATGACTCCAGGCGAAGCCAACGTGTCCTGATCGGTGAATTCACGCCCCTGAACGGGGATTCCTATGCTGCGGAAATAGCCCGGACAAGCGACACTGTAATTTGCTCCGGGCATGTGTTCGGGATCGGCAGGAGGGCGACCTTCAATCTGGAAATCGCGGCCTGCGTTTCCTTCAAACGGCAGATGGCCCACCGCTCCTACGGAGACAACGCCTGGTATGGCGCCGACGTATTCGGTCAGATCGCGGCAGAAGCGCAGCAGCCCCGGCGGTCCCGTATAGATGGCTTGTTGAGGAACCGACAGCACCATAGTCAACACATTCTTCGGGTCGAGTCCCGGGTCGACGCCAAGCAGCCGCGCCGTGCTCTTGATCACCAGACCGGCTGCAGAAAGCACGACTAGCGCCAGCGCGACCTCGGCGGCCACCAGCGCATGCCGCAAGCGCCCGCCCTGCCCTTCGGTTGATTCGCGCCCGCCCTCTTTTAAGGGCTCATTCACCCCGGTACGCAAAGCGCTCAACGCCGGCGCCAGACCAAATATCACACCCGTCAGGCACGAGAGCAGCAAGGCAAAGGCGAGCACGCGGCCATCAAGGGGGACAGAATCAACCGGCCGCATCGGCAATTGCATCTGGCCACCAAGCAGGTGAAACAGCAACCGGCTGCTCCAACCCGCGAGCAGCACGCCCGCAACTCCCCCCACGATCGAAAGCAGTACACTCTCAGTGAGTAATTGACGGGCGATTCGCCACGCCGGAGCCCCGAGCGCGCGCCGAATTGCGATTTCCTTTTGACGCGATGCTCCGCGAGCCAGCATGAGATTGGCGACGTTGACGCACGCAATCAGAAGCACCAATCCGACAGCCGCTAAAAGTGTCACCAGCGTCTGGCGCAGTCCTTCCACACCGTAATCGTTCAGAAGATCGGCTGTCGCACTCACTCCGGCGTCGTCGACGGGAAATTCCTTCGCTATGCGATTTCCCACAGCAGCGAGGTCCGAACGAGCTTGCCCGAGCGTCACGCTAGGTTTCAAACGCGCGATCGACAGAAAGCTGTTACTGCCGCGGCCATAGTCAGTCTTCGTATAGCCAACCGGTACCCAGAGTTCACGCGGCCCGCTCCAGAACTGCCATTGGAATTGCTGCGGCATTACACCGACAACCGTGAAACTCTCGCCGTCGATCCTAATCGTCTGACCGACTATGCTGGCTTTACCGCCGTAGCGTCGCTTCCATAGGCCATAACTCAGGACAACTTCATGATCCTTGCCCGGCTGTTCTTCCTCCGCCAGAAAGGTGCGGCCCAGCTTGGGTTTTGCTCGTAGCACCGTAAAAAAGGTTGCTGACACACGCAGGCCCGATACCTGCTCCGGTTCCGCGCCCGTCGAGGAAAGATTGTACCCCCGGCCGGACGAGTCGAATATCGCTATTGCTTCGAATGAGTGCGTTTGGCTTCTGAAGTCCCAAAAATCCGGAGCGGCAATGATGTTTTCATTATTCGGCCCTTTGCCGTATGTCTTCCATACCACGACCAGCCGCTCCGAATCCGGAAACGGCAGCGGCTTCAAAATCGTTGCGTTGATCAGGCTAAAGATCGTGGTGTTGGCTCCAATGCCAAGCGCCAATGTGAGAACCGTCGCCGCAAGGAACCCAGGCTGCCGAAGGAAGCTTCGCGTCCCGTATCGAATATCCGCGAGCAGGGTGCTGAGCCACGTCCATCCCCAGTTCTCGCGCGCGTTTTCCGCGGCCAGCGTGAGATTTCCCAACTCACCCGGTTCCGCCAAAGCCGCCAGGGCGCGCAGTTCTTCCCTCATGTCACGCTCGCTTTGGCGCCTCATCCAGGGCAACAGGTACTTGATTCTTGACCAGGTCATACCGTAACGCTCATCCCTTCCTGGGACCTTTCGTCGCCGAAACGGGGCTTGGTCCCATGATTCTTGTCACCGCTTCGACGAAGCTTGCCCAATTGGAATGTTCCTGAACCAAATGTTTTCGGCCCGCCGCCGTCAGGCGGTAAAACTTCGCGCGGCGGTTCATCTCGGACGTATCCCACTTCGAAGCAATCCAGCCTTTCGTCTCGAGCCGTTTGAGCGCCGGATAGAGAGAGCCGAATTCGATATCCAGTGCATCCTGCGATGTTCCTCGAATTGCACGTGCAATGCCATAACCGTGCAAAGGACCAAAGATAAGCGTCCTCAGAACCAGCATGTCCAAAGTGCCTTGCAAAAGCTCCATATGAGGACATTCTATATGAAGACGATCTGCGGCTAGCATCTGAGTCCCTATATATAGAATGTCTCCTTATCGGACACGTCGATCCCAAAAGTGATCACTTTCCCTACTGACGGCCGGCCGCCCGCGAGCCAGAATTCAAAGAAGAACAGATCTATCCGGATTGGCCTCATTGCTGCACACGCAACCAGAGGGAGGCTGCTCTCTTGGCACACTGCACCCTGATTCGGACAATGCTGATTCTGATAAGCGCGGCCGCGAGTGGCGCGAAACCGGATCTGTTGACGGAGGAAATCAAGCAAATCGAAATACTCGAAAAGCAAGGCGAGCGATCGAAAGCTCTTGTGGCTGTCTCACGCTTGCTGGAATATTTGAGGCAGACGGACCCCGCGTATGGCTTTTTGCCCGCCGCAATGGATCGGAAGGCATCGCTTGAGCAAGATCTCGGGCGCTATCGCGAGGCAGAGCGCGATTATCTGGAAGCGATCCGTCTCTGGCGGTCGGCAAAAACTGCGCCGAGTCCCGGTTTAGCCACTGAATTAAACAATCTGGCTTCGTTGCTTTCGGCCACAGGGAGAATGGGAGAGGCGGAGAGCCTGCATCGTGAGAGTTTGGATCTGCGTGTGCGCCTTCTAGGCCGGCAAAGCGCTGAGGTGGCGCTATCGTATTCCAATCTGGCTATCGATTTATTTCGGCAACGCCGATATACGGAAGCGGGCGGCCTATGTCATCAAGTGTTGGCGATCTGGTCGAACAATGGGCCAGAGCACGATCGGTCCGACCTGGCACTGAACACGCTGGCACTTATTGCGCTGCATGACCAGAATTCCGCTGCCGCGCTTTCCTATGCACTTGCGGCCCTGGCGCACCGCCGAAGCGGTGGCAGGACAGACTCGTATTCTTTGGCCGGCTATGAACATACTGTTGCCATTGCCCGAGAAGCCTGCGGCCAAACTGATGTTGCGGAACAGGACTTTCGTAGCGCGCTCGCTCTTCTAAACAACACAGCCACAAGCGCACCCTCCCTGGCACGTATCGGATTACTAACGGACTATGGGCAGCTTCTGAATCAAATGCGACGAAAAAAGGATGCAAAGCGTCTGCTTCGCCAAGCCGAACTCGAAAGAACTGCGCTGCTACGAGTCAATGGTTGGGAGCACACGATCGACGTGAACGCGCTATTATCCGCAGACAACACTGGAAGAGCTCGCTGACCACCACATGCCGGTTGTCACTGAGCTCGCTCGGGTTTTCCGATCGCTGTTCGCGATGCGGGATCATGACGTGTCGAAGCGGTTCTTTATTTTTCTTGTTTTGGGGTGTCCGCTGAGATTGCCCGGTCGCACGATAGCTCGCAATGAACTCTGGGGCGACTTCGTGCCTTTGGTGAAAGCAACGAGCCGCCGCTTGACAGCCTTGCAGGATTTTATGGTTGCTCACCAGAGCGAGGGTGTGCTCACAACTCTCGACAGCAACGCTCTTACCAACCTCGACTGCCTCATCTCGGAATTAGATTTGATGCAACGCAAGCTCCGACAACTTAGGTGGATTTTGATTAGCGGCCGCAAGTAAAAGGGGTTGCCGATCACGCACGCGGCAAACACTCGCATCCGGTAAAAGTGGCAAGCAGGCGATCTCGTGGGTTTCTCCGAAAGGACGAACCGTGTTACTCCCGGCGTAACGCGGACACCGGGTAATTCGAACAATCGGCTACCCGATGACGTCGACTTAGTTCGTCTGTGCCGGCTCACTTCTCGCGAAGTCGGGTTATCGTAGATTGGCAACCCGACGAAATCGAGCCGCCCGTCAGTCTACGATATGCCGGTATATCAGGCAGCGAGGGCAGGATCAGTAAACATATGCCGACCACAGCGGATCTGTTTCCCGCAAAGCCGTTTGCGGATCGCTGAACTATTACTTGTACGTTCATACAATCACGCAAGTACGTCCGAGGTTCCGTGCATCGCGGGCTGTACATCCGAAACCGTAGGAGCCGACTTCTCCTCGTGCTTCCACTGAATCAGCTTCAGATCCAGCACGACAAAAGAGTAGAGAACTGGAACTAGCCCGAGTGTAATGAAAGTGGCTATGGTCAGACCGCCGATTTGCGCATAGCAAAGTGGCTCCCATAGCGGTCCGCCGTGCGCAGCCAATGGAAAGAGCGCGATCACAGTGGCAGCGACGGTGATCATGACCGGCCGCAAACGCAGAATACCCGCATCAATCAGTGCCGTTTCCAAGTCTTCGCCCTCTTCTCTTCGCTCTTCGATGAATTCAAACAGCACGATGATATGGCTGACGATCACGCCGATGAGGCTGATGATTCCAAGAAACGCCATGAACCCGAATGGCTGTCCCATAATGGCAAGCGAAAAAATGGCCCCGACCACTCCATAAGGAATCGCCGCAAATACGATCAGCGGCTTGACCGCATGCTTGAACTGCGCGAGCAGCGCCAGATAGATCGCACAAACGCAAATGGTGAGCACCTTTGCAAGATCTCCAAACCCGCTGACCTGCTCTTTGTACTCGCCTGCAAAGCGGAAGGTGAAGCCCGCGGGAAGCTGGTTTTCAAACGCTTTCAGCTTCGGCATGGCAGCCGAGATCACTTCTGAGGGCAAGTGCCCTTGCCTGGGCCAGCATTGAATCGTAACAGTCCGGTACTGATCGAAACGCCGGATCTTCGGCACGACCGGTTGCAGCGAAATGGTAGCCACTTCCCCCAGAGGCACCGGAGGCGTATCTTGCGCAGAGAAAACATACAAGCTGTGTAAATCGGAGAGCTGGGCGCGCTCCTGCATTCGCATGCGCCCCGTAATCGGAATCTGTTTGTCGCCGTCTCTTAATATGCCGGCCGTAATTCCGTGAAGAGCGGCATCGACCGAGTTGGAAACATCTGCGTTCGTGACGTGCGCCAGGTTTGCGCGGTCCACGTCTACGCGCATGACTTCCTTGACGGTTGGTTCTCCCCAATCGCCTCGAATTCTAGCCGCAATCGGGATGTCGCGGAAAATCTGCTTCAACTTGTTCACTTCCGTACGGAGGCGCGGCAGATCTTCGCCCGAAACTCTTACCTGAACGGGTATTCCAACCGGCTTTCCCGTTTCGAGTGTTCGCGTATCGATCGTTGCTCCTGGGATTTGCCTGTCAAGCTCTGGTTGCAAACGGGCCAGTAGGGGCGTGGTGTCGTGCGGATCTTTGGTTCGCAGAAGCACCTCCGCGTAGTTGGTCTGCCGGTCCTCCGGTGTGGCGCTGCTCCAGAAGCGTGGACCGCCGCCGCCCACAAAAGTTGTCATCGACATCAGTACATCCTTCGGATGGCCGTGCTCGGCATGGGCGTTGCCATAGTCTTCCGCCACCCGCCGTACAATCGATTCCACCTGTTGAGCGACTTCGCCCGTAGCGCTCATCGAAGAATCTTCGGGCAGCCACACGTCGATGTAGGAGAAGTATTGAAGGTCCTTAGGAAAGAACTGCGGCTTCAGTGTGGAGAATACTACGCCACCCAATAGCAGCAGAACGAGCGACGCTGTCAGGCAAAGCTTCCTGTGCTGAATAGCCTTTTGCGCGGTACGGAAATACCAGCCTGTGAATCCACGCTTCCGCCTCTCCTCAATGGGAGTTTCAGCCTTGCTTTCGAGGAGAAACGAACTGATTAGTGGGACAAACGTCATGGAGACAAACAGAGCCGCCAGCAGCGAAACACTAATAACGACCGGCAGGCTATACAGGAATTTGCCTGTATCTCCGGGCAATAACAGGAACGGCAGATACGAAACGATGTTAGTCACCGTGGCGTAAGCCATCGTCTTGAACAGCTTGGTTGGCCCGAGCCAGGCCGCAATCGACCTCGGCTGGCCCGCACCCAATTCGCGGACAATGGCGTCGCCCGATACCACCGGCACATCCACCAGCAATCCGAGCGCGATGATCAGCGAAGCAATCGAGACCTGTTGCAGATCGATTCCGAGTGTGTTGATAACTCCAAACGTGATCGCCAGCGTAATCGGCATGGAGACCGCGATCAGCAGGGATGTCCGCCAGCTCCAAAAACCGATCAGAGCCACAACGACGACCAACACCAGCGCTTCCACCAAGCTATGGCTGAAGAGCTCAATGCTGTCGTGAACCTGCAGTGGCTGGTCTGAGGTCCTCGCCAGAACTAAGTCGGCGGGTAATGACTTCTTGACGTTCTGCAGGTTCGCGTCCACCAGTTTGCCGAAGACGTTAATCTGCTCTCCCTTCCGCATTTGGACCGAGATCGTGATCGCGCGTGTCGTAATCCATTTGCCGTTCTGGTCGCACCGCGTGTAAGTATTCAGGAACGACGGCGGGCTATCGTACCCTCTATCGATATCCACCAGGTCCCGCAAATAGAGCGGTGTCCCGTCCGGTGACGCGCTAACAATCACATTGCGCAAATCGTCCGGGCTTTTAAACTCTCCGGTCGTGTTGATGCTGATCGTCCGCCCTCGTGCGTTGAGCGTTTGACCGCTGTCCGGCAGATTCCGCGCTCTGAGGATATTGGAAAGATCCGCCGGCTTAAGCCTGTACTGCGCCAAGCGTTCCTGCGAAAAATTCAGAAAGACGTTCTCGGTCAGTACGCCCGACCTCTCCACCTTCGATACAATTGGCAGTGTTTTGAGACTCCGCTGAATCGTGTCGGTGAAGTCGTCGAGATCGCGATACGTGTACTTGTCGCCTGCCACGGCCTGAAGCGCGTAGCTGGTTGTTGCCGGATCGTCGATGATGGCAGGTTGCCACGCATCGGGATGGAACTCGTCGGTTTGCAATTTGTCCTTGACCAACTCCTTCAAAGCCGCTTGCAGACTGGAGCTGCTAAGGCTCGTGGCCAGGTCCACTCCCGTAAAGCCCGCCCCCGAGAACGCTCGCACGTCGGAACCCAGATGCTGAGTTACGACGTCTTGCGCCACCCAGGACACCATGCGTTCCACTTCGGCAGAGTCGATAGACTTCGGATAAACTACAACGACTGAACGCCGTTGATGCGGTTGTGCAGCCAAATCACTCCTCACCTGCCGGATACGTGCCTCAACCAGCCTGCTCACCCAGGCGACTTGGCCTGCATCGGCCGGCGGACTCGCCACCGTGAGCATCAGTCCGGCCGTATCGCCGAAGTCCTTGACGTACAGAATCGGACCGGCGCCCTGCGGAAGACTCAGAATGGAATCCAGTTTGAGCTTCACGTCGTCCATTTCCTTATTGCGGTCGTACGTTCCTTTTTCCGCGAGCTCGAACTGAACCATAGCGGACCCGGTCCGGGAAGTGCTCTTGATCTCCGTCACCCATTGATTCAGGGCAATGGCCTGCTCAATTTTCTTCGTTACTAATTGTTCTACTTGTTCGGCCGAGGTCCCTTGCCACGGAACGATAATCATCGCCTGGCGAACCGGAATATCCGGGTCCTTGCGTTGCGGCATTTTCTGCAACCCGTAGACTCCCCACACCAGTGCAAGCGCGAGCGACACCCAAGCAACGTGCCGCTGCTGTATAAAGAAGCGGGCCAGATTGTTTTTTTTCATCAAAGATTGACCGTCGAATTCGTGTACCATGTCTATGCCTCCTACTCAAGTACGCGAACCGCGCGCCCATCACTTAGCTGGTTCGTCCGGTTCACAATAATTCGTTCTCCAGGTATCAGGCCCTCCTCGATCACAACCGAGTTGCCCACGGTTTCCCCAACCCTGACACTCTTCAACTCCGCAAATTGCTTACCTTCGCGTTCCCGTATTGTGAAAACCGAATAGTTATTCGATCCCGATTCCGCCGTGATGAGGGCGGTCAGGGGCACCACGGGGACAGTCTGCGCATTCGCTTGCTCGATACGAACGCCGGCGATCATTCCTTCCTTGAGACAGCGATCCCCGTTCGGCAGAGTGACCTCAATGTTGAAGACCCGCGACTCCCGATTGGCCGAAGCCGCTATCTCCGTTATGTGGCCCGTGAACGTCCGTGCCACAGCCTCTATTTGCACCGGCAGCGGCGATCCCAGGCTGAAATGCACGAGCATGCTATCGGGAACGCCGAACGCGACCTTCACAACGCGCGTATCGTCGAGCGTGAATGCACGTGTGCCCGCAGCGACCAGCGTGCCCCGCTCTATCTCTTTTTCGACGATTACTCCCGGCATGGGCGCGACCAGGTTCGTATCGCCGAGATTGATGCGAGCGGAGACAATCTGGGCCCGCGCCGCATTCAATTGACCTTGGCGCGCTTCGATTTGCTGTAGAGCAGCCTGGACGCTGGCGGTGGTAGCTGCGTGGTGCGCCACCGCCGCATCGTAATCAGGACGAGTCATCGCCTTCGCCGCATACAGTGCTTCGGCACGCTGAAAATCGAGATCAGCTTTGGTTTGGTCGGCCTTTACCTGATCGAGTTCCGCTTTCGCTGCATCCAGTGCGCCTTGAATGGACTGCTGCTGGCCCTCCGCAGTGTTCAGAGAGGCTTCGTAATCCGACCGGCGCAGGTGCGCTACAACGGCTCCTGCAGGAATCTCGTCACCCACCTGCAAATCACGCAGCCGTCCATCGCCGCCCCTCAGTTGATGAAGAGCGTCGATATAGCCCGGTTCCTTGAATGCCAGTTGAACCCGTTTATCTGGTCGAATCTCGCCTGAATAACGCCAGGCCGGCCGAACCTCTTGACTGGCCACCGTTTCTGTTTTGACTGGAACTGGATCTGGGGTTGGAGTACTTTCCTTCCCACAGCCGGCCAGAATCAAAATCGCAAGTGTGCTGAAAATTCCCGCTACGATACGCATTACTGTTCTCCAATCGCTTTCTTTACGTCGGCGCTAGCTTTCCAAAACTCTGTGAGAGTTTGTAACTGCTGGCTATCCGCGGAAGCCAGCTCCGCCTGTGCTTGAAATAAATCCTTGTTCAATACCGCTTCCCGCTTAACTTGCTCCTGAACTTCCTTGAGCTTCTGCCGAGCGGCGAGTTCCACTGCGTTGCTCAGCGCCAGTTGACGGTGCGCGGTCTCCAACTGGCGCCAGGCATTTCTCACCTCCAGAAGAACCGAACGCTCGGTCTGAGTGATCGCAACTGTGGCTTGCTGTTCTTTCACGCGCTTGGCCGCGTACTCTCGTCGCTTGCGCCCCCAGTCCCACGGTTCCCAAGTGAGTTGCAAACCCGCTGTTGCGATGTTGCTTGGCAAAGCGTTCGAGAAATTCGCTGCCGTGAAGTAAGTGAATGCCACGCTCACGTCGGGGATATATTCGGCCTTCTTCGCCCGCGCGTCGTAATCGGCTTGCTGCGCTTCTAACTTCGCTTTCTTTAGCTCGGGCCGGTTTGCGAGTGCGCGCGCTTCCAATGCTTCAGGCGCCTCGAACTCCGTGTTGGCATGGTTGATGTCCGAAATCCGAAACGGCGTGTGTATGTCGCGGCCCATAAGGTCGTTCAATTTCTCGGCAGCCGAGGCCACGCGGTCGCCCGCATCGCGAATCGCATTCTGCGTCTTCAAGAGCTGTGCGTCGATGGCAAGCAGATCAGATTCGAGGATTGTTTCTCGCCTTCGGTTCGCCTGCGCCAGACGTTTCGATTCTTCGTAATAAGGAAGCGACGACTGAAGACTGCCTAACGCGCTCTGCGCCTCCGCGATCTCGTTATACGCACGCCGAACCTGATCGATCACTTCCAAACGTGTTTTCTCGCGATCCTGCCGTGTCCCCTCCACGCCGAGCGAAAGAGCCTTCAACTGGAGATGCAGCCGGTATTGTGTCGAAAGCGGTTGCGCAACAGAGCCAAATACTACGCCCACAGGCTTGCGCGCGGCATGGATGGTTTGGTCGGTCGCCGGGATGGGGCCCGTGGCGCCGTACACCCCAAGCGAGCCTTGCGGAAACGTGACCGATGGCTTCGTTAATAGTTGGGCGCCGAGCGCAACGATCTGCGTATTGGCAAAGCGTCTGGTCCTGTTTGCCGCCAAATCGTCTGCTGCGCGCTGTATCTCCAGGTCGGCTGTCCGTAAACTGCTGTTATTCGCAACCGCTTGTGCAAGCGCCTCATCGAGCGTCAGTTCGGGCACATTCGATTCCTGCGCTCGCGCCAGCATGGCGAGCATTCCCACCAGCAACGCCCACTGTGCTATCGAGCGCACAGGCCATGTGGTGGCCGTTGCGTGCGGTCTAATTTGATTTCGTCGTTCCATCTGAGGCCATGGTGCCTCGATGGCCGTACCCGGATGCAGTAATGAGCCGTAAGCCTTCCGTAAGCTTACGGCCGGGTTTAGTGTGGAAGATTGAGTGTTTTCAACAGCCTTGCGAACCGGCCATCGCCGCGGAGCGGGTGGAAAAACGGCTCGACAGCTAAGAAGTTGACGAAGCTCGTCTTGTGCTCAATGGCTTCTTCAAGCCGGTGGAATGCAAGATCGTGTTCTTCCATGCCGATTGCCGCGAAAGCTTCTGCCAGCGGTGTGACGTATTGTTTCTCTGCCAGCCGGCTAAGCTCCTCAAGGCTCTTCCGGGCTCGCGCCTGGCTGCCTTGACGAGCGTAGGCGGCGACTATCAGGCCAATGTCCAACGGAACCTGCGACCGGCCGAGACACTGTATGACGCCGTCGTAATCTTGCTGCTGAAAGCGCAAAAGTCCGTCGTAGAGTCGCGCTTCCGGGTAATCGCGATCCAACTCAAAAGAGTTTCTCAGATGCTCTGTGGCTCTTCGATAATCACCTTGCACGTAGTGGACATAAGCCATCCGTGCGCAGTCACCGGGGGAAAGGGGATCGAGTTCTGTAGAGCGGCGGAGGGCTGACTCTGCTGCATTGATATTCCCCTGGCAGAGCAGCGCCAGACCACGAGACATGTAAGCTACTGCAGCTCCCGGTTGTACCTTCAGTGCACGGTCGTGTAAGGCCTCTGCCTCGTCCCAGCGATGTTCGAAGCCCGAACGGACCGCCGCCAGGGCGGTACACGTGTCCCCCGAATCAGGATCGAGAGCATAGCCGCGCTCCGCGCTCGCCTTCGCTTCGGGGTACACATCACGACCGGAAACGTCCCCAAATAATGCGAGAAAGCAGTTCACGGCAGCAATGCCGCTGTAACCGAGAGCGTAATCGGGAAATGCTTCAACCAGTTCGCGTAGCTGCCGCAGGGCAGCTCGCAACGTTTCAGGAGATTGTTGAAACATCAGAACCCGGCCCTTCACATACCTTGTATATGCTTCGAGATTACGGGCGGAGGAACGCACTCGCACCTTTGGCATGTGCAGCCGGAGCAAGCCTGCGATGGATTGGGCGATCTCCTCTTGAATCGCAAAGATATCCTCTAGTTCACGGCGGAATGTCTCGGACCAAAGGTGATGGCCAGATTCAGTGTGAATCGCCTGCGCAGTGATCCGCAGTTGCGCGCCGGCCTTCCTGACGCTCCCTTGAATCACGAGATCGGCACCGAGACGCTGGCCCACTTCCCGGATGTCAACGGAGATGCCTTTGAACTGGAAAGCCGATGTCCGCGCAATCACGTTCAACCCCGAAATCCGTGTGAGTGCGTTGATGATTTCCTCGGTGATACCGTCGCAAAAGTAGTCCTGCTGTGGCTCGGGACTCATGTTCACAAGCGGCAAGACGGCAACCGATGCCCGGCGAGTTTCGATTGCAGGGCTGATTTCTTGCGTCTGTTCTGTCGACCGCCGTTCGAGCCACCGGAAGATCGGGACATAACTGCCCGGCCGCAGACCAATCAGGACGGGATCGCTCCTGCCCGCCCCTTCCTCGTAATAAGCCTTCAATTTGGATCTGAGGCGGCGAGCCTCAACCCGAACAATTGCATCGATGTTCGGATCGTAATCCGACGTGCGGTCGAAGACCTCCATGGCGATGGAGAACTCCTTGAGACTGTCGGGATCTCCTTCGATGGTCCGATTCACAATGTGGGTCAGAAACCGGCAGAGCCGGGCTGAAGAAACGAACCCAGGGCTGTTCACCACGCGCACCAGTTGCTCGCGAACGATCATTGCCGGCACTGGCTCAGGTGCGGAGCCGGCCGGAGATTCTTGGAGTGTCAAACCCGGCATTGATCCTTCGTTAAGTACCTACAATCATATGCTTACCTGCGCGGGGTCCCGGCATGTAACGCGACGAGCTTACGGCCGCTTACGTCAATTCCGGCGCGTATTGGGCTAGCTTGGACTCAAATGCAGTAGGTACCAAAGAAGAGCGAGGAACCAGTAAACACCATCATGTTTGTGAGCGGCAGAAAACCAGAAGCAATCATCGAGCGGGAGATCGACTCGCGCGGCATTGGGGTGCAGCGAGGGCGCAGGAGTTTGCCGGAGTTATGCCGCAACTCAACCCGGAGCTGTCTCTCTAATTTAAGTTGGAGGAGTTGTGCTTGCCATAGCAGTCGTGGCGCTCGCCATCGGCTTGCCTAGCCAGTGTCTGCTTGCTAGATATTTTTTTTCGGACCGGACGTAACGATTGACAATTACTATCAGGAGCGAATGATGTCGAACCTAACGATGATGCCTTTGTTGAATATTGCAACTACACTCTGTATCGGATTGCTGGTTGGATCAGAAGTGTGTCTGACAGCATTTAGCAACCCAGTTCTGTTGAAACTCGACGATCCCGCACGAGGGAAAGCGGCACACTTCCTTACGGCGCGACTTGCGACTCCATTGCCACTCTGGAATGTGCTCGGCCTCGTACTCTTCATTGTCGAGGCTGTTCTGCGGCGGCATGAATCCAGCTTCTCTCTGCTTGTCGCGAGCTGCGTCCTGTGGGTCGCGGCGGCTGTCTTCACACTCACCTTCATGTTGCCCTTGAATAGTCGGCTCGCGCGTACCGATACGAGCATATCCTCAAGGCAAGCATCCACCGATTACGAGAATTGGGCTAAACGTCACCTACCCCGTCTGTTCGTATTGATGGCTGCGCTGCTTTGCTTTTTGTTTGCAATTTATATGTGAGACTTGCACGTTGACTCACGGTCTGAAACCTAACGAAGCCAACCCCTCGTCAGAAGCTTTTCGGGAAGTGCGTCGATGACGCGGCACACATGACTGGCAGGCACAATATCGTCCAATACCACGGGAAATCATGTTCCTTGATTTCGTCCCTCGCCTTGGATGTAACCCCATAAGAAGAGATGCCTTCGCTCAACAGGCAATCTTCTCATCTGTGCCTGGTTAAAGACGATGGTCATTTCTTTGTTCCTTGAAGGAATCTCAGCAGATTTCCTCAGTGATACCGTCGCAAAAATAGTCTTGCTCTGGCTCTGGACTCATGTTCACAACCGGCAAGACGCAACCGATGCCCGGCGAGTTTAAACGGGTGAGCCGTACTGAGGAAACAAAGTCCGGGCTGTTCACCACGCGCACCAGCTGCTCGCGAACGATCGTTGCCGGCACGGGCTCAGGTGCGGAGTCGGTTGGAAATTCTTGGAGTGACGAACCCGGCATTGATGCTCCGTTAAGTACCTACGATCATCGCTTACCTGAGCGGGCTCCGGCATGTAACGCGGCTAGCTTACGGCTGCTTACGTCAATTCCGGCGGGTATTGGGCTAGCTTGGACTCAAATGCACCAGATACCGATGAAGAGCAAGGAACCAGTAAACACCATCATCTTTGTGAGCGGCAGAAAACCAGACGGGATCGTCGAGCAGGAGTTGGGGCGGCGCGGTCTCAAAGTGGAGTGGGCAAACAGTATCAAGGCGGCCACCGATTTGCTCGATTCAACATCCGAGAGAACCGGCGTCGTTACGGATCTCGCCTTGCCGGACGGCAATTGGAGAGATCTCGTCGAACGCGTGAGGGGTGTCTCTGGCTCCATTCCTATCGTGCTCCTGACCTCTGCTAGCACGGCCGAGTTGTGGTGGGACGCGCTGGACTGCGATGTGGAGGATATTCAGTTAACTCCGTTATCGCCTTCCCGCTTGTGCGAAGCCCTGGGAACGCCTTCGGAAGGGGCGGTTTAAGTTTATGAGATTTGATACCCGGCAGCGGACGTCACCTTCCGCCCTCTTCTCGAAGCCGAAGCGCAGACGCTTTGTGAGAACGTTTCTCGCAGCAGCGCTCCTCATCCTGGCCGCTTCTTTAACATCGAAGGGAGCCGAACTGACTTCTGAGACGTTAACCGCATGGGACGCTTATTTGCAGGCGCAAAACGCTCGAGTCGCCGAATACTCCAGCGCGACACCGTTTCTGTGGAGCGATCGATCACCCGACCGGCTTCGGCGTCTGCACAAGGGCGAGACGGTGGTCGCGCCCTTCGGTGAAAACCCACATAGAGTTCAGCAGTGCTTGGTTCATCATTGGATCGGTGCTGTCTTCCTGCCCGGAGCTCGGTTGAATAACGTTCTTTCTGTCGTACGCGATTACGGCAAATACAAAGATTTCTATGCACCGAACGTCATTGAATCCCACGTGTTCCGGCAGACCGACACAGAAG
>JBAUZG010000386.1:0-13281 GCA_049585195.1 Bryobacteraceae bacterium | reverse complement strand
CGATCGCAAAAGACGAGGCAATGGCGCGCGAACTCGCAGACTCTATCTACGCCGACCTGTTCGGTACTCGTACGCGAGACGACGGACAGCGCATCTCTAAGTTGGAGTTGTACCTGGGACGTGGATCTCTTGAAAGATGGCTCAAAACAGTTTTGGTCCAGGAATACATCAACCGCTTCCGTGTTCGGCGGAAGCTGGTTCCTTTCGAGGAGAACACGGGAACTTATGGCACTCCAAGCCCGCCGGCGTCCTCGGTCGCGGAACGCACCAGGCTCGGGGAGGTAACTGATAGTGCGCTCAGTGAACTGTCTGCCGAACAGCGCTTTCTACTGGCAGCCTACTATCTCGATGGATGCACGCTCGCCGCGATTGCACGCATACTCAACGTGCATGAATCCACCATCCAGCGACGCCTCGAGAAGACTGTTTTAAAGCTCCGCGAGCGAATTGTTGCGAAGCTGCGCAGAGCTGGCCTTTCGAAACGCGCCGCCGAAGAGATGCTGGAGTTGGATGTTCGAGATCTGGGAGTTGACGTTCGCGGCCGGCTGGTGCAAGAAAGGCGAGTATGAATCGTTCCCCTATGGGAGACAGCGCGAAGATGTTGAGGCTTTCCCAGTTGGTACGGTCGCGGCTGGCTTCGCAGCAAAGAGCACTCGCTGATCATCTCGACCCGGGCGTGCTGGCGGCGTTTGCCGAACACCGTCTCTCTGCGGGCGAGTACGCGAACGCCCTCACGCATCTTGCACAATGTCCGGAATGCCGGGAAGTGCTTGCTCTGACCGCCGCAATTGACCCTGAGGAGATCATTGCCGCTTCTCGCGCGGCGCGCCATCCGTTCGCTTGGTGGGCGTGGCGTTGCGCCGCAACGACTATTCTGGCCTGCCTGATCGCAGCGCTTACTTGGCGCACTTTCTTGATTCAGCATGCGCCCTTGTCCCCGGAGCCCAAAGCGCCAATGGCGGTTCCGCCGCCGCAAATCGCATCGACCCCCAGGATCGCAGAGCAAGGCGCGCCTCAGTCACTTAAGACCAAGAAAAGCGCTCATGCGAAAAAGCCCGCTTCATCGGAGGACAGCGTGTCCCTTAAAGCACGAATTCCTTACCCGCCTCCAGCGGCTAATGCCCTCGTGCAACCAAACGGTATCGTTTCCGAGCCCGCCGCCCACTCCATGTTTCAGTCCGAATCTCGTACAGCTCCGCAGAGAGTGGTGATCGCCACTGCCGGAGTACAGAAGCCGGGAAGTCTCTGGCGGCTAAGCGGTGACCAAGGCACGCTGGAGAAATCGTACGACGGCGGAGCAACCTGGCAGCCCATTCGTCTCGATGAAGCCACTCCTTTCTACGCGCTTTCCGTCATACGAACCGACATTTGGGTGGGCGGCGCCGACGGAACGCTGTATCACTCGGCGGACGACGGCTTACATTGGAAAAAGGTCCTCATAAAAGGAGAAGACAACTCCCGCGCGAGCGGCCCGGTTACACGAATCCAATCGCGTGGCCGCAACATGCTACGAGTGGCAACCGGATCGGGCGATCACTGGAAAACAACAGATGGCGGCTTACATTGGCAGCAAGAATGAGTTGCGCCGAGTGGAAATGGATATCCCGAAAGATCTCTCCGATCTTCTTCAGGCGATGGCCACTGACTTTCCTACGATCCTCGAAGGGAACCTCCTCGGCATCTATCTGTGGGGCTCGTTGACCTACGATGCGTTCGACGAAACCTGCAGCGATGTCGATTGCATTGGCGTCACCCGACGAGACCTTGACGACTGCGAGTTTTCGAAGCTGGAGGCGTGGTTCGATAACAAAAGAGGAGAAAGCCGGTGGGTCGATCGGATCGACATGCGTTTCGTCATCGACCGTGAATTTCTCGACAAGAGGTCGCGATGCTGCGGCTTCTATCACTACACAGGCAAGCTCATCCGTCATGGATCGGACGGAAACCCTATCATTTGGATGAATATTGCCCGATCGGGCATTACGCTGTGGGGCATGGACGCCAAGCTCATCGCGCCTCAGGTGTCTGCCCAATGCTTCAACGACGCCCTGCTGTTGGAATTGAACTACCTGAGGGAAGATTTGAGCTCACACGTGGGAGATCGATCCGACAAGGCATTCGTCCACAATGCCTACGCAGTTCTTACAGCTTGCCGCATCCTTTATTCAGCCTGCCGTGGGGCACTCGCTTCTAAGGCCGAAGCCTACAACTGGGCTATGGAAACAGTTCCGCCCATCTGGCGGGCGATTATTCACGCTGCCAGAGCTAACCGGCTGAATAACGCCGGCTCGACCAGCCCTCAACTTGAACAGAGCGCGATGCGCTTCGTCGAGTTTGTGACAGGTGAGGTGAACCGCATATTGGCGCGATCCGGTCAAGCTTGATCTATATGCGACTTCCGGTCAACGTCGATGGATTCTCGAGCCTTCGCGTCTGTTCAAACTGAATTTATGGCATTCACTATTCCGCATCGACTCGTAGAGAACTGTCGGAAAACACCAGAACTCGCGGCGTGGCTCGCTCAATTACCGGGCGCGATCCACGATCTGGAAGAGCGGTGGCGCCTCACGATTGGCAGTCCTTTCGACGGCGAGGATGTGAGCTGCGCATGGGTGGCGACGGCCACGCTTCCCGATGCCACGTCCGCAGTATTGAAGCTCAGTATGCCGCACATGGAGGGCGAGGATGAAATCGCCGGTTTGCGTTTCTGGAACGGTGATCCGACGGTGCGGGTCCTCGAAGCTGATGATCGCCTAGGCGCCATGCTTCTCGAGCGCTGCGAGCCAGGACTTTCGTTGCGCAGTCTACCGGAACCTGAGCAGGACCCGATAATCGCTCAACTGTTGAATCGTTTATGGCGGTTTCCAGAATCGGGGCATCGATTTCGCCCGCTATCGGCATTGACGGCATATTGGAGCGAAGAGACGTTGGCTTCCGCCGATCAGTGGACCGATCCGGGGCTTGTCCGGGAGGGTCTGGAGCTATTCAAAGAACTGCCGGACACATCGCGAGGGGAGATGCTGCTGGCAACTGATCTGCACGCAGGAAATGCCCTTCAAGCAAGACGAGAACCTTCGCTCGTCATTGATCCGAAGCCATTCGTTGGTGATCCTGCATTCGACGCGACGCAGCATCTGTTCAACTGCAAAGTGCGACTTAGGTCGAATCCCGATGAAACCATACGCCGTTTCGCCGAGCTGCTTGGTGTGGACGAAAGGCGCGTTCGGCTGTGGATTTTTGCCCGTGCTGCGGCCGAACCACGCGATAACTGGAGAGACGCCCGCTTGACCGACCTTGCACAAACCCTGGCGCCATAGAAATTCCGGTATGTGACTCCCGGCGGAGACAATCGTTGCGACCAACGACGATCTTCTATTCTGATATCGAAGGAGCCTGGAGTGAATGCCCGCCCAAAACCGAAGCGCGAAGATCGATGCCTATATCGCGAAGGCCCAGCCGTTTGCTCGCCCGATCCTGATGCACCTTCGCAATCTGCTGCATCAAGCCTGTCCGGAAGTAGAAGAGACTATCAAATGGAGTCAACCGTTCTTCGTATACCGTGGTGCGATTCTGTGCAATATGGCTGCTTTCAAAGCGCATTGTAATTTTCATTTCTGGGGCAAGGAAATCAGCGGCGTGCTCCGCGAATCGAAAGCCCTGGGCGAAGGGAATATGTCTTCCTTTGACCGCATCACCTCGCTCAGCGACTTGCCAGCAGACGACCAGATGCTGAGGTGGATTCGCCAAGCAGGCGGCTTTGTTGATAATGGCCAGTACACGAGCCCCATGGCGGCACGTCCGAAGAAACCTCAACTTAAGGCGACCGAGCTTCCCGTAGAATTTAAAGCTGCGCTGAAAAAGAGCAAGAAGGCGTTAGCTGCGTTTGAGGCGTTCAGTCCAAGCTGCAAGCGCGAATACATCGAGTGGATTGCCGAGGCAAAACGCCCGGAAACGCGCGAGAAGCGCATCGCCACGGCAGTCGAATGGATAGCCGAAGGCAAGCAGCGCAACTGGAAATATCAAAACTGCTGAGCGCTTAGAAAAATCGGCCGCAGGTTTCAGACGCGTCGGGGCAAGTCCCAAGGCTTCTACGCTCTTAATGAATCGAAATGCGATATGGCATCAGGGTGAGGATGCCTCCACGCAGCAGAGCCGGACTTGGCAGGCTATCACCGAATAACTGCTTCAGTTCGCCGTTGGCTCTATCTTGCGTCAGCGTGTCTGGAGAGGCATTGAGCAAGGCGTCGAGGAGACCCATCCGAGGTGGGTAAGCAACCAGGTTGACACGGGCCCTTGCCGGTAATTTAGCGCGCTCGCGAATAAGCTCGACCGCCGAATCCAGCCCGCCCAGACGATCCACCAGCCCGTTCTGCTCGGCCTGCGCTCCCATCCAGACGCGGCCTTGCGCAACCAGGTCGATCTGTTCATAGCTTTTCTTCCTGGCCGCGGCGACTTTTGTGACAAAGCTTCTGTACGTGCTAACGATACCTTCGTGAAGCTTCTGTTTTTCCGGATCAGATAGGGGCGTGTAATCAGAATCGATATCGGCGAACTTGCCGCGCGACAACAGGTCTTTGGTGACGCCGATTTTCCCATAGAAGCCGCGAAAGTTCGGCTTTCCGTACAGAACACCTATGGACCCCGTGATGGTGTCAGGGTACGCTACGATTGCGTCACCGGTCATGGAAATAAAGTAACCGCCCGAAGCTGCCAGGTCGGACATGGAAATCACAACCGGCTTCTCGGCCGATAGCAATTGCAGTTCGTGGAGGATCTCGTCTGAGGCGACAGCATCGCCGCCAGGCGAATCGACGCGCAAAATGACGCCCTTGATCGTCGAGTCTTTCCGCACCTGATCAATGGTTTTCGAGAAGGTGTCGGAAGCAATCACGTCCGTCTGACTCAAAGGCTGATCGAGACTGCCGCGAATGATATCGCCTTCTCCGGCGAGCAGAGCGATGCGCTCGCCTGAGCTCGCTACGGACCGCACGTAAGTTTTGTAGCTGAGTTTAGCAAGTTGGGCAGCTTTCACCCTGCTTGTAAGATCGCGGTACAGTTGGCTTTCATAGCCCAGCTCGTCAACGAGGCCGGCCGACTTGGCGGCGGCAGCAAGAAACGGTCCTTGATCGATGAGCGCACGAATGTCGTCTGGCGACTTATGCCGGCCGCCGCCGACCGCGGTGCAAAAGCTTCCGAGCACCTGGTCGAGCACACCATTCATGACCTCCCTTGTGTCGCTGGACATGTTGCTACGCGTAAAGATGTCGCCTGCGTCCTTGTAGCGGCCTATGTGATCGACATCGAAGCCGATGCCCAATTTGTCGAGGGTGCCCTTCAGGTACGTCTCTTCGATCAGGAAGCCTTTGACTTCCAGGTAATCGTCTGGGGAGACGTAGATCTTATCCGCGACCGAAGCCAGAAAGTATTCGTGCATACCCGGCGTTTCGAGGTAAGCGTAGACGGGCTTGCCGGACCGCTGCTTGAACTCTGCGATTTCCTCGCGCAGCTCTTCCAGTTTTCCCCAGCCCACAGAAAGATTCCGGGGCTTTAAGACGATTGCCTTAATGCGCGGGTCGGTAGCGGCGGCATGCATAGCGGCCCACATATCGCGAATCGTAGGGGGAGCCTGGGTCTGAAGAAGCGGTATTTCAATATCAATCGAAGGAACTTCCGGCAGATCGCCTTCGAGGTTCAGGACCAGCGCAGAGTTGCTCGCAATCGTCGGTTTCTTGCTGCTTCCTATCTTGATCAATACTCCGACTGCGACGAATAGGATTACAAATGTAAACAGTACACCGACAAATGCGCCCAGAAAGAACTTTCGCATATGACCTGTCGTTCTCCAATCGAAGCGTAGCAAAAAGGGCCAAGTCACGACGAGTGACGTTGGCCCTTTCTTGACAATGCGTCATGTGTGAGAGGGTTATTCAGAGGTGGGCATCCAGCATCCGTTGAAACTCCGGTTTACCGATAGCGCCGACTTTTTGGTCGACGATTTTTCCGCCCTTGAACAGCAACAGGGTTGGAATTCCTCTGATTCCATATCTCATCGCGGTCCCTTGGTTCGAATCAACGTCGAGTTTCCCTACCTTGATCTTCCCGGCATATTCGGAAGCGACCTGCTCAACGGTCGGCCCCATCATCCGGCACGGTCCGCACCATTCCGCCCAAAAATCGACTAAGACGGGAACCTCGGAACTCAATACATCTTTGTCGAATGTTGCGTCGGTGAAGGTCAGCGTGTTGTCCCCTGCCATAAAAATTTCTTTCTCCTGCTAATTGATGTTTTGATGCCGGATTGTGATTCAAGGCGAAGAACCGGCAAATATTAGATCCGTCTAACAACGGCCATTCGATGCACGAAGTTACAAGTATAATGCAATCGCTTGCAGAGTCAGCGAACCGAAGCCACTCCTCGAAAAACACGCGGAAGACCGCTCCCTCGCGGTCGCGGCTCGGTTCCGGGCTTGCGGTCTTTCATCAGCTTTGGTGGGCCGCAGGCCCATCGGAACTCCCTAGTCCGTTTTGGAATCGCGCTGGTTCCACATCGGCATGCATCGTTTCGGGATGGGGCGCCCTGGACCAGGGTCCCGCAAATAGTCACTTATTTTCAATAAGTTACTAGAAGCAGGCGCAGGAATCCAGAGTGCACCCATTAAGGCATGAACTTCTGGCTGATCTTGTTTGCCATACAGGCGCTTTGCTCGGTTGTCGTGTTGTTGCGCGAACCCAAAAGGGATCGCCGGTACGACGGGGACAAGCTGCTCTATCGGAATTAGCCGGCGACGAAAGCAGAACCGCAGTCCTGCCGCTAAGGGTGGAACACTGTGTCGGCCCAATAGACTGCGGCCGAATAGAGCGAGTGGGCAATTTCGGAGTGAAGCTTGATCTCGTGTAATAGGGGCGAAGCCTCATCCCAGTTCCCGATCTCGTAGGCCAGAACGGTCGACCAGAGCTTTGAAACGGTGGTGTCATTCGCGGCCGGATTGAGTAGCGCGGTGCGAACGTCTTCGGAAAGCTCGATCCCGTCGATGAGGTCTTTAATTGGCCGGCCGATCAACACATCCAGCCGCGAGAAAAGTCCTAACGTGAAGAGTTCGCCGGAGCGGCTTCCTAGGCCTGCGCCGAATGCAAGCAGCTCGGCGAATCTCGCCCTCAGGAGAGCGCTGACCGTGACTTCGTTCGGCGCGTCGGATGCGAGGTCGATCATTACGATGACTGAAAGCAGCTTCCGAATTTCGTTTTCACCGACCCGCATCATGGCATGCTCGACAGATCTTGCAGGCTGTCGCGTTCCATAGAGAGCAGAATTGGCCGCCCGTAGAACCTTATAAGAAAGCGACGGCTCGCGCTTGATGAGACTAGCCAACTCCTGAAAGTTCATCTCTGGTTCGTGGATTCGTTTCAGTATCTCGAGGAAGTTCAGCTTGAACCCTGGAATGTCGGAAACTCGGCTGGTAACCGGTTTGGCAAAGAAATAACCCTGGAAATACGAAAAACCGTGGTCGAGGGCCCACAGAAAATCATCTTCTGTTTCCACCTTTTCGGCGATGAGGTTGTCACCCTTCTTGTAACGGTTGGCGATTCGCGCACACTCATCGCGGCCGGCTTGCAGAAAATCCACTTTGATAAAGTTCGCGAACTCGGCCAGGGGATGCTCCCTTTCGGAATCGACAATATCGTCGAGAGCAAGCTTATAGTTCTTCGACCGAAGGCGTTTGCAGGCCGAAATTACTTCGGGCGTCGGCTCCACAGTTTCGAGAATTTCAATTACGGTGTTGCGGGGCGGAATAGCGAGAGCCGCATCGTTCACTAACAGGCCTTGAGGAAAGTTGACAAATGCTGTCTTTTGATTCAGGAGCTGCGCGCCCTCAGGCGAATAGAACACTGCATTAATGACTTTCGATGTGGCAACATCACTGTCGGCGCCATCGAACCCATTCGTCGCGCCGGACCGGTACAACATTTCATAGGCAACGACCTTTGTATTCAAATCGAAGATCGGCTGGCGGGCAACAAAGAGCTCCATAATTGGAAGGGGTTGGCGCGTCGCGGAATTTCGCGGACATCTCAACCTATGCTGTTATCGGTCAAATCGGAAGAAATCTTAGCGGCCGCCGGCAGAGGGGCGCGATTTACGCGATCCCCAGTTTGCGCTGCATTTCTTCCAATGTCACGCCCTTCGTTTCGGGATAAGCAAACAGCACTACGAAGAATTGGAGCACCATCATCAGCGAAAAGAAGATAAAGGGTGCTCCGCCGGACGATGCGGCCATTCGCGGAAAAATGCCCGAAATGAAAGCATTCATTGCCCAATGAGAGAAGCTGCCGAGACTTTGGCCTTTGGCACGAACCCGATTCGGGAAAACCTCGCTCAGGTAGACCCAGATGACGGCTCCCTGCGAGAAGGCGAAAAACGCAATATAGCCAATCAGCAGCCAGACAAGCAAGTTATTGTCGCGGCCGGCCAGAAATATATATGCCACGCCCGCCAGGCATAAGGCAGTTCCAACGGACCCGATCAGCAAGAGTTTTTTGCGCCCAAGCCGGTCGATGATGGACATGGCAATCACAGTGGCAGCGAGATTGGTGGCGCCTACAGCGACTGCCTGTAGATCGCCAGATACTTTGTTGAAGCCGGCGCGCGCAAAAATATCGTTCAGATAATAGAGGATCGCGTTGATTCCCGAAAGCTGGTTGAACATCCCGATTGAGACGGCAAGAAAAATGGGGAATCCATATTTGCGCGAAAAGAGTGGTTCAACGCCGTGGCCATGTTCGATATCGATGGACCGAACGATTTCCTGGAGTTCTGACTCATAATCATCGGCCCCGCTTTGGCGCAGCACCTCGCGCGCCTCATCCTTGCGACCCGTCTTAACCAGCCAACGAGGACTTCGAGGAATGGAGAACAGCATCAGAAGGAACAGCGCGGCGGGAATTCCGGAAACGCCGAGCTTCCAGCGCCACTCGGCGGCGCCGAGTTGAAATAGCCCGACGATGTAATTCGACAAATATGCGAGGAGTATTCCGAATACAACATTGAACTGAAATAGACCCACAAGCCTGCCACGCCATCGCGCTGGCGCGATTTCAGCGATGTACATGGGACCAAGGACCGAAGATCCTCCGATACCCAGGCCTCCAATGAACCGGAAGAAAATCAACGACGGCCAATTCCACGCGAACGCACAACCGATGGCCGAGACGAGATAGAGCACGGCCATGATGCGAAGACTATCGCGCCGCCCGATCCGGTCGCCGGGCAAACCGGCGAGCATGGCGCCGATAATCGTCCCGTAGAGGGCGCTCGCGACTGTGAACCCGAGAGAACCGGGCGAAAGGTGATAGGTGGCGCTGAGAGCGCTGGTTGTACCGGCTATCACTGCGGTGTCGAAGCCGAACAGAAGACCGCCCAAGGCAGCCACAATCGTGCTCTTGACTAGATACCCGTTGAGACTCATTCCCGGCGTAAGCCTCCGACTGTAACACACTGGGCGAGGCAGACCTCTGTAGTGGCCGGGCCTACCTGGCCTTTGGCCAAACCTGCCCAGCCCACATCGGCTAGAACATGGCCGGCGACTGGATGCCTGTTTGCTGCAAAGCCGTCTGCATGCGCGCTAGAGCCGATTTGTGGATTTGGGAAACCCGGCTCTCGTTGACTCCCAGCATGGCGCCGATCTCCTTCATGCTCATATCGCGCTCGTAATAAAGAGTCACCACCTGCTGGTAGCGGTTGGGCAGCGAGGACATCGCGGCGCTCAGTTTCGCTCGCAATTCCGCTTTGGCGTAAACGCGATCTGGATGGCTATCTTGAGCGCAAGGCGGTTCGGCCGGGACATGGTCTTCATTTTCCTGCTTATGATTCTGAGCGGCGGCCATATTGAGGTTCCGCAGCTCCACTTGAAGCTGGCGCCAGCGAGCCGCGCTCACGCCGATTGCATTTGCCATTTCGGCTTCGGTTGGCGTGCGCTGCAGTTTAGCAGTTAATTCCCGTGAGGCCTGCTCCACCTGCCGTTGCCGGCGGCGCATATCGCGAGAAGCCCAATCCAGATCGCGCAGGCTATCGAGAATTGCCCCTTTAATTCGGTGTTTGGCGTAGGCGCTGAAGGCCACTTGTTTGTCAGTCTTGTATTTTGTGGCGGCATCGAAGAGGCCCATCACGCCGGCATGAATCAAGTCGTCCAATTCCACGTGGACGGGAAGGCTCTCGCGAACCCGGGTCGCGATGGCGGTTACAAGTGAGAGATGCTCGAGAATCAATTCATCGCGGCGGATGAAGTCTTTCGAAGGGGCGGTCTTTGTGGCAGTGGTCGGCATGTTAGCGTTGCTTGGGGCGCTTGCTGTGTGTTGCCAGCGGCGCGTACACAACGCTTGGGGCATCCGATCAACCAGCCCAAATCAGGGCGCAAAGGAGCCGCGTTTGGAGCCTTAAGTGAGTTCCCACGAGTGCCGGAACTGCTTTCGAATTCAGCTATTTAGCCGCTTCAGATTGCGAAGCGAGGATCGACGGAAAACGGAAAAACTTTAGAGCCGGAGGAGCCTTCAGAGCCGGTTTTTTTTCAAAACGGGACCACAACGCGGCAATGGCGCTCGAACACGGGTCAAAAGAGTACGGAAGCCGGATCAGAGAGGACTAAGTAGGTTTCGCTCGAAAGCCGGGAAATACCTGAAGGGCTGTGCCCTGGGTGGATAGAGGGTCTACCAAAAAAATTGGCTGATCAGACTTTTGTGTCGGATCAGCCTTGTAGTTTGGGTTGGAGGAGAAATTATGATTGCGTAAAGAGAATCCTATCAAACGAGTTTAGAAAGGATCGCGATAGCCGCTTTACCCCACGTCATTATTGATTTGTGTTCACCCAGTATCCAGTGGTTCGGCGTGCGCTGTCAACGATTCGCCATCGCGAATAGTACCAGGGCGAGACGTTCTAGACTAGCACTCCACTTGAGTGGTAGTGAGGCGCGAGCCGCTCTTAGCTTCGTTCCTGGCCTTGGCGGCAGGCATCGTCGCTGGCCATTTCAATTATTTTCGGCTTTCAGACCTGGTTTGGCCCGCCTTTTTCTCTCTGACCTTACTCGTGGGATGTCTGGTGGTGAGCCGCGCGAGGCGAATGGCGGAAGCATGCCTGCTGATGGCGATTGGGATTATTGGCATTGGCATGCAGGTCCTGCACCGCCAAGGGCCGCGTCCTAGGCTGACGGTACCAGACGGCGACACCGCGCTGCTCGATGGGTGCGTCACAGACCCGCCGGTCTTTGGCATCGGCAAGGCGATGTTCACGCTTCAGCTCGCGCCGCAAAGGGCAGTACGCGTAACGACAGTTTTAAAGAACGCGCGGCTGCCGCTGTTAAGCTATGGTGAACGCGTGGAAGTCGCCGCGCGCATCCGAGCGCCGCACAACTTTCAGAATCCGGGTGAATTCGATTACTCGGAATGGCTCTCGAACCAACATATCTACTGGACGGCGAGCGCGGATCCAACGGACATTCACGTCCTCGGAGGGTCCTGCGGCAAACCAGGATGGCGGCCTGTGTTCGCGATTCGCGATTGGGCGTTGGGAAGACTCGATCAACTTTATCCGAATAACAGCGAAACCGCTACTCTGCTGAAAGCGATTCTGTTGGGGCAGACAGCCGGAGTAGAGCGCCGCTGGACCAGCGATTTCCGGTTGACGGGAACGTACCATGCCATCGTGATCTCGGGCCAGCACGTGGCTGTGCTGGCTTTAACATTGCTCTTCCTGTTGAGGCTGCTACGGCTGGGTCGGCTGCCGTCGCTAAGCATTGCAGTTGGTGTCTCCTGGGTGTACGCACTCGTTACCGGCTTAGCCGCGCCCGTGGTACGTGCGGCCGGGAGTTTTACCCTCTTTCTGGGCGCTAGTTTCCTTTTCCGGCGGATTCGCATTCTGAATGGGCTGGCGGCGATCGGGCTGGTGTACCTGGTTCTCGATCCCGACGAGCTATTTGACCCCAGTTTTCAGCTCTCCTTTCTTTCGGCGGCGGCGCTGGCCGTATTTGCTCTACCACTGATGGAGCGCTGGACGGAACCGATGCGGGCAGCTGCGGGGTCGGTGGACCGGAGGGTCGCGAACGTCAATCAGGACCCGCGCATAGCCACCTACCGGGTCGAGTTGCAAATGTTGGCGGAGACGATTGCAGTGTGGTTCGGGATACCGGTTGCTGCCGCGACAAAGATTGCAGGCGGTCTGGCGCGTGCAGCCGTCTTTGTCGCCGAAGCAATCATTGTTTCAGCCTGCATCCAGTTTGGCCTCGCGCTGCCCATGATTGAATACTTTCATCGCGTGTCGTTCACCGGGCTTGCAGCCAATATCGTTGTCGTTCCTCTGCTCTCTATCGTGATTCCAACCGGATTTGGCGCGATTCTCACGGGCTGGCATTTTTTGGCCCAGGCAACGGAGGCTACTTTGAAACTGGCCCAGGCGCTGGCCGCTTGGCACGGGCATCTCGAGCCGTCGTGGCGGATTGCGGGAGTGCCGCTTCGAGTGAGTCTTCTGTTTTGCGCTTCGCTGACACTACTAGCGCTTGCTCTACGCCATAAGCACCGCCTAAGAGCCTTAAGCGGATTCGCGGCAGTAGCGATCTTCGCGGCGATATGCGTGCAGCCCTGGCGTCCGCAGTTGCGGCGTGGGTGGCTCGAAGTCTCAGCCATCGACGTCAGCCAGGGCGACAGCATTTTCGTCGCTTTTCCGGATGGCGAAACGATGCTGGTAGACGCGGGCGGCTTTCCGGGGCTCGGCAGAATGTCTCAACAACCCAACCTCGATATGGGCGAGGATGTGGTCAGTCCCTATTTGTGGTCGCGCTCGCTGCACCGCCTCGACTACGTGGCGCTGACGCACGGGCATTCAGACCATATGCAGGGCCTGTGCGCGGTTCTCAACAATTTTCATCCTAAAAAACTGTGGATTGGCCCGGAACCCGCGAGCGCCGAATGGCGGAAAGCGGAGGCCTGCGCGCGGGCGAGCGGTACCGCGATCGAGCAGCTTTCTAGCAACAGCCGGCCTCTCAGGTTTGGACAGACGAAAGTGTCGGTATTGGCTCCGCAACCCGATTACGTGGCTGGCGAAAGCGCCGTGAACAACGACTCGCTGGTGTTTCTGATTGAAATAGGAAAGCGCAGCGTGCTTCTCACAGGCGATGCAGAGCAGCCCATTGAAGCCGAGCTGCTCGCACGATGCAATCTGAAACCGGTGACGCTGTTGAAGGTGGGGCATCACGGTAGTAGGACCTCGACTTCCGAGCCTTTCTTGGAGGCGCTCA
>JBAUZG010000385.1:0-3512 GCA_049585195.1 Bryobacteraceae bacterium | reverse complement strand
TCGAGCGGTTCGAGAATCTCCATTAGAGTTCCTGGAATCGTGTGCTCCAATAATGATGGCCCATGCAATCGTTTCTGGTCTGCTTCAACGCGGAGTGCCGCGCGAAGTATCCCATCACAGACATTGTCTATCAATGCCCGCGATGCGGCAGCCTTCTCGAAGTCGAATACGAATGGGATACATGGAACACGGCGGCGTGGAAGCAATTGTGGCGCGAACGCCGCATGGACAACGCCCCGCTGAATCAAAGCGGCGTTTGGCGCTATCGCGAGGCGCTTCCGTTTCTCGACGACGATTCAGAAGTTGTGACGCTGCGCGAGGGCAACGCGCCGCTGCTCGATTCGCGCGTTTCGGCAGATTACGCGGGCCTCGATTCGATCACGTTCAAGCACCAGGGATTCAATCCAACCGGATCGTTTAAAGACAACGGCATGACGTGCGGAGTTTCGCAAGCGCTGCGCCTCGGTAAGAAGCTCCTTGCGTGCGTATCGACCGGTAATACGTCGGCGTCGCTCGCAGCCTACGCCAGCAAAGCCGGACTCACGGCTGTCATCTTCCTGCCGCATGGGAAGATTTCGTTCGGCAAGCTATCCCAGGCGCTCGAATATGGAGCCGTCACCCTGCAGGTTGAAGCCAACTTCGATCAAATTCTCGCGTTGGTGCGGCGCGTGGCTGACGAATCGGATGTATACCTGCTCAACTCGATTAATCCGTTTCGCATTGAAGGGCAGAAGACAATGTCCATCGAACTTCTGGATCAACTCGATTGGCAAGTGCCGGACTGGGTGGTGATGCCCGGAGGGAATCTGGGCAATTGCGCCGCATTTGGAAAAGGATTTCTCGAGATGCGCCGGCTCGGAGTGATTGACAGGCTGCCGCGCATCGCCGTCGTGCAAGCGGAGGGATCGGCGCCGTTTTACCGCTTCATGAAGGCTCTGGCGGCAAGCTCGTTCGTTCCTGTCAAGGAGCCCGACACGCTAGCCACCGCCATTCGGATCGGCGATCCCGTCTCGTGGCCGAAAGCACGGGCCGTTTTGGAGGAAACAGAGGGCATTGTTGAATTTGTAACAGAGCAGGAGATAGCGGATGCCAAAGCCATCATCGGACGCAGCGGAATCGGTTGCGAGCCTGCTTCGGCAGCGTCACTTGCCGGAATCAAGAAGATGGTTGCAGGGGGGCTCGCATCGAGCGATGCGCGCGTGGTCGCCATCCTGACAGGGAACGTTCTCAAAGACCCGGATTACATTTACCGCTATCACATGGGTCAACTTGAGACCGGGCACGGCCATACACTTACTTCCACGTTTGGCAACCGGCCCAAAGTCGTGGAAGGGTCGGTGGAGGCTATTCTGGGCGCTTTGAAGACGCTATAGCGTAATGCTCAAAAGCGCGACCAGAAGGTCGCGCGCGGAGGAGGCCCGCCCCATGTGGCCCAAACTTATTGTTTATTGGAATTACCAGCGATTCCGGCTTCCGCCGAAATCACGCTGCCGGCCGCCGCCCGCTCCGCCGCCAAAATTTCGCTCAGACCGTTCCCGGCGCTCCGCCGGACGAGCTTCGTTAATCACGAGCGCGCGACCCATCAGTTGCCTGCCATTGCACACCTGAACCGCCTGGGCGGCGGCGTTATCGTCGTGAATTTCGACGAAGCCGAACCCTCGCGCTTCGCCGCTGAATCGATCGCGCATGATATTTACGCTATCGACCTGAACGCCTGCTTCGGAGAAGAACGACTGAAGGTCCGTTTCAGTCGCTTTGTACGGCAGGTTCCCAACAAACAATCTAGACACTTTCTCTCTCCTTAACAGACCCGGGAGTCAAACCGCCAGGTAGAATCCCGACTCCGGTACAGCTCTCGCCCACAGGTTCTACCTGACAAGCGACGTCTTCCGGGATGCTAGCTTTCTGCGGGAGGAACGGAAACAGAGGAACCTTACCAGCCAAAAACCGACAACGCCATTTGACTCCCTTATGGTCGCACAATGCGGGATCGCACACAATGAGGATTTGCGCTAGGAGGCCTGGTGGCGCAAGCACAGAGGGGCAGGCATTCAGCTGCCGCGGGCTATTCTGAAAGAAATGGCGGCGAAAGTCGGAGTGACGGATTGCGGCGACGCGAAAATCACCGCGTACGAGAACGCCGTCCGCATGGTAGGACTGGAACCGGTCCGACTAACCGCGGGCAAATATGGCAGCCTGGACGGTCTGTTTGGTCTGCTTCTGAGCGGAGGCGCAGACATCAATCCGCGCCGGTACGGTCAGGAAGCTCGGGCCGAAACGCAGGCGCCGGATGATGACCGCGATGAACTGGAATTTTCGCTGTTGGCCGAAGCCCTGGCGGTCGATCTTCCCGTTCTAGCCATCTGCCGCGGCATGCAATTGCTGAACGTTCACTTGCATGGCACATTGCAGCAACATCTTCCGTCGATCGCCCTTCATCAACAACGGTTTCCGGACGATCCACCCGGAAAGCACCGCGGCGTCCACGCGATTGACGTTTTCCCCAATACTCTGTTGGCACGTACCATCGGGTCAGGGAAGCACGTTGTCAACTCCCGGCACCACCAGGCGGTGTCCGAGCTCGGAGCCGGGGCCATCAAGAGCGCTGTCAGTGAAGACGGTGTCACGGAGGCCATGGAAATGCCCACGAAACGGTTTGTTCTTGCCGTCCAATGGCATCCGGAAAACCGCGTCGACGTAAGCGAGAACGATCTCAAACTGTTTGCAGCATTTGCCGATGCGGTGGGCGGCTTCAGCAAAGGATAGAAGAGGATAGAGTTGATGAGCCGAACGTCAGTTCCTGCGCCTACCCCGGATACCAATTCCTGAGCCGTACCTCGATGCCGGAGCCCTCGAGTAGTGTGGCGAATTTCTTAGTGTCCTGCCCTCGATAGTGGTACGGATAGACGATTTTCGGGTGAAATGCCTTCACCGCTTCCGCCGCCTCTTCCACGGACATCGTGTATGGCAGATTCATGCACACGAACGCCACATCGATATTCTTGAGCGCTCGCATTTCGGGTATGTTCTCCGTGTCGCCCGAAATGTAGAACCGCTTGCCTCCGTAGGTCAGCACGTAGCCGTTTCCGCGCCCCTTGGTGTGAAACAGCTGGCCCGGCGACGGCCCGCGCTTCTCGTTGTACATGGGCACTGCTTCTATCGTCCAGCTGTCCCACGAAGTTTTCTCGCCATTGCTCAAAACTTGCGCATTCGAGATAGTTTTAGCCACTGCCGGCGGGGCGATGATCTTGGTTTGTGGTGTCGATAGTTCTTCAATGGCCCCGCCATCCATGTGATCGGCATGGATGTCAGTAATGAGGATAAGGTCCGCCCGCGGCTTGCCACGAAATAAGTCCGCTGGAGAAGGGTCGACGTAAATGAGCTTGTTGTCGGCGGCCAGGGTGAAACTGGCATGATGAATTGGATTAATCTCGACCGTACCGGCCGCTGTTGATATCTGATCAGAGGGTGACACCAGCTCGGCAATCCTCTGCTCACGGGCGGGAGAATGC
>JBAUZG010000384.1:0-21278 GCA_049585195.1 Bryobacteraceae bacterium | reverse complement strand
GCGCGAGGCCGAGCGCGCGCGGGAAATGCAGGCCGAGGCCCGCGCCGAGATGGGCCGGCGCAACCGGAGCTGAATCGAAGCAATTAGCGTTTATTGGTGGTTACAGAGGCGCTATCGCCAGAAGAATTACACTGGCAGCATGAAATTAGCGATAAATTCGGATCCGGGCCAGTTGGATGCCCTGGCGATCATCTGTTTTGAAGCCGCTGAAGGAAAGAGCCCTACCGATCCGGCTCAAGCGCTTCAGGGCAGTTGGCTGGCCGATATGCGCGCCACCGGCGAATTCACGGGCAAGCTATATGAGACGGCGGTTCTGCACCGGCCCGAAGATCTGAATGCCAAACGTTTGGTCGTGGTGGGCGGGGGCAAGGAGGACGCGTTTTCCACAACCGAGTCCCGGCGGCTGGCGGGCGCACTGGTGCGATCTCTGAAATCAAAGGGCGTCAAGACCATTGGGCTTTCGCTTTCGGACCGTTTAGATGCTGCCGGGTACGTCCAGGCAATCGCCGAAGGTGCCGTGACAGGCGATTGGGAGCCGGACAAGTATAAGGTCGATTCGAAAAAAGACAAGAAACAAATCGAGAGCTTTACGCTTGTCACGCCGAATGCCGCGGCGTTGGGAGCCGCTATCGAGCGCGGACGAATCATTGGCGAAGCGCAAAACTTCGCGCGCGATCTGGTCAACGAGCCGGGCAATAAGCTGACTCCCGCGGTTCTCGCCGAACAGGCGAAGGCCCTGGCATCCGCCTACCAGCTCGATTCCGAGATTCTCGATTCGGCCGAGATGACCCGGCTCGGTATGGGCGCTTTGCTGGGAGTCGCGCAAGGGAGTACCCGGCCGCCGTTTCTGATTGTTCTCAAATACCGGCCGAAAGAGCAGCAAGGGCCCGGTCATCTTGCGCTGGTGGGAAAGGGCGTGACATTCGATACGGGCGGGGTCTCGATCAAACCCTCTGACGGCATGGAGAAGATGAAATACGACATGGCGGGCGCGGCCGCCGTGCTGGGCGCGATGCAGGCTATCGCGCAGCTCCAGCCCGCCGTTCCTGTAACGGCATTTATTCCAACCGTTGAAAATGCAGTGGGAGGAAACGCCCAGCGACCCGGCGACATCGTCACCACCATGTCGGGCAAAACCGTCGAGGTTTTGAACACGGACGCCGAGGGCCGGCTAATACTGGCCGATGCCATCACCTACGCTAACCGGCAAAGCGTTACCCACATTGTGGATGCGGCTACGCTAACAGGTGCAATCGGGGTGGCGCTTGGTCACTATAACGCCGGAGCCTTCACCAACAACCAGGAGTTTCTCGATACGCTGCTCGCCTCTTCACGCGCGGCGGGCGAAAAGATGTGGCAGCTACCGATGGACGAAGAGTATAAGGACTATTTGAAATCTTCCGTTGCCGATCTGCCTAATATCGGCGGCCGCTATGGCGGCTCCATCACCGCCGCGTGGTTCATTCGCGAGTTCGCCGATCCAACCCCGTGGGTGCATCTCGACATTGCTTCGACAGCCTGGCTCGACGATGCGAAAGCATGGTTGGCGAAAGGCCCGTCGGGCGTTGCGGTGCGAACGTTTGTCGAGCTCGCTACGTCCTGGAATTCGAAGGCGTAGAAAATCTCGCCAGCGTCGGGACTCGTCCCGACGCTGGCAGGCACGAGTGCCTACGCCACTTTGAGTTCGACACGGGCTTTCGGCATGAGTGCCCGCGCCACTCCTGTTCTTTCCCATAGCAGTTTTGTATGCTGTAGCGGCGGAGGTCGTCTGGATGCAGCTTCGAGTTCTGGCGTTTGTACTGGCAGGCGGCAAAGGCACTCGTCTCTTCCCATTGACAAAAGAACGCGCGAAACCCGCGGTTCCTTTCGGCGGAAGGTATCGCATCGTCGATTTTGTTTTGAGCAATCTCATCAACTCCGGAATCTTTTCCATCTACGTGCTGACTCAGTTCAAGAGCCAGTCTCTGTTGCAGCATTTACGGGAGGGTTGGGAAGTCACCGGATTGTTAAAGAACAATTTCATCATCCCCGTTCCTGCTCAGATGCGCACGCCCGAAGAGGATTGGTATCGCGGCACTGCGGACGCCATCTATCAGAACATCAATCTGATTGAGCAGGCTGACCCCCATGTCGTCGTCATCTTTGGAGCCGATCATATCTACCGCATGAACATCCGGCAAATGGTCGAATTTCACGTCGCGCGCCGAGCCAGCGCGACCGTAGCGGCTATTCCCGTTGCCAAGGAATACGCCATCGAGTTCGGGGTGATCGAGACGGAGCCTGACGGAACAGTTGTCGCCTTCCATGAGAAGCGGGCCGATGCTCCTACCATGCCGGCCGACCCGCAGCGCGTCCATGCCTCGATGGGAAACTATATTTTCTCGACCGAGCTTCTGGTCCGCGAACTGTACGCCGATGCGCAGAATTCAGACAGTTCTCATGATTTCGGGAAAGACATTCTTCCTGGATTAATCGGCCGCGCCGACCTCTACGCCTACGATTTCCAGACGAACCGGATTCCAGGCGACCCGGTAGGCTTTCCCAATTACTGGCGCGATGTAGGAACACTCGACGCTTACTATGAAGCGAGCATGGATCTCCGAGCCGTTTCGCCCGCCCTCAACCTCTATAACCGGCAGTGGCCGCTGCGCACGGCCGGTTATTCGGATGCCCCGGCCAAATTTGTGTTTGACGAAGAAGGCCGCCGCGGCATCGCCATCGATTCGATCCTGGCTGGAGGAAGCATCGTTTCCGGCGGTATGGTCAGAGGATCGATTATCGGACGAGGCGTCCGCGTCCACACTGGCGCCCACGTGGAGGACTCGGTACTGTTCGATAACTGCGATATTGGACGGCGGGCTCGTGTTCGGCGCGCGATTCTCGATAAGAACGTAAAGATTCCTGAAGACGCGATGATTGGTTATAACCTCGAAGAAGAGCGGAAGCGGTATTTCGTTACCGATTCGGGCATCGTGGTTATCGAAGGGCACCGGTCCACTGTCGATATCTCGAGCATCCAGGTCTAAACTGCCATGTTCCGTTTTCACAAATTGCCCCGGCTCTGGACAGCCATTTTCGGCTCCGGATTCGCGATCGCCTCTCTCGTATTTGCTTTCGAAGTGACCAGACCGCCCGAAATCCCCTTCGTGAAACACACCCTTGACCTCGGGTCGAGCGAATCGGCGGCGATCGCCGACATTAATGGCGACGGCAAGCTCGACATCGTTTCCGGCGAGAACTGGTACGAAGCGCCCGAGTGGAAGAAGCACCACTTCCGCGACATTCTGTATACGAACAACTACATCGACGACCTGAGTACTCTTCCGCTCGATGTCGATGGTGACGGGCATGTAGATCTTGTCACCTCGGGCTGGTTTTCGAAGAAATTGGCGTGGTGGAAGAATCCGGGCAGCACGGGAGGCAAATGGATCGAAACGCCCATCGAGACCTCGTGGCCTATCGAGTTTACGTTCCTGGTGGACCTGGACAACGATGGGAAAGCAGACGAAATTCTGCCTCAGTTTGGAGATCAGAAAGCGCCGCTTGCCTGGTATGAACGCGGCCACGGCACGCTCATTAAGCATGTCGTGAGTCCGGTCAGCTACGGGCACGGCATCGGCGTAGGCGACGTCAACGGCGATGGGCGCAATGACATTCTCACGCAATCCGGCTGGCTCGAAGCGCCGCCCGACCCGCGCGCAGGCGACTGGAAATTTCACCCTGATTGGAAGCTGGGAGACCTTGGTTTCATTTACGTGAAGGATGTAAACGGAGACGGGCGGCCCGACCTGATTACCTCAATGGCTCATAACTACGGTATCTTTTGGGTCGAGCACACCGCCGATGGATCGTGGGTGAAACACATGATCGACGATAGCTGGTCTCAAGCGCACGCAGTGACGCTGGTAGATTTTCGCGGTACAGGCAACATCGGCTTGCTAACCGGGAAGCGCTACATGGCTCACAACGGACACGATCCCGGCGCGCGCGAGCCCTTGGGCGTCTATTGGTACGAGCGCCTCCCAATTCCTGGTTCGCCCGATCCGCAATGGGTGAAGCACGTGATCGATTATGGCACCCGTACTGGAGGAGGCATTCAGATTCCGGTTGCCGACATCGACGGCGACGGCGACCTTGATTTCGTCGTAGCGGGAAAAAGCGGGCTCTTCCTGTTCGAGAACAAGACGAGATAGCGCCAATACTGATGAAGATCACAGGAAGCCGCACGGAGCGAGCTTCCGGGCCTGCCTTTGCAGCTTTGAAAGGCCGCTCCAGCAAAGAATGGAACACTCTCTCAAAACTAACCTAACTTCGTCGCAACCACTCCTCTGAAAAACACGCGGAAGACCGCTCCCTCGCGGTCGCGGCTCGGTTCCGGGCTTGCGGTCTTTCATCAGCTTTGGTGGCCCGCAGGGCCATGGGGATCTCCTTCGCGGTCGTGGCTCGGAAACGAAGCTTGTGGATTCAACTGTTTGGCCGAGCCGCGCACGCAAGTAAGCGGTCCGGTGACAAAGTTCGGCTAAGTGGCTTTGTGCTTCAGTCGGCACAGAAAGGCTTCTTGTGCTCTGTGGCAATTTACACGAAATTGGAGTATAAAGAATAGAACACCAAAAACTCGACCGCATCGATCCGTCTGTATTCCTCGAGCTGTAGCTTTAAGGGGGGTAGAGAATATGCCACAAGCTGGTATGGCAAGTGAATCCCGTGCAGTGATTCTGGCTGTGAGCCCGGACATGGAAGATCCGAAGTTTGTCGAGGCCACGATGCCTGGTTGGAGCGTCCGCCGGGCGCAAACCTGCCAGGAAGCCGTAGCCATACTGAATTCGGGGCCCTTCGACGTCGTGCTCTGTGAAAGAGACCTGCCCGATGGCGGCTGGCACGATCTGCTCGACCGGATGCGCGAGTTGCGTGAGGCGCCTCCTGTTGTCGTCATGTCGCGCGCCGCTGATGAAAACATGTGGGCGGAAGTGTTAAGCTCGGGCGGGTTCGATTTACTCATGAAGCCGCTCGAAACCAGCGATCTACAGCGCCTTGCTTCCGGGGTTCAATCGCACAGCCCGCGAGCTCGAGCGGCGTCGGCGAATTGAAAACGGGCGCTACTTTTCTCCCTTGGGGTCATTGGCCGCTCCGAACTCGCTTAGAATCACGACATCCACGCGGCGATTGCGGGCACGGCCCTCTTCGGTGTCGTTGCTCGCCACCGGCGCAACATCTGCGTAACCCCCGACGGCGAGGCGCGGACGGAGAACTCCGAACTTACTGGTAAGAACCTGCAGGACGGCGATGGCCCGGCTGGAGGAAAGCTCCCAGTTGTTGTTGAAACGTCCGGTCGAAATCGGCACGTTGTCCGTGTGCCCCTCGAGACGAACCGAATTTGGAATCTTAAGCAGGGCATTGCCGACGGTGGCGATGGTTCCAATTGCGCCCGGCTTGAGCGCGTCGCTTCCCGAATCGAAGAAGGCGGCCTGCTTGAAACTGATTGTGAGTCCCCGAGCGGCCATGTGCATCTCGACGTTGCCCTTATCAATTTCGGGTTTCAGCTCTTTCGCGAGCAGTTCCATAGACGGCATCAGCTCCTCCATTGTCCGAGCCATGCGGTCCACATTCTGAGATTTTTGATCCAGCTTTGACGCCGTTGCGCTGCCTTGCCCGTTGCCTGTCAACGTGCCCAGGACGTCGCTGACCTTCGTCTGGTTCAGAGCCGCACGCACGGCAGCCGCCACCATTTTGGTTTTACTTTTGTCGGCGTTCGCGGTGGCGAACATGACTACAAAGAACGCGAACAGCAGCGTCACGAAGTCGGCATAGGAAACGATCCATCTTTCGTGATTAACGTGAGAGGCGTGTTTTTTTCGGCGTGCCATGACAGGCTTCTCAGAGTTGCTATGCGGCGACTCGTTGCGGCTGCTTCCGCCCGGCGCTCGAGTTCGACTCGGGCAGATATGCCTCGAGTTTGGCGCGGATCAACTTCGGATTCGATCCTTCGATCATGCCTACTACTCCCTGAAGGCACAGCTCGCGCATCTTGCTGTTGCTCGCCGCGCGGGAGCGAATTTTGCCGGCCGCGGGAAGCAGAAGAATGTTCGCCAGCGCTACGCCATAGACTGTCGCCACGAATGCCACCGCAATGCCATGACCCACCTCACTGATGTTTTCGAGATTCTTCATTACCTGAATCAGGCCCAATACCGCGCCAATGATGCCAACGGTCGGCGAATATCCGCCGCCGCTTTCAAAGACCTTGGCGGCCTCCTCGGCCTCATGCTCCCGCTGTTCAATCTCGAGCTCCATCATGGCTTTCAGTTCTTCAATGTCGGCTCCATCGACCGCCAGGTTCACCGCCTTCTTCAGGAAGGGATCGGAAATGGCTGCCGCTTCCGACTCAAGCGAGACGATTCCCTGTTTCCGCGCTTTGCTTGCGTAACCGATGATCTCGTCAGTCAGCCCGGCCAAATCGTGCTGCCGTTCAAAAAAGACAGTCTTCACGTAAGAGAACGCCAACAAGACTGAGCGGAGCGGGGAGGTGACGAGAACCGCGCCCGCCGTACCTCCGCAGACAATCAGCGCCGCCGTGAACTGCGCAATATCTTTGATGCTGCCCTTTTCGAGAACGAGACCGCCCACAATGCCGAGAAGTGCTAAAGCAATACCGGCAAAACTGGCAAGATCCGGGCGCGAGCCTTGCTTGGCCATGGTTACTCCTTTTCCTCATCTTCAGCCTCGTTCGACGCCCTGGAACGCAACGGTTTGGGACTGAGAAACGGATGGATTGCCGCGCCCGCCATGCCTCCTGGCGCTTTTGCCACCCCGCGCAGAATGCCTTGTCGGAATCCGACTACCTTCTCAACAATCTCTTCGGGCGACTCCAAAACCAGCAGCTTCGCGCCATTGGTTAAGCTGACCACCGTATCGGGGGTCTTCTCGATGTACTCAATCAGATCGGAATTGAGAACAAGCGGCGCGCGATTGATGCGTGTCAGGTGAATCATAAGCCCTGTGATTACAGTTATCGGGACGAAGGAGAGGAACTTTAATTGGGGAGACAGAAACGGGACTTTTATTCCGTTTCACGTTCCGGCGACTCGAGAAGGTGAACAATCTCAGTCAGCTCCCGGCGCATCTCTCCGAGAAATTGGCTTCGATTATTAAACAGTTCGCCCTGCAGCTTCTGGCGCTGCATCCTGCTCGCGGCCGGCTTGGGCCGCGTTTCGAGAAACTTCCGCGCGCCTTCGATCGTGTAGCGCTTCTCGTACAGTAAACGCTTGATTTCGAACACCAGCTCGACATCTTTGCGCCGGTAAAGCCGGTGCCCGGTGCCCGATTTTTTAGGTCCCAGGCCGGGAAATTCCGTTTCCCAAAAGCGGAGTACGTAAGGCTTAAGGCCGGCCAGCTTGGCGACCTCGCCGATCCGGAAGTAGAGCTTGTTAGGAATTTCTGGGCCGTCGGTTGGCGGCCGGCCTCCATCGCTCATGGCAAGCATCGGCGGAACCCCTAATTGTAACGAACAAAACGGCTTGCCGGATAGCAAAAACGTTCGTAACAGAGGTCGTTGCACCGGCCGATACCATTGGGTGTACGGTATGGGTCTAACGCTTGGCATTCATCCGGTCCGCGAGGCGCTGCGCTCGGGACGGCCTCTCGACAAGATTCTTATCGCCAAAGGAAGCGCCGGACCACGCATTCAGGAGATCGTAGAATTGTGCCGCGAGCGAACGATACCGATCCGGTTCGAGCCTCGTGAAACTCTCGATCGGGCGGCGAAGGGTGCTGCGCACCAAGGCGTGATCGCGTTCGGCGCACCTCAGCAATATGTCGAATTGGAAGCCGTACTCTCGGACGCGGCTCTGGTGGTACTACTCGATGGAATAGAGGACCCACACAATCTAGGCGCGATCATTAGGACTGCGCATGCCGCCGGAGCTGCTGGGGTTGTCGTCCCTGAACGCCGCTCCGCACCGCTCACCGAAACCGTTTCACGTGCCGCGGCGGGCGCTCTCGAATATCTGCCGGTCGCGCGCGTGACCAACATCAGCCGGGCTCTCGAACAAATGAAGGCCGCCGGATTCTGGATATATGGACTCGATGAGCGGGGATCAGAACGATACGACCAGGTCGAATTTGCGTCACCGACGGCACTTGTTCTTGGCGGCGAGGGGCATGGATTGCATGACGGGGTGAAGAAGCATTGCGACTTTCTGGTAAGCATTCCCGTGGCGGGCGCCGTCTCTTCGCTCAACGTATCCGTCGCCGCTGGAGTGGTTCTATTCGAGTGGCGCCGCCGGCGACGTAAGCCTGAACTTCCGTAGGGGCGAGGCCTGCCTCGCCCGCTCTCGAGCGTCAGTGCTTTCGCAGCGAGCGCGGCCGCACAAACGGAATGAACTCTTGCAGAAAATTGTACGCGAAATCGGTGCCAAGACCGATGAAGCCCCGCGTAATTCCTCCCCTTACAGACGCCGTGCTGGCCGGCTGCCAGGCACGGACAAGCTGGCCGTCAGCAAAAGCGCTGATGATGCGGGCGTAGGCGAACCGCTCGCCGCCGGAATCGGTCCGTGTGACGAGGGTCTGCAACAGAACGTTTTTCATTCGGGCTCTGAATCCCGTCTCCTCGCTCGGAAAGTAACGCGGATCCTCGTGAAGCGCGCTTTCGAGACCGAAGGCCATCGCCTGCCGTCCGAGGTTCCCGCCAAAGCCTGAGGCGTAACGCGCTGCAAACCCGCCGAATTCCTGACCCCATTCATGGGGCACGTCGCGCGCCTGTCCGATGGCCGCTCCGATGGCCGACCCGGCAAACCCACGCAATCCGAATGCCTGAACAATTCTGTAATCAAATTTGTCGGAGACCGAAAACGGAGCGGCGGATTGGGTAGGCCCGACCTGCGCCGGCAAATTCGCCGGGTTTTGGGCGTTCAAACTGCGGGAAAGCACTGTGGCAACTGCGAAACCGAGAAATAGAAATCTCAAAAAGGGTCCTCTCTGCGACTACTGATGCCTTTAGTCGTCTGGCCAGTGCGAAAATCCGACTCGTAAATCGATGGGAACTCAAAGATTGGACGGAAGCATTCCGATATGGTTTCCGGTCACGCATTTGCATGCGAGCTGCTGGCGCGTAAACCTCCCGAGGGGTTTCACGTCAAAGAAGGCAGGAGCTGGAAACAATGAAAACAAAACTATTCGCTCTTTTCTTGCTGGCTGGCAGCTCACTTTTTGCCGGCGTCGGAGTAGCCGTTGGCGTCGGTGTTGGTCCGGCATTTGGTTACTATGCCCCGCCACCGCCTGCGGCGCCGGTCGTCAGATATGTGCCTCCTTACCCGGGTCCAGGATACTCATGGGTGGGCGGATATTGGTATCCAGGTGGCGGGCGCTATTACTGGCATTCGGGTTACTGGGCGAGACCGCCATATGCGCGTGCGTATTGGGTTGCGCCCCACTACGCGGGCCATTACTACTATCGCGGCTATTGGCGCCGATAATGCTCGCTACGCGCTTCACAGGTACGTCGGCATGATCTGAACTTCAGGTATTGCGACGCGCGGGTTGAGCTTTGCCACCGAAACCACGAGCTCACCCACATCTTCGGGCTGGAGCGCTTTTGCCAAAACTTCTGACGTAGGCTGTACGGGCCGTTTTGCGAGGATTTCGGTGTCGACGAGCCCCGGGCAGACGACGCAGGTCCTGATGCCGTGCTCTTTTTCCTCGACCCGGATCGCGTGCGCGAGCCCAACCAGCCCGCGTTTTGAAGCCTGATAGGCGGCGCCGGATACGTCCGGCACAAGCCCCGAGATGGACGCGATATAGATCAGGTGCCCCGATTTCGCTTCCCGCATATTCGGAAGCACGGCGCGCGTCGAGTAATACGCTCCATTGAGATTCACCGAGATCAGTTCGTTCCAGATTTCGGGGCGAAGTCGCTCCATGCTCCGGTTGGGTGTGTTGGTGCCCGTCGCGTACACGAAAATGGCGATCGCGCCAAGCTTCGTTCGCGTTGCTTCGGCTAAACGCTCCATCTCCTCGGGCCTGGAAGCGTCCGCTGGGTGAATTTCGACGACACGGCGTTCAGCGAGCATCTCCCTCTTGAGCTGTTCAAGACGTTCTGCGCGGCGCGCCGACGCCATCACTTTGACGCCTTCCCGCGCCAAGCCGATTGCAGCGGCCCTTCCGATCCCGCTTGACGCACCCACAACAAGCGCGACTTGATTCGCTAAAGAAACAGGCATTTCGATTAGAGACTCACCTTTCATTCTTATCGCGATGGAAATCCAACCCGAATTTCGGATCCGATTTCGTGCCGGTGATCTTGATCGGGAGCACTGTTTTCCCGTCGCGGCGGAAGAATGGGTCCGCGGCTTTCAGAAGCAGCGATTTCCAACCCGTGATCATAGCCGATAACCTTCCTTGAAGCTGGATGCCCCCATGAAAATCGATCTGCTCGGAGCGAAGCCCATAGGTCCCATCTAACGCGATAAGAATGCCGGGAACGCCGAACGATAGCCCGGTGAGCGTTGCCACCGAGTCTTTGAGCTCAAATCTCCCCTTCATGTTCGAAGCCACTTCCGGCTGATTTTGCGCGTCCTTGACCCCGCGGCTCCGGTCGCTCCAGGTGTCCAGGTGCTCCTGCATTTTCCCGCTCGTGAAGTGCGCCTGCTGCAGGGCAAAGCGCCCCTTCAGGAACAGTTTTTCGATCACCGGAACATCGCGCGGCGGAAGAACGAGCTTCGATTGGAAGTCAACGTCTCCTACGAGCGGCGGCTGTTTGCTGTTTAAGACCAGCAGCAGGATGTCTTCAAGCCGGGCTTGCTTCGAAACCACATTAAGGTCGATCGTTCTGCCTTTTACGCCCGGCGTTCCTACCACGCCGCCCTGGCAGATGAATTCCGATTGCATGAAGCTCGCATCCACCGGATGGAGTTCCGTATCTCCATTTGTGCCATCCACCGTCGCGCTGAATTTGGTTTTCAAATCGACTGGATTGCCGTCGCCGACCTGAAAATTCGGTATGTCCGTGGTTCCGTTCACGTTAATGTCGTCGAGCGCTCCCGTATAGTCGCCGACACTTGACAAAATGCCATTAAGGCCCTTGAAGACTCCCATATCGGCGTTTTTGAAGGTGTAGTGTCCGCCTACGTGCGTGCTGCCTGGGTCTTGCTTTTGCCATGGTCCAAACGTGCCGGCGGATTGAATCATGCCGGGCGGTTTCGCATTCGTGAGCGAAGCGACGAAGTTCATAGGACGGCGAGGCCCTACCGAGGTCATTGTGAGTTTTTCGATATCCCACTCGAGCGGAACGCGATTCTCCTTCTTTGGAAGAATTACCAGGACCGCTCCATCCGCAACTATGCGGTGAATTACAAATGGAAAGTAGTTTGTCTGATCGTCGTTCTTATTCGAGACGTTCGAGTTAGCCGTGAACTGGCTGTGGTGCATCATTCCCGGAGCAATCGTGATGCGAAGCCCTTGAAGCCTCACTAAGCTGACATCGTGCTGCGCGCCAAACAGGAGCGTCGCCAGATCGGAACTGGCCGAAATCCGTCCGATCGTAATCAACGGCGGTATGTCCATTCGATGGCGGTAGCGGAGGCTAATGTTTCCCGCTGTGACCGAAGCTTTGGGAAACAGCCGCACCGATAAGCTGCCGATCTGTACGCCGCTATCAAATCGTTCGGCGAGAATCTTTTCGAGCCGCGCCTTTACTCTTGGTCTTAATTGAATCGCGACTACCACACTGGCGAGGATTAGCAGCGCGGCTAAGCTTACGAGGATTAGCAACCACTTGCGCACACTTCTATTGTCGTTGAATGGTTACTCCTGACGAAGCGTTTGGGCCGGATCGAGGCGGACGAGGCGAAGCGCCGGGATCAGGCTAGAAATAGCGGCGACAGTGACAAGTAACACGGCAACGCTCAAAAAAGTGAGCGGATCAGTGGTGGTGACTCCCCAAATCAGGCTTTTGAGCAGACGCGCGGCGAAGGCTGCGAGAACAAAACCGACGGCAATTCCGGCTAGTGATAGCGTGATGCCGGGCATAGCCGCGGCGCGGATGACATCGCGCCAGGTTGCGCCGAGCGCCAGGCGAATGCCCATCTCGCGAGTTCGCTGCGCAACCGATTGCGCGATTAACCCATACACGCCGAGAGCGGAGAGAAAGATGGCGAGCGCCGCGAAAGTCGAAAACAGCACGGCATGATAACGCTGCTCTTGCAACGCGTCGCTTCGCACCTCCGATATGCTGCGGAACGCGGAGAACGGCAGGCGAGGATCGACGCTTTGGACGGCCCGGCTCATGGGGTGTTCGAGACCCGCGATGTTGCCTCGCGTGCGGACGGCAAAGCTGGGTGACGTGAACGTATTCACCAGGACGAAGCCGCTATTGTCAACCTGGTCGACCGGCACGTAGATTTGGGGCAGCGCGGGTATCGGTCCAAAGTTACCGCCCCACCCCTGCTGCTGGGGAACGTCGCCGACCACGCCGACGATTTCGCAGGGTTCTCCGCCAAAGAAATTGATCTGACGGCCGAGTGGAGCGCTGTCAGCAGGCATATAAGCTTCTTCGAAGGCGCGATTCACCACGCAGATCTTCGCCGAGGTTGCGCGGTCGGTATCTTCGAAGTCGCGGCCTCGCAGCACTGGCATCTCGAGCGTTTCGAAAAATCCCGGAGTGGTGTAGACGATATTTGTCAAACCGTCGTAGCGAGTAATTCGGCGCCCAGAGATGGCTTGTATGTTCTCGTTGACGGCCTGTTCGTAGGGCAGGGTCAACGTTGCCGCCGCCGATTGAACGCCGGGAATCCGGCGAATTTTTTCGAGAGTCTCACGAAACAGGCGCGCGCCCGCCGCCGACGTGCTGTAACGGGCATCCTGTAGGGAAACCGTAGCCGTCATCAGATGGTTCGGATTGAAGCCCGGATTCGTGCCCATCAGCGTGGCAAACGTGCGGATCAACAGGCCGGCCCCGACCACGAGTACAACTCCAAGCGCCACTTCCGCGAGCACCAGCGCCTGGCGTTTCCATTGCTTGCGACTGCCCGATGCCGTACGTCCCGCTTCCGAAAGCGACGAACGCAAATCGACGGATGTGGCTTCAAGGGCCGGAAAGAGGCCGAAGAAAACGCTCGTTGCAAGCGAGACGGCCAGCATTACGCCGGCGACACGGGCATCAAGCTGGGTGGGACGCCAGATATCGAATTCGCCGGGATTGAGCCAGGTGAGAGCGGCAATAGCGAATTTACCGACGAGCAAACCTCCGGTGCCGCCTCCGATCGCGAGCAGCGCCGCTTCGGACAGCAACTGAGAAATGACGGCGCGACGGCTCGCGCCCACGGACATGCGGGTCGCAATTTCGCGGGAGCGCGTGGCGGAACGGGCGAGCAAAATGCCGGCTATGTTGACGCAGCCGATAAGAAGCACGAGCGCCGCGGCGGCCCACATAATCGTGATACTTGTTCGCAGATAGTCAGCCCGCCCAATTTGGAGCGGCACCGTGCGCTCATCGATCGAACCATTGTGCGGCAGATTCTTTCGCATTTCATCGAGGAGCGGAGCCGTGACAACGCTAAGCTGCGCGTTTGCCGCGGCGGGCGTAACGCCTGGCTTCAGACGGCCGATGACGGTGTAATTCCATCCACCGCCTTCGCCCGTAGTGGAGGGCTGAATGGGTGTCCAGACATCGACTTTTGCATCGCTGTGAAAACCGCGCGGCATGATGCCGACGACAGTATATGGCGCGCCGCGAAGGTCCACCGTGCGGCCGATAATAGACGGATTACCTTGAAATACCCGCTGCCAGAACTCGTAGCTGAGGATTGCGACCGCCGGTCCGCCGCGCACGTCCTCTTGCCGTGTGAACTCCCGGCCGGCGAGCGGACTGATGCCGAGCACGTTGAAGAACCCGGCGCTCACTTTTTGCTGCTTCACATACTCGACGCCGCCATTGGCGAAAAGATTCACGCCGCCCGAGCCCGGGTGGTACACCGCACAATCGAGGAGCGTCGCGTGATCTCGCAGTGCTTCCCAGAGGCGGCCGTTTTGGTTGGTTCGGATGCCGGAGGTGCCGTTTTTGCTATACGCAACGCCAATCATCACCAGGCGGTCCGGTTTCGGATAGGGTAGCGGGCGAAAGAAGATCGCATCCACGACGCTGTAGATCGCTGTATTCACGCCAATGGTGAGAGCCAAAGTGACGAGAATCGTGATGGTGAATGCCGGGCTTTGCCGGAACTGGCGCAAGGCGTAACGAAGGTTATTCCAAAGCATATTCGACAGTCTGCGGGCATTTTACAACCGAACGTGCACCGTGGTAAATGTCTCGCGCGTCTAATACGATTTAGCCATGGGCCGGCGCGCGCTATCGCGGGGATTTCTACTTGTCGCGCTCGCCGCAATTTCGCTGGCTCGTCAGAATGCATCAAACCCGTCGCAGACAAACTCGACTGGACAATACTCGCTGAGCGGCATTGTCGTCAACGGCGCGACTGGCGAACCTATTCCCAGAGCGCTCGTTCACCTGAACGCGCAATCACAGCAGATGACCATGAGCGGGCCGGACGGCCGTTTCGAATTTGACAATCTGGCGGCGGGCGCGGCCATGGTTTTCGGCCAGAAACCGGGTTTTTACAACCAACAGGAGATGGGACTGACTTCCGCTCCAATTCCGGTCCTGCAGATTGGGCGCGACACAGATATCAAAGTAAGCCTCTATCCGATGGGCGCCATAGCCGGGCGGGTGACAGACATGAACGGCGATCCCATTGAAGGTATCGATGTCAAAGCCATTTATCAGCATGTGGTGGACGGTACCGTATTTTCGGACCAGCGCAATTCCGCTACAACCGACGACTCGGGCGAGTACAGAATCGCGAGCCTGGTCCCCGGAAAGTATATTGTTGCTACCGCCACCCGTCCCGTACGAGTGCTATCACCACAGATCCGCTCGTTCGGCGAGAACTTCGACGAGGTCTATCCGGGCATATATTTTCCGGGCGCGGCCGATGCTTCGGGTGCAGTGCCGGTTCAGGTGATGCCAGGACAGGAGGCCGAAGCAAATTTTTCCGAGAACCCGGCGAGGGCTTACGCCATCAGCGGAACGGTGAACGGGGATAGTAGCGATCGCATGTTCATTAGCCTTCGCAACCGGGAGGGCGACCAGATCGCGACGCGGATTCAGCGAAGAGGAAATCGTTTCAAGTTTCTCGATGTAGTGCCGGGCGATTATTCGGTTTTTGTCAACGAGGGAAACGGCGATCAAATGCTGTACGGCGAAGTCCAGGTTGGGGTCGCGAGCGCCGATGTGAACGGCATTTCGGTCGAGCCCTTTCCGGGTGCGACACTCCACGTTCAGATTCAGTACGATGCATCGCGGGGCAATTCGCAGGCACTTGCGCAGATGCCCGGCCAGCTTCGTCTCGAACCGACGCATCACAGCGCCGGCAATCTCGGTAATTACAGGGTCGACGTCCCAGGCCAAATCGTTGAGCGTGTCGTGCCTGGAACGTATCGAGTGGAATTTCAGTCCTCCGGCCCTTGGTATGTTTCGGAACTGCGGTCGGGACAAACGGATCTCATTCGGAACGATTTCGTAGTGACGCCGGGCGCGCAGCCGGAAACGATTCAGGTTGTTCTTCGCACGGGCGGCGCCACGCTCACCGGCAAAGTCAAGGGCGCGGAAGGTTTGGCTAGCGTGATCGTTCTGGCATTGCCTGACGGGGATTCCGCGGCCGAACCACGCTCCTACACGGTAGCCCCGCAATTCTCGCTTTCCGGACTCGCTCCGGGTTCCTATCGCATGTACGCTTTCACCTCCATTGCCGGCCTCGAATATCGCAATCCCGAAGCGATGAGAAAGTATCAAGACCAGGGCGTGACAGTGAACCTATCCGAGAACGAGACAAAGCAGATCGATCTGCCCTTAGCCGGCGGAAGTTAGTTCCATGCCAGCGGCTTAGTACCGCATAAAAGCATCGAAAACACTCATTACCGGCAGAGCGTTGCCGTCGTGATCGAAAAAACCGCGCGTACGCAGCTGCCCCATTACCGCGGGCTCCCACCAGAACACACCTTTGCCTAAGCCTTGAGGAGTTTCCTGCAGCACTCGATTCACCTCCTCGAGGAACTGCCGTTGTCCTTCCGCAGTTTCCGGAAATGGCGCGGGCCTGTGCTCGTATTCCGCAGGCTCCCAATTATAGGCGGTCTCCACAACGATTATGTCCTTCTTGTACTCCCCGGCCATGAAAATCATGTTCTCGCGAAGATGGTTCAAGCTTCCATGCCACCAGGGATAGTATGACTCTCCGATTACGTCGTAGTTAACGCGATATGAATTCAACTTGTCGAAGAAGTACTTCGTCCGGATTTTATCGCCGCCGCGGTCAATATGAATCATGATTCGCGGCCTCGGCTCGTTGCCTTTTCCCGCTTCAACGCCCGCAATTCCCGCCTTGACTAATTCGGCAAAATTGTCCCAATTGTCGGGCAAACGGCCATCCGGCCACAGCATGCCGTTCGTAACTTCGTTTCCGATCTGCACCATGTCGGGAAGCACGTTCGCGTCGTGGAGCGCCGAAATGGTCTGCTTTGTATACTCGAACACCGCGTTCACAAGTTGAGCGTGCGGCATCGCTTGCCATGCCTTCGGTATGAATTGCTTTCCTGGATCGGCCCACGTATCCGAGTAATGAAAATCGAGCAAGAAGTGAAAGCCGAGCTTCTTTGCCGCGGTGGCCAGCGCGATCGTGTATTGCAAGTTATTAGGAAGCTCTGGCGGCGTATGAAACAGCCGCAGGCGAATCCAGTTATACCCGTGATCTTTGAAAATCTCGAGTCCCGGCTTAGCCTGGCCATTATCCTTGAACACGACGCCGCGATCCTCCGCTTGCTTCAAGAACGATAGGTCGGCTCCCACGGCGTACTCAACTGGCGGGACGCGAGGCAGTGGATCGTCGGCCGGATAGAGGGTCGCGCAGACTAAAACCGACAGACACAGACAATGGGCAAGGCGGTTCATTCGCATGTCACTTGGCTGTACCAGGGAAAAGATTAGCACCCGCCTAACCAAAAGCACCGTCGTTCGTTTATAGCAAGAATAGGTGAATATGCTCGAATCGATCATGCACGACGTGAGCTACGGAATACGGCAGCTAAAGCAGAGCCCTGGATTTGCCGTCATCGCTGTGTTGTCGCTGGCGCTCGGCATCGGCGCGAACACGGCGATTTTCCAGCTCATCGACGCGATACGCCTCAAGATGCTTCCTGTGCGCAATCCAAAGGAGCTTGTGTCGATCGACTTCGAGAAGAACTCGGCGCGGTCAGGCTGGTTCTCCTCCCGCAGTTCGCGCTTAACCTATGCGCAATGGGACGAGATCCGAGCTCGGCAGCAGGCATTCACGGGTGTGCTCGCATGGAGCGACACCCGGTTCAATCTGGCTAAAGGGGGCGAAGCGCTGTACGCCGAGGGTCTTTACGTCAGCGGAGATTTCTTTCGCACGCTCGGCGTGAACGCGGCGCTGGGCCGCACGTTCACCTCACAAGACGATAGCCAAACGTGCTCCGGCACCGGAGCAGTGATTAGCTACGCGTTCTGGCAGCGGGAATTTGGAGGCGACCGTGGAGTCCTGGGCCGCACCGTCAGTCTCGACGGTTATTCATTTCCCGTAATAGGCGTCACTCCCGCGGCGTTCTTCGGCGTCGAGGTCGGCTCTCGCTATGACGTCGCCATCCCGCTTTGCGCCGATCGCTTGCTGGCGGACGACAAGAAGGGCCGCATCCCTGTCCGTCATGCGTGGTGGCTGTCGATGATAGGACGCTTGAAGCCGGGATGGAGCCCGGAGCGGGCTACGTCGCAGTTGCACGCGCTGTCACCGGGAATTATGCGAGCAACCTTGCCGCCAATTTACAAGTCTCAGCAAGTCAAGCGATATTTGGCCAACAAGCTGGCTGCGACCGATGCGGGAACCGGTATTTCCGGCTTACGCGAACAATACGAACGCCCTCTTTGGCTGCTCATGGCGACGGCCGGCTTGGTCTTGTTGATTGCCTGCGCGAATCTGGCGAATCTGCTGCTGGCGCGGGCGAGCGTGCGCGAGCGCGAGATCGCCGTGAGACTTGCGATTGGCGCATCGCGGTGGCGGCTGGTGCGCCAGCTTTTGGTCGAAAGCCTGTTGCTTGCCATCGCCGGTGCAGCGCTTGGGGTTGGAATGGCACAGGTGTTGAGCCGCGGCCTGATCCGCTACATCAGCACATCAAACGATCCGCTCTTTGTCGGCCTATCAGTGGATTGGGGCGTGCTTGCCTTTACCGCGGTTCTCGCCATATTGACATGCGTCTTGTTCGGGCTCGCGCCCGCTCTGCGAGCTACGTATTTGTCGCCTGCTTCGGCCATGCGCGCGGGAGGCCGGAGCATGACCGCGGGACCCGAACGCTTCAGCCTGCGCCGCGCCCTGGTCGCGACGCAAGTGGCGCTTGCGTTGGTGTTGCTCGTGGGAGCGATGCTGTTTGTCGGGACTTTGCGCAATTTGCTTACGACCCAAGCCGGATTCAATGCCGAGGGCGTACTCACAGTCAACCTCAACTTCGCTCGTGCGCAATATGCGAAGGAGCGCATACCGGCCGTTTATCGCGAACTCTATGATCGCCTGTCTGTAATTCCGGGTGTGGTTTCCGCAGCGCAAGTGTGGTTCACGCCAGTCAGCGGCGCCGGTTGGAACAACGATATCGGACCGGATGGCACAACCGCGGCGACGAGCGGAAAGCTGTCCAATTTCAATCGTGTTGGTCCGGGCTACTTTCGAACAATGGGAACGCACCTGCTTGCCGGGCGCGAATTTAACGATCGCGACACGCTCGCTTCGCCCAAGGTAGCGATTGTGAACGAAATATTTGCGCGCAAGTTCTTTGGCGGAGCGAATCCGGTAGGCCGCACGTTCCACATGGAAGCCGAGGCAGGGAAGCCGGAACCGTTGATCCAGATTGTCGGCCTGGTCGAAAACACAAAGTATTACGAACTGCGAGAGGACTTCGTTCCTATCGGTTTCTTTCCGGTGGCGCAAGACGATGACCCTGGCCCAGGCGCCACGTTCGTATTGCGCGTGGCCGGTTCGCCCGGAGGGTTGACGAGCGCCGTCAAGACTGCTGTAGCCGCATACAATCCCACGATTGGAATCGAATTCCGGTCGTTTTCGGCGCAATTACAGGAATCACTTTTGCGCGAACGGTTGATGGCAACCCTATCAGGAGGGTTCGGGCTGTTGGCCGGGCTTCTTGCCACTCTTGGGCTTTACGGCGTCATCGCGTATATGGTGGCCCGGCGAAGGAACGAGATCGGAGTGCGGATGGCTCTCGGGGCGGACCGCTCACGTGTGATTCGTCTGGTGCTGCGCGAATCGGTGTTGCTCGTCGGCGTGGGGCTTGGGGCCGGCGTCGTTATTGCGCTGCTCGCAGCACGCGCCGCCGCGACGCTGTTGTACGGACTAAAGCCATACGATCCCGTCTCCATCGTTACAGCCGGCGTTTTACTCGCAGCGATTGCATTGCTCGCGAGTTATGGACCCGCGCGCCGCGCCGCCGCGCTTGAACCGATGGCCGCACTGAGAGACGAGTGAGAACGAACAGACTGTTGTCCGGTGCTTTACTTTAAATAGCGAGACCCTCATACCTATTGACAGTCCCTCCGAGATCGACTATCAGATATCGGAGGTGTTTGATGCAGCGTCGCCTGATTTCAATATTTTCCTGCGCCACAGTTGTGCTCTGCACTAGCGCTCTGCGACTGATTGCTCAGGAGCCGGCACAAGGTGGGGCCACTGTGCCGAGGCTGAAAGCGTATTCCTGGGTCAAGCCCGGTCCGAGCCAGGACAAAGTGGATGCGATGAAAAATCTGATGGCTACCGACCCAAGCAAGACATTGCCCCTGTGGACTTTCTTCGTTGAATCAACGCGAGACGGGAATGCCTACACGGGCGTCATGGTGGGTCAGGATCCGTTCAACGGTGGGGGAAGCGTGAACGTGACAACGTATCTCGTCCCGCTAATCATTAAGACCGTCGAGATCGGCACCAGTGTCAACGCGAAAACCGATATCATTGCCACCAAGCCGGGAAATACGACTTTCAATCCAACCATAGCCGATAGCGCGTGCTTGACCGCACCGAACAATGTCCCGCTCACTCTGGTTCAGCAATCTCCGATTTTGAATGCGGCCACATTCGATTTTGGTGGAACGATTGTAGGCACCACTCAGTACGTGGATGCGTTTCAAAGAGGCAACTTCTGGAGCGTTAACGACCATGACACATACCATGTGCTGCTTAATCCGGTAACGACCCTCGCGCCCATCGTGATAAACGTGCCTAAAGCTTACGGCCTTGCCCTTTCGACGTCGGCGCTAGGACCCCCACCTTTCTGCGCGCCAATGGGGATCATCGACATCAACTGGTTTGACGCTTACTTGGACGGCACGGTGATTCCAGCCCTTGTCGCGCAGGGTGTAAATCCGTCCAATTTCCCAATCTTTCTGCTCCACAACGTAGTAATGGCTTCTCCTGTCAACAACCTTTCCGACTGCTGCATTATCGGCTATCACGGCTATACGGGTCTGCCTATCCAGACGTATGCGCCGCTCGATTTCGACAGTACGGGACTCTTCCCCCCCGCCATAGAGGACACGGGCGTTATGGCTCATGAAGTTGCCGAATGGATGAACGACCCGTTCGACAACAACCCAACTCCGCCCTGGGGCCATATAGGCCAGGTGGCGGGTTGTCAAGCGAACCTTGAAGTAGGCGACCCATTGACTGGCACGGGCGCGCCGCCGATCGTGATGCCAAACGGCTTCACGTATCACCTCCAGGAATTGGCGTTCTTCTCATGGTTTTTCGGGGCGCCTTCCATAGGAATTAACGGCTGGTTCTCCGACAATGGCACGTTCCTGACCGATGCAGGCCCGCCTTGCGTCACCCAGTAAGCCTTACATGAGCGTGGGCAGAGGCTGTCCCTGATGGGCGGCCTCTCGCTCTGGAATTCGGTCGGGCAGAAACGGCGGGCCGGTGCCGCCCCAAGCTACCTCGAATTCACTAGTCCAATCTTATGGAGAACTGTGATAAGGTCTGAGGCGAGGAGTACAAAATGGCTGCTCAAGTTAAAAAGATCCCAGCTGGCTATCACGCCATAACGCCTTACCTTGTTGTAAACGATGCGACGCGCGCCATTGATTTTTATAAACAAGCCTTCGGAGCAAAGGAACTAACGCGAATGGGCGCTCCAGGAGGAAAGATTGGCCATGCAGAGTTGAAGAT